>CAMOZZ010000019.1 GCA_946631165.1 uncultured Lachnospiraceae bacterium | reverse complement strand
AACACTGACATCTGATGGTGTTTTAATAGAATATGGAACACATGATGTAGTATTTGATCCTGATGATAATTACTGTGTAACGAATGCGAACGGAGAGACAATTGCCGCCTCTGACAGTCATGCATCGGTTACAAAATCAATTACAATACATGAAAACATGACAATCCCGGCAGAGATTTCCAAATGCCAGTATCAGGTGACGGTAAAAATAGTGGGTAAAACCCGTGTTCTTACTGCTGATACAAACGGGGCAAGCGGATTTGTGGCAGGATCTTTTAAGGCAGATAATATCGGCTATTCCGGAAAAGCAGAATTTGGTTCTAATATCAGCATTCCGGTAACTGTTGAACAGTATTATAAGATTTCTTCTGTAACAGGCGCTGATTTTGCTGCCGGTTCGGAAGAGGGAAGCTACACTATATCTAAGAACTCTGTAGCAGCAAATACTGAAATCGAGATTGTCTGCGGACCTGAGAAGTATACTTCTGTATTTTATGATCCACTGTCCGGGCTTGAAGGAGAAATTTCTAAGTCAGTTGAGATCACTACAGAAGATACGGATCTCAATGCTTCTGATAAACTTCCGACGCCGACAGCTGTTAACGGTTATACTTTCAAAGGCTGGAAAGACATCACGGAAGGTGTGACCGGCGACATCAAGGATACGGCAGGAGTTATGCCTGCTGACATCACAGTGGCAGACAGACTGCAGAACAAAACGTATATCGCCATATGGCAGATCAACGGTACGATCAAAGTTACCGGTAAAGGCATACCGAGATATGATGTTCCGAATAAGACATATGTTGACACGGAGCCAGATGCAGGCATTGATTCTGCAGATTCGACAAACTTCTGGTTCTCTGGGGATGTGACACTTACCCCTGCACTGCAGAATGAGAATGTTACGCCTGACAGATATTTTAAGAAAGTTGGTTCCGAAGCGGAAACACAGTATGCGGCAGATGATAAATATTCTCCCGGAAATACAACTTCCACCGTTGTCACATTCACCCGTGCCGAGCAGGATAAAAAGGTCACTGTCGGCAGCAATGAGATTACATGTGTCTACACCACCGCTGACAGCAATACTGCCTTCACGATCCAGCAGGATACCCAGGCACCTGTCATCAAGAAGGTCGAGATCAAGGAAATCGGTGAATTCAACCTTGACAGCAAAACATTCTTCTACAACGGATTTATTACCGTGACCGTCACCGCGACTGATGCGGCGAACAATCTTTCCGGATCCGGTGTAAAAGATATTGTCCTTGTCAGAAAAGACAAAGACGGCAATCCGCTGAAAGAGTATTCAGCTCTTACGACAGACGATGACAGATATACTGTGACGGTTACGTCCGGAGATGACGGATCTGTCACTGCAGAATTCGTCCTGCCGAAGAAGGAAGATGATCTGAAGACAGTTGCCCTCTCCGGTAATTACAGCATTTATCTGAAAGACAATCTGGACAATTCTTCCAGTGAAACAGTTCTCAAGGATCTCAAGAAAGACGAGGATAACTTTTTCGACACCTCCTATATCATGCTGGAGGCGATCAAACCGCAGATCACCTGTGATTATCAGGATGTATCCTTTAAGGACGGCGACGGAAATTACTGGATCCTTGACGGAAAGAGCATCAGCCTGCATATGGATGATCTCGATCACGATGAGGAGAACAACTCCGGTCTGGAAATTGTCAGTGTTAAGCTGAACGGAGACGATCTGTATTCTGCAGAAACAAAGAAATATGTCACTACGGATGAGAGATTCAAGAAGGATCTTGTCATACCTTACGACGGTCTGCAGTCCGGAAAGAATACGATCACTGTCAGCGTAGAGGATTATGCCGGCAATACAGCAGAGTATTCCTGCGAATTCTATTCTGATACCGCAGCACCGACTTCCGAGCTGATCGCCGGATCCTCCAAGGTAACAGACGATACCAAGTTCGAAGATTCTTCTGATATCTATGAAGATGCGAAGGGCAATCACTGGCTGAAGAAGAATAAGGATCTGACCCTCAACGTTTACGACGATGCAGAGGACTATGATCCTTCCAGGATGGTCAATGCAGGACTGGCCGAGGTCGTCTACAGTGTGACCGCGAACGGCACCAAGGAAGATGCAAAATCAAAGACCGAGACCTTCGGTTCCGGAACGTATAATTTCTCCGTGACCTTCAAGTATGCGGATCTTACGCCCGGCAAGAATGTAATTACTGTAACGGCAAAGGACAACGTCGGCAATACGCTTGCGGAGACCTCCTATACCATCTATGTTGACAAGGAACTTCCGCTGGCCGACAAGCTGACCGCTGAATCGGAAGGCACGATGCATATCCGGACGTCCGGTCTGTACACCAATACGGATCTGTCGCTGAAGCTTGCTGTCAGCGATGCGGAATTCACCTCCGGTATTAAGTCTGCCCAGCTGGTATATACCTATACCAAGAAAGAAGGCGGCCAGAAGGGTGAAGAGTACGCGAAGACCCAGAAGGATGTGACGAAGGCTGTCCTGACCGGCGCACAGAATACGGAGCTTACCTATTCGCTGCCGCTGGCCAAACTGGAGAATACGAACGGCGCGCTGAGCGTGACGCTGATCGATAATGTCGGCAATAAGAAGACCTATGAGGCAGGCGATCTGCTCGCGGGCCTGAAAGACGGCTCGAACCTGAAGTCCAACAATATCACGATCGAAACCGTTGTTCCCGTTGTTACGGACATGAATATCACCAAGCCTGTTTACACGGAAAGCAGAGTCAAGGACCCCAACGGCGATCCTCAGAAGTGGTATGCGGACAACAACATCACATTCACTTATAAGATCTCTGATGAGAACGAGAAGCCTTACTCCGGCCTGATGAAGGTCAATATCCGCATCAACGGAGAAAAGCTGGAGACCAGAACGATCGTAAAGGAAGACCCTCGCAATACCAACGATTCCGGATCCTTCAGCCTGAATGACGAAGAGTGCGGCACTTTCTGGCAGAACGGAAAGAACACGATCCGCGTTACTGTCACGGACGATGCCGGCAATACCTGCGGAGAGGAAATGTACTATGTGTACATCGATAACGCCGGTGAAAAGGGCAGAGGCAATCCTTATGTCACAAGCTTCTCCTTTAACCGCGCGAACGGCATTCCGGATAAGAATGCAAAGGCAGCCAACGCGCCTGTTACCAAGACAGATTACGGATTCTTCTTCCGCAAGGATACGAAAGTCTATGTGACCGTAAAGGATAAGAAAGCATCCTCCGGTATCAAGCAGGTCGTATTCCTTACTGTCAGCAACAAGGGCAAGGTTTCCAGACAGGTTGACAATATCAACATTCAGGCAAACGAGAGCGCTAATACCACCGGCGTTGCAACGTTCACGGTAAAGGCCAACTTCAAGGGACAGATCTATGCCTGGGTCGTCGATAATGTCGGTAACGAGCAGAGCAGAGGAGAGGATCTTGAGGGACGCGACGGCAAGTGGAGACGCCCCGACGGCGTGATCGTCGAATCGAAGCAGCTGCACGCCAGCCAGGAGCCGCATATCAAGATCGAAGCCGTAACTGCGCCGATCACCTATCTTGACGGCAGCAAGAATCCGCTTTACAAGGATGACGCGCAGGTGAAGATCACCGTCAATGATAAGTATTCCGGTATCCGTAAGATTGAATATACCGTAGAAGCAGCGTATGACACCGGCAAGAACTTTAAGGGTGAAGTAACTGTCGACAATAAGGGAAAGAGAACAGATTCCTCCTGGAAAGTCGGCGGAAAAGACCTGAATCTTGTGACAGAACTGTCCAAGACCATCACCGTAACGAACAACAGTAATGATATCAAAGTCACTGTCCATATGGTGGATAACTCCGGAAACGAGAGCAAGGAAGAGTTCATCCTCAGCATCGACCGCGACGCGCCGATCATCACCGTAAGCTACAGCCCGGCGGATGAAGGCGACGATCCCACCTGGACCGGCTACTTCAAGACGGACCGCACCATGACCGTTACGATCCGTGAGCGTAACTTCGATCCGAAGAGGGTCACATTCAACGCCACGAAGGACGGCAGCGGCCTGGGCATCGGTTCCGGCTTCGGCGCAGGAAAGATGGTATCCGATAAGGGTATCCAGTACTATGAATACACCCTGAAGTATACTTACACGGCAGAGGATTCCGACTTTACATTCGGCATGTCTGCAATCGATAAAGCCAATAACGAAACGAAGGACGAGCAGGTCAATTACGGTTCCGCTTCCGCGAAGGAAGTCGCGAAGAAGTTCACGATCGACCATGTGCTTCCTACCGTGGATGTGACTTACGATGGACAGAGCGCGCAGAACGGCTACTATGCGGATACGGTTACCGCAAATGTGACCGTAGTGGAAAGAAACTTCGATCCCAGCCGCTATGAATTCAGCCTGGAAGTACGCGACAGCGTAACAGGACAGATCGTCTCGGCAGATGCCGACTACAAGTGGACCGGCGACTCCGGGAACAACCATTACGCGCAGATCGTGTTCGATACCGAGAACCGTTTCCAGATCCTGTCCATCAAGATCACCGATAAGGCGGGCAACGAATCGGCGTCCTACAATGGACCGGAATTCAGCGTCGACCAGAGCAATCCGGAGATCTTTATCTACACGGACGGCACGAAGGCGAATGAGCTGAACGGCACTGCCAGCAAGGGTGATGTGACGCCTTACATCGTAGCGCATGATACCAACCTTGATTTCGACAGCGTAACATGGAAGATCACCGGTTACAGAAAAGAAGACGGTTATACCTATCCGGTCACACCGCAGCTGATCGATGAGAAGGACGTCAGGAACGTGAGCTTCCCGAATCTGCCTGCAGAGGAAGGCAATGACGATATCTACACGATCGAAGTTACCTGCCTGGATAAAGCCGGCAAGACAGCGAAGGCTTCCGCAATGTTCTCCGTAAACCGTTTCGGTTCCACCTTCATGGTAGACGAAGCGACCAAGGAACTGATCGATACCTATTATCTGAATCAGGAGAAGGACGTAACGATCTATGAAGTAAATGCTACGCCCATTTCCAAGCACGAGATTTCGGTCAGCCGCGATGGTGAAGCCCAGACGCTGAGGGAAGGCACCGATTACGAAGTGATCACGAAGGAGCCTGTACGTAAGCGCAACGAAGACGGCACCTATGAGTGGGAGTCTGATACCCGCTGGTACGAGAATACCTATATCATCAAGGCTGCCAACTTCGCCGGTGAAGGAAGATATCTGGTGGATGTCCTCTCCGAGGATACCAATACCGACGAGAACAATACCATGACGAACGAATCCTCACACCATGAGGAGAACCTGTTCATTGACAGCAATGACCAGGCCGAGATCGTCGGCGCTGTAGCAGCGGATCCGGAGAGCAAGGCAAATGCGCCTGTCGCATTCATCATTGACAAGACTGCTCCCAACCTGTCCATGACAGATGTGAAGAGACAGAACTATGAAGATCATCTTGACATCACGATCTCCAGCGGAGACGCTGTGAAGCTGAAATCCGTAACGGTCTATCTGGACGGAGAAGCCGTGGAGACATATGATGAGAAGGCCTTCGAAGAAGGTGCAGGTACAACGACTTATCAGCTGACTTCGAACGAACAGTTGCGTGAGCTGTATGTAGTGGCAGTGGATGAAGCCGGCAACGAGATCCGTTATCCGGAAGCCCCTGTCGAAGTACAGGTAACCAACAATGTTGTGGCGCTCTATATGGAAAATACACTGGCCAAGACCCTTACGGGCGTAGGCGCAGCGGCGATCGCAGCAATGATCGCATTCCTTGTAAGCCGCCGCAAGAAGCGCAAAAATGATCAGATGGCCGCATAAGCCGGATCACGCGGTAAATTTCATCGGCGGCTCTGTTTAGAGCCGCCGATTTTATAAGAAGGAGATCACTGTGACAGGCTACCGTCTCATAAAACAGATCGGCAAAGGCGGAACGGGCGTAGTATATCTGGCCTGGCATGAAAGACTGAGAAAATATGTCGTCTTAAAAGAGATCATGCTCGGTACTACGGATCCGGATTTTCTCCGTCATGAAGCGGATGTACTGAAGAACCTTCATCATACCTATCTGCCCCAGGTATATGATTTTTTCTCTTCCGAAGGAAAGACATATATGGTCGAGGATTACATAGAGGGCAGATCCCTGGAGGATATTATCAGTACCGGCATGCCTGTTCCGGAAAACCGTGTCGTGATATGGCTGAAGCAGCTCTGCCAGGTGCTTTCCTATCTGCACGGAAGGAATCCGGTCATTCTTCACAGTGACATCAAACCCGGCAATATCATGATCACGCCGGAGGGAAATGTCTGCCTGATCGATTTCAACATCGCGATGAGAGGGACAAATGCCGGTCTGGTGAGAGGATTTACCAGAGGGTATTCTTCCCCGGAACAGGCGGAACTGACCAGAAGGCTGGCCGCGCGCATGGATACCGGGGGAATAAAACTGACGCCGGCCAGTGATATTTACAGCCTGGCAGCAACATTCTATACAGTCCTGACCTTCAACATGCCGCCGGAAGAGGGCGTCAAAGTAAGGCTCGCTTCCGCCCAGAACAATCCTTACAGCCGAGAGCTTCGGATTGTGCTGGATAAGGCAATGGATCCGCATCCCTCGAAGCGTTATAAGAGCGCTTCGGAAATGGAAAATGCCCTGGACCATCTGGACAGGCTTTCGCCGCTCTACCAGACTTACCGGAGGCTCCGGATCGCGGTTACCGCGGCGGGCATCGTTCTGATGGCAGCGGGCGGTCTGATGGTATACGGCGGCAGGATCGCAGCGCTGGAGAACCGGTTCAACCAGACGATCTCCGGGATCGAGCATCATTATGCGGAGAACGGCGCTTCAAAGGAATTGAATGATGAGATAGAGACTTTTCTGTCGGACGATTCCTTCCGGGGACTGTTGTCGGGAAGAGGCATCACCAAAGCCCAGATGCTCGGGATGGAAGCGGAATGCTTCTTTAACGAAGGTACGGCCGAGGGCTATGAAAATGCCGCAAGCTATTACCGGCAGGCGATGGAAATGCTCCGGACAGAAGATCCGGATTCGCTCCAGATCCGGAAATTTGCAGGCAATGCGGCAAGATCGCTTGTCATGTGCGGCCGGAAAGAAGAAGGACTGGCACTGCTTTCGGATTATCCGGATGCGGAAGAAAAGACCATGATCAGCATGCAGATCCTGTTCGCGGAGGGCGATTATGAAGAGCTGCTGAAGATGGCTGCCTCTGCGGATATCGCCTCGTTATCTGTGGATAACAGGCTGGCGGCCGCGGATATGGCAGCAAAGGCAGCTGCCATGACAGGAGATCATGGTAAGGAAACAGCGTGGAGAGAGCAGGCAGTAAAATTCAGCAATGATGATTATACGAAACGGCAGCTGATGTACGCCTGTCTCAATGCCACCGTGGCCGATAAGGCATATTACAGCCGTGCGGAAGAAGCTTATAAAAGTATTGCCGAGCCGACCGAAGAGGACAGCATCTATTACGGCATCATCCTGTACGGGATAGAGAAATACAGCAGGAGCCTGGATCTGCTGAACAGCATTACACCGGAATCCAAAGTACTGCTGTGCCGCCGGAATCTGTATCTGGCGCTCGATTATGCGGAACTGAATGATTATTCCCATGCCAAGCGCTGCACGAAAGAAGCGTCCGGTCTGTTCGACGCCATGACGGAGCAGGAAAAGGCACAGATCGACGCCGGGATGCTCGAGGCGGCAAAAAAGAATTTCGGAATGGGAGAAGAATGATGAGCGAAGTATGGATCCCTGCGGGAGCGGTCCTGATCGCAGCGGGGGCAATCATGGTAACGGCAGGCAATATTCTGCTTGGCATCTGGTATAAGAGAACCCAAAATCAAGGGAGGAGAAGGTAATGAAACAGAAATCCAACAAAACGGTCATCGTGATCGGGCTGCTCGCCATACTGCTGGTCCTCATCGTGGCGGGCGCTGCGATGTATATGACAGGGAACGTAGGATCCGGCACATCCTATGAGAAAAAGATCGCCCTTGCGGAGCAGGAGCTTGCCGCAGGAAATACGGACAATGCGATCACTGCCTATTACGAAGCGATAGATATCAATCCTTCCGGAACGAGGGCATATACCGGACTGGCGGATATCTATGAAGCCAGCAATGATACGGCCATGCTCCGGCAGGTGCTGGAAATGGGTTATCAGAGCACCATGGCGCCTGAATTCAGCGAACGTCTGGAAATGCTTGATACCGTTATGCTCGGGGAACCCGCGAAGGATTCGATGGAATCCAGGCAGATCTGGAATGAAGAGATCCTTCTCGATTCCGCAGAGTATACGTACGGCGAATATGTGATCGCTTACGGGGAAGGCGAATCCGGAGATCCGGCAGCAGATGTGACGTTGGTATCCGGGATGAATTACAGTGTTGTCTATGAGGATCAGGGAATCGTGCTGTATTTCCCGGAGGAACCGGATGAAGACAGCAATCCTTCAGAGATCCATCTCATGAATCTGGATTCTCTTCTGGTCGGCGGCGGCAGCGGTACAGTGCCGTATGAGAAGCTTTATGCGCTGATCGGCGTAGATGAGATGAATATTGTCACTGTTGACGGTATCGGCAGTGCGGTAAGATTTGTCCAGAACGGCTGCACGATCACGATTCCCAGTGATGAGAGCGGAAATGTCAGTGCTGACGCCATGGTCTATATTATTACGCCCACGGCAGAGGAGAGAAGCAAGGCCGGCGGAAACCATAAGCTGTATGGTACGATCATAGACGCCGTAACAGGCGACGGGATCCAGGGCGTCATGATGACGGCTGTGCTGGCCGGGACCGATTCCTTTGATACCGTGACGGATGCGAACGGACACTATCAGTTCACGGAACTGCGTGAAGGCAAATATGTGATAACACTGAAGGCGCCTGGCTATATCGATGTCGAGACAGAAGTGGAGATCAGCCAGTGGAAGACAGAGTTCGAACAGAACCTGAATATGGTACCCGAAGGCGCCGAGAATGAGATCCGTGTCGTGCTGACATGGGGAAGCACGCCGCTTGATCTGGATTCCTATCTCTACTGTGAAGCAGGAACGCTCTTCTTCGAGAACAGGGCGCTTACCGCAGGAGGCAGCACCATTGCCGATCTTGATCTTGACGATACGGACGGAAACGGACCGGAGACGATCACGATCTATGAACCGAACGGCAGATATGAGATTACCGTTGCGGACTTCCATCATACAAATTCCATTGCGGATTCCGGCGCCAATGTAACAGTCTACCGCGGCGGCACGGAGATCGCTTCCTTCGATGTTCCGGCAGAGTGCCAGAATGTCTGGGATGTCTGCGTCATCGAGAACGGAGAGGTCAAGGAGATCACGGATCCTTCCGGAGATTACAGAGAGGATAACGGAACTGTCGCTTTCAGCAGCCGCTGATACAATACAGCGGAGAATGGAAAGAGGTGATCTTATGGATATTACCTTACTCGCATTTGCAGTCATTATGACACTGCTTATCATTGCCATGATCCTTCTGATCGTACTGATCATTCGTCAGATGTCCGATACACGGGCGGAAAAAAGACGGATCCAGCGGCGGCAGGCCAGAGTACGCGCAGTCTCTCAGAACGGCGCGCGCGGACAGGCAGGAAATAACGGTGCGGGGGCACAGCAGCCCTATGTCCCCGCGCCTCCCACGCGCATTGCGCCGTTTGAATACAGGATCAGGCTGCAGGATCTCCAGACGGGAAATGTCTATGCCCTGAATCTGCATGAGCCGGTCGTCCTGTGCCGCAATGACAACGTGTCTGATCCGTTCAGACGCGACAGCCTTCTTCCGCTCACGGCCTCTGAGGCCGGATGCAGGCTGTTCCAGAGCAGAGGGTCTGTTTATATTCAGCCGGTCGGAACGTCCGCCAAAGCAGCCGTAAACGGCGTGACAGTTACCGAAACATCGGAACTGCAGAAGGGAGATGTGCTGAATCTCGGCGAAGTAAGTCTGGGCGTCTCACTGATCCGTCCGGAGAGCACGAATATTACCCAGATCAGAGACTTTTCCAATCATGGAAAAAATGTAATGTAACTGTTTTACAGGAGAGGAAAAAGGATGCTTCTGGCGTTTTATTCCGAAAAGATCTGCAGAGAAATTCATTTATCAGATACATATGATCAGGAGCAGGATATTGTTCTTAAGGCCGCCGCGTTCGGCCTTAAGAGGAATATCCCTCTTAAATTTGAGGTACTCGGCGGCAGCTGGACCTTCCGGAAATCTGGTTATTACAATGTAAGTGCGGGACGTACGCCGTATGAAGGTCTGCCGCTGTCGGACGGGCAGGTCATCAGGCTGCAGACCTGTGACGGCGATCAGTTCGTTATCCTGGTAAGCAGTGAGAAGAACGGCGTGGCGGTCTACCGTAAGTTCTATGTCACGGGAAAACAAGTGCTGGTGGGAAGAGATGCGCGGAATGATCTGTGCATGGAATTCGGCAGCTTTATTGCCGGACGGCACTTTCTGATCGATTACAGCGGCAGAAAAGCGTATCTGAAGACCGACAGCAAAAATACGGTTTATAAGAACAATAAGATCATAAGAGGCACGGGAGAGCTTGCTTTCGGGGATGTGATCAGCATCTTCGGACTCTCCCTGATTTATTTTGGGCATATTATTGCGGTCCGGGCAGTCCGGGAGACAGCGGTCAACAGAAATGTGCTGACAGAGCTTTCCGGCGGCAAAGGAGAACTCAGGCATTCCGCGGCAGCGGGAAAGAGAGAGGCCGAGACGACTGTGCATATCTCTCCGAGGGTGTTCCCGCAGCTTTTTCAGGATGAAGAAGTGATCGACAATGTGCCCGCAAAGCGCGAAGAAGACAAACGTCCCGCGTGGATGACGGTCCTGCCGCCGCTGACGATGGTGCTGCCGATGCTTCTGGGCTATCTGATGCTCAGGGGCGGGATGATGATGGGTATCGTGATCTCCGTCGGTTCCGGTATCGTGGGCGTGAGCTGGGCGATCATCAATTTATCCTATGCCAGAAAAACGAACCGGGAACGGGAGGCGCTCAGGCTATCCCGTTATTCAGCCTATCTGGCTGACAGAAATGAACGCATCAAATACAAATATGATTACAACAGGCAGGCACTGCTGGGGCTTTATCCGGATGCGGAGACCGTGAGCCGCTATACTGCCAGATCGGCAGGCATATGGGCCAGAAAACCGCAGGAGCCGGATTTCCTGTTCCTGCGGCTGGGAACGGGCGAAGCGCCTTTTCAGGTACAGATCAAAGCGCCGGTAAGGGGCTTTGCGATGGAAGATGACGACCTGGCAGAACGCCCCCAGCGGATCGCAAAGTACTATGAAATGATGACCGGCGTGCCGCTCGGCGTCAATATTACCGAGCATTCTGCGATCGGTATTCTGACTGACAACATGCCGGAGCGGGCGTATTCCATCATGCAGATGCTGCTTGCGCAGATCGCTGCAAATCACAGCTATACGGATGTGAAGATCGCTGCGGTCTATGACCGGAATTCGCCGTATGCACGGTATTTCCGTGATTTCAGATGGCTGCCGCATGTCTGGAATGAGGAGAGGAGCTTCCGGTTCCTGGCTTCGGACCAGGTGGAACGGCAGGAGGTCTTTTATGAGCTCACCCAGATCCTGCGGAAAAGGATGGAGGATCTGAAAGAAAGCCAGATCAGGAAAATGAACTTTATTCCGCATTATGTCGTCTTTGTGGAGCAGACGGCTATGCTGGAAGGAGAAGCAATAAGCCATTATCTGTACAGGTACGGCGCCAGTCTCGGGTTCACGGTCATTCTTTTTGAGAGCGCCTATCAGAGACTGCCGGATGCTTGCAGCCTTGTCATAGAAGAACGCAGGAATTTTCAGGGAACCTATAAGATCAGTGATGAGGGAAACAGCTATACACCGGTCAGGTTCGATCTCATTTCTCCGGGCAGTGTTTCCGCGATGGCGAAAAGAATGTGCGGCTTCCGTGTATTCCAGGCAGAAGGAAACAGAGATATCCCGACCACGCTCACTTTCTTTGACATGATGGGCGTCCGCCGTCCGGAGGAGCTGTGTGCCCTGGAGAACTGGCGCAGGGGCAGGACGTATGAAAGCATGAAGGTGGTCATCGGGCAGAAAGCGGGAGGGCTTAACTGCTATCTGGATATTCATGAGAAGTATCACGGTCCGCACGGCCTGATGGCCGGTACTACAGGTTCCGGTAAGAGTGAGACCCTGCAGACGTATATACTGTCGCTGGCGGTGAACTTCAGTCCGAGGGATATCGGGCTGTTCATCATCGACTTTAAGGGCGCCGGCATGGCCAACCTGTTTAAGGACCTGCCGCACACCATGGGCCATATCTCGAACCTCTCCGGCAACCAGATCCGGAGGGCCATGGTCTCCATAAAGAGTGAGAACATGCGAAGACAGGCTCTGTTCGCGCAGTATGGCGTCAATCACATCGATCAGTATACAAGGCTCGTAAAGAATCATGAAGCCGCGGAGCTTATGCCGCATCTTCTGATCGTGATCGATGAATTTGCGGAACTGAAAAGAGAGCAGCCTGATTTCATGCGCGAGCTGATCAGCATTTCCCAGACAGGCCGCAGTACGGGCATTCATCTGATCCTTGCCACCCAGAAGCCGGCCGGTACGGTAGATGACAATATCTGGAGCAATACGAAATTCAAGATCTGCTTAAGAGTGGCCGATAAACTGGATTCCAATGACATGCTGCACAGACCGGACGCTGCTTATCTGACAAATCCCGGGAGAGGCTATCTGCAGGTCGGCAATGACGAGATCTTCGAGCTCTTCCAGTCGGGATGGAGCGGCGCACCCTATGAAGAAGGCGTAAGCGATGGCACGAATGCCGCCGTGCTTATAGACCTGCAGGGAAGAGAAGAAAAAATACCCAGGGTCAGGAAAGAGGGCGGTACGAAAAAGACCCAGCTTGACGCTGTGGTGGAATACCTGGCTGCGACCGCGGAAAGCAGCGGCATGACGAACCCGCATACACTGTGGATGCCCGTCCTTCCCGAGCGGATCACGCTCGAGGAGCTTCCCGGATTTGCCGAAGGCGCTTATCATGACGGAAGATACAGGCAGCATGAGGGCGGTTTTGAACTGCGGGCGCTGATGGGGCTGGTGGACCATCCCGAAGCGCAGAAACAGTTCCCGCTGGTCCTGGATTTTGAAAAGCGCGGGCATCTGGCCGTGGTAGGCGGCGTCACGAGCGGAAAGAGTACCTTCCTGCAGACCCTTGTTTTCAGCCTGATCACGAAATATTCTCCGGATGAGCTGAATATCTATATTATTGATTACAGCAGCCAGATGCTGGTGCCGTTTGAGGATGACGCGCATGTAGGCGGTGTGGTCACGGAAGGAGAGGACGACAGGCTGAAGAAGCTTTTCGTCCTGATCGGAGGACTTCTGGCGGAAAGGAAGCGGCTGATCCGGGGCAGCAATTTCAGTCAGTACAGGCTGCGGGGCGAACAGATGCTCCCGGCTGTCCTGATCGTGCTGGACGGTTATGCGAATTTCCGGGAAAAAACGGCGGATGCTTTTGAAAACGAGCTTCTGGAGCTTTCCAGAGTAGCCGAGGGATACGGGATCTATCTGGCAATCAGCTGCGCGGGCTTCGGAAGCGGGGAGCTGCAGCCGAAGATCGCTGATAATATCAGGCAGAAGATCTGCCTGGAGCTGGCGGACAAGTTCCGTTACGGCGAAGCGCTCGGCAGCATGCGGTTCGATATTCTGCCGGAGGAGAATGTCCGGGGCAGAGGGCTTGCCTCCCTCGAGGAAGGGATCCTGGAGTATCAGACTGCAGCAGCCGTATCGGCAGGCTCGGATATGGAGCGTGCCGATATCATCAGGGAATGCGCAAAACGCATGAGCGATGCATGGCATGGCAGCAGGGCGAGGACCATTCCGGAGATCCCGGAGCACCCTGTATGGGAAGATATCGCCGCGCTGCCGGAATACAGGGAACGGATCCGGAGCAGATCCGCGCTGCCGCTCGGATGGATCCAGCGGGATGCGACATTGTATTATATCCGGCTCGATCAGACATTCTGCTATCTGATTCTCGGTTCGCCGCGTTCCGGAAAGAGCACCCTTTTAAGAACTGCCGCGCTGGCCGCATCGGATACGGGGGGCAAAGTCTTCCTGATCGATACGGATAAACGCAGCGAAGAACAGACCGCCGGACTTACGCAATGCACATACGCCGCGGATGCGAAGAGCCGTTTTGAGGCGGTGAAGAGCCTGATCAACATCACGAATGAACGGGCGCCGAGACGGAAGGAACTGCTGCAGCAGGGATATGACGATGAAGAGATCGCGGCCACAATGGCGATGGAATATCCGCCGGCATTTTTCCTGATCGCGGATCTTTCGGAATTTCTCGCAGATGCTTACAGGGATATAGAAGGCGTCGGGAAACTGAGCCCCTGGATCGAGAATATTTTCGAGAAGGGAAGCCTTCTGAATGTGTTCATAATCGGTGCGGTCGGGACTGACAAAGTATCTTCAGTCTCGGATAAGCCGGCCTGGTTCAGTTTTATAAAAGAGAAGAAGGGGATGCTGCTCGGCGGCGAGCTCAACAGGCAGTCTGTTTTCGCTTATAACAACGTTCCCTATAAGGATCAGGGGAAGAAATGGAAAGCCGGTTTCGGCTTTGCCGTATCCAGTCGGGATGAACGCGAGGTGGATCTTGTGGTCCTGCCGCAGAATAAGGTGCCAAGGTTATGATAAAAGTATTTTTATGTGCAGGGACCGGCATACAGAAAATGATCAGAAAGGGGCTTACGCAGCTTTCTTTCAGTTATCTGTGGGCTGATAATGAGCTGGAAGCGAGAACTGCGCTGGAAGAGTGGCGGAAGGCTGTGTCGGAGACGGACCTGGCGGATATGCTGATCTGTGATATTACGGGGGAAGAGGACGGTGTCGGCGCGCTGAAAGCCGTCCGGAAAAAGCATCCGCATGCACTTATTATTCCCATCGCAGACGGTACAATCCTGCCTTATACCTATCTTACGCCGGAAATAGCGCCGTTCTCCCTGATCTGGAAGCCCGTGGAAGAGCCGCCTTTGTTTAAGACGCTCACGGATGCGGTGCTCTGCTTTCATCCGGAGGAAGAGGAAGAGAGCGATCAGCATTTCCTGGTCGAATCCAAGCAGACCGTTCACAGGATCCCTTACGGGCGCATCCTGTATTTTGAGGCGCGGGAGAAAAAGATCTTCGTCCGTCTTCAGAACGAAGAGATCAGTTTTTATGATACCCTGGGGCATCTGGAGGAGACCCTGCAGGAGGACTTCCTCCGGTGCCACAAGAGTTTTCTTGTGAACCTTAAATATGTCGCCGGTATTGACAGAAGCAGCAGGATGCTGAACCTGACAGATGGTTCGGCCCTGCCGGTTTCGCGCGGATACCGGTCTTTTGTTATGGAGAAGCTTCATGGAATTATGGAATGACAGATCATTTATTTTTTCCGATATCGAGATCAATACAGGCGTCCTGTTCACAGGCGCGGAAGGGTTCACTGATATTCCGGTGATCGAACGGGAAGAAGCCGCGGAGCAGCTGATGACAAATGCGTTCCTGCGGTTCGTGAACGAGGGATTCCTGGTTCCCGCCGGGAACAAATACAGGATGTCTGAGGAAATGGCGGCGCTGTTTAACGTCCTTGCATCGCCGGAGAAAGCGTATGTCTGGTCGCGGAAGGAGGCAGTACCGCTTCTGGAATATGAAGGAAACGGGCTGCGGATCTTTCTGCATATGCTGTTCACCGATCCGGGCAGGTACAGTCTGCATGCGGAAAAGGCGGAGGAGGACCGGAGAGAGAAGTATATAAAGGAATATTTTAATATCGCGGCGGACTATCAGCTGCTTCTGGAGGAATGTACGGAAAAGGATATTCCGGAAAAAGCAGACAGCGGTCATATTCTGATGGAAGACCGAGTGCGCGGACAGTATTATGCCGGTACATTGAAGGAGGTATAAGGGAAATGGTGCTGATCAATGTGTTTTGCGCGGAAACAGGAAGAAACTACGATTTCAAGGCGGATGAGAATGCTCTCACCCGCCATGTTATTGCAGATATGAAGGAAATGATCATGCACAGGGATCATATCCGGTTTGATGAAGAAGGCAGGTATTTTATGCTGGCTTTTCCGGGAAGCGGAAAAACGCTGGACGCGGAAAAGACCCTTGCGGAGAACGGGATCGGCGCCGGCGACGCCCTGATCCTGGTATGATCGTGCCGTTCATCCCCGTTTAAGTGCATTTTATCAATTCTGAACAATTGCTGCGGATACCGGCGTATACTTGCGTCAGAAAACAAAGAGGAGAGCGAAATGATAAAAGTCAATACGGATGCCATGGATCTGCAGGCGGAACGCATGGCAGAGATTGGCAAAAGAACAGAACAGACAGAACAAAGAGCCGAAACGATCATGAAAAGGCTCATGATGCAGGGAAAGACCTATGAGCGTCTGGCTGAGCATCTGCGAAAAGAGAACGGAAAGCTCCGGATGGAAGCAGAGGCAGCCGGTATCCTGAGCAATAAGCTCAGGGAGATCTCGGAGTCTTACAAAGCCTGCGAAAACAGAGTGAAAGCCGCGGGAACAGGCGAAGCGGGAGAGGGACGCTTACGCAGGGTACCGATAGAAGCGTGGCCGATCTACTTTACAAGAAGACCGGAAGGCCCGTACCGGGATCTTTCATGGCTCTTCCCGCCGGCCAGACGCTTCCCGGTACCCGGAGCGGTGCCGTACTACCTGTACAGACTCATTTTCCCCGGCAGGAGAAACCATTATATAAGAAGAAGGCTCTTCGGACACAGGCTCAGAAGAGGCGGGTTCGGGAACGGCAGGCAGCTGCATCTGATCCCGGGCAGGATCAGACCTCTTTATGAACTCCTGTACGGAAGAACGATCATCCCGCATGAGGAGATCGAGAATATCTACAGAACCACACTCGCAGCCCTTGTCGGATGACATTTAAAGAACGGAGCGGAACATGAAATTTGAAGTAGATACACAGCAGGTGGCAGGGACAGTCAGGGAACTGAATCAGACCCTGGACACGATCAGGCAGAACCGGATCACGATGTACCGGTCGATAGAGGATCTCAACGGCATGTGGGTCGGAGACGCCCACGACGCATTTGCAGCAGCCTGTGCGGATGATGATGCGGAGATGCAGGCGCTCATCAAACAGCTGGAGGTCATGTTCTCGGATATTTCAGAAGCGAGACAGGAATATGACACATGCGAGGCTGAGAATCAGCGGCTTGCCGCATCGATCCAGATCTAGGAGGTGGTGAGCATGGCAGACAGGATCATTGTTACACCGGCACAGTTAAGGACACAGGCCGGCGCAGTCAGAACACAGCTTGAGCAGATGCAGAGCGCATTTGATGCTTTAAAGAACCGGATGGCAGGAACATCGGCTTTCTGGAAAGGGGAAGCCGGAGATGCACACAGACAGCGATATACGGAACGCGTGCACAGGATCGAAGATGCCCTGCACAGGTACCGGGAACAGGTAACGGATCTGGAAAATATGGCGGGCGTATATGAGCAGGCGGAAAGGACCGCCTCACAGCTTGCCGATTCCCTTCCGATGAGCCAGCTGTAGCAGGGGGTGGAAAATGGCAACAAGAGGTCAGATCATACTGAATTTCAACAATGCGATGGAACAGGCCAGGCAGCTTAACCGGTGCGCCGATGAAATGAGGCAGCAGAGCAAAGCCCTGGAGACGGCCGCTTCCGAACTGAAAGCCGGATGGGAAGGAGAAGCTTCCGGAACATACATGGGAAAATGCCAGGAACTGCAGGCGAAGATGACGAATTCGGCATCGAATCTCGACATGATCGCAACGGCCATAGAGAGGACGGCAAGAGCTTATTACGAAGCGGAAATGAATGCACTGAAACTTGCGGAAACGAGAGACAGTTAAAAGCAGAAAAAACATTCTGTTAAAAATATAATACAAATTCAGGAGGATAAGAAAATGGCAACAGGAAGAATCGAAGTAACATCTGCACAGTTAGAGGCTGCGATCCAGCTGCTTACGGAAAAAAACGGACAGTTCGTTTCCAGAGTGCAGGAACTGGGAACGCTGCAGGAGGAGCTGAGAGGACAGTGGGAAGGTGAAGCGAACAATGCTTTCAACACCGCGTTCCAGACGGACAAGGGAAAATGGACGACCTTCTCACAGACCATTACCCAGTACATCCAGGCGCTGCAGCAGATCAAGCAGGCCTATGACCAGGCGGAAGCGACGAATGTAGCCACCGCGACCAACCGGACATACTGATTCGGCCGGCAATACATTCCCGGTGTCTGACAGCCGGATCCGGTAACGCTGAAAAATAAAACATATTCACCTAAACAGAAGAATCATCAAATCATAATAAAGGAGAACAGACATGGAAGGAACATTAAAAGTAACACCCGCAAAGCTTAAGGATACATCAGGAAGATTCAGTTCCAAGGCAGCTGAAGTAAAGCAGCTTCACGACGATATGATCTCAAAGATCGATTCTCTCTCTTCCGCCTGGACGGGAACGGCAGCAGAGAGCTACAGAAATAAATTCAAGAGCCTGCAGGCAAGCATGGACCAGATCAACCGCATGATCATGGAGCACTCCCGTGATCTGACAGCCATGGCGGAACAGTACGAAGCCGGTGAGAGCAAAGCTGAAAGCATCGCATCCGAACTGCCTGCCAGCACGCTGGACTGATGTTTACGGATCATTTCCTTTCGGGGGATCTGCTCCACAAAGGACAGATCCCCGTTTTTTAGAAGCAGGGAGGGGGTGAAGACAGTTGGGAATAATACGATTTGACAGTGCAGCGTTCGATAAGGCTGTCGGAAGCGATGACAATATATCGCAGCGGCTCGATCTGATCGCAGACGAACTGAAGGTGATCGGAAAGAATACCGGAAGCGGCAGCATCAATATGGCGGCCATAAGCAGAAGCGTACTGCAGGAACGGGAAGCAGTCCTGCGGCAGCGCACTTCGGCCAGAAGCATGTCGGAATACCTGGCCGGCGCGGCATCCAGGTATACGGCAGCAGAAAGAAAGCTGGCCGGCAAGGTAAATGACAGTGAAGCGGAAAGAAAGAAAAAGATCAGGGAACTTCTGGAATTTGTCAGATCGGTGCTCTTCCCCTGGCTCTTCTTTAAACCCGGAAGAAACGGGCCGGGCATTATTGACACCGTAAAGAGATTCCTGCTTCCCAATGAAAATGATCCATATTATAATGAAGAAAGCAAGGACGCCAAAGGAAAGACTACCCTCTGGAAGCATGAGAATAAGGAATCAAAATATTCTCATAATAAAGAGGATCTGGACAAGAGCAAACTTGATCCGCTGCTGGTATACGGCATAGGAAAAAAGAAGAAAAGTTCCCTGAAACACTGGGAGACCGATGACGGCAATGCATCAGCAGATGTATTCAAAAGAGAACTGTACGGACAGCTTTACGGCGGACTGTTCATAAAAGGAGAAGACGGGAATAAAAAACTGGCGCCGGGATTCGGCGCGGCAGCAGGATATACGATCGCACTCCTTTCCGGAGAAGCCGGGGCGGAAACCGACTTCGGGACGGATGGAATAATCGGTGTCGGCATCAAAGCCGAAGGTGCAGCCGGAAAAGCTGAAGTAAAAGGCGATGTGAATATCGGCTTAACAGACGGGGAAGGACATTTTAATCCGGCGGCGCACGGGAAAGTATCCGCAGAAGCGATCGCCGTGGAAGGCTCGGTGACAGGTTCGGCGACCTTACTGGGCACGGAAATGGGTGTAAAGGCCAGCGGCAATGTCGGGATCGGAGGACATTTTGAGGCTGGTTTCCAGGACGGAAAATTCAGTATGGATGTGGGCGCCTCCTTCGGACTGGGTGCCAGCGTGAAGCTTGAGATAGACATTAACGGAACCGTAAATGCTGTCTGTGACGGCGTAAGGGCTGTCTGGGACAATATACGATGGTGGTAAACAGGAGGAAATGATATGACTGAGAATACGAATCTGATGCCTGTCGGAACGGTCGTCATGCTGACGGATTCGACAGCGCCCGTAATGATATGCGGATATCTTCCGGAAGGGGAGAATCACGCGGGGAAAATATGGGATTATTCCGGATTTGCATTTCCGATCGGTCAGAGGGATGCCAGGGAAGTGTATCTGTTCGATGATGATCAGATCGAGGAGATCCTCGCGATGGGATATCAGGATACGGAATCATTTGCCTTCCTGAAAAAGCTGCATGATGTCAAAAAACAGCTGCTGGAAGCGGAAAAAGACGGAGGTGATCGCTGATATGTTTGAAAAAAGTCTGCCGATCGGAAGCGTGGTCCTGCTTAAAGGCGCTGATAAAAGACTCATGATCACCGGCTATCTGAAAAAGCTTGCGGGCGATGATGCAAAAGTATACGACTACTGCGGCGTGCCTTTCCCGCAGGGATATGTGGATGCCGAAGCTGTGGCGGTATTTGATCACGCGCAGATCGAACACATTTATGCACTGGGCTTCCAGAATGAGATACAGTTCATCTTCCGGGAGAAACTGGAAAAACTGATTGCCGAAAGAGGATAGAGGATAAAAAAGACTGCTGCCGGCCGGCAGCAGTTCTTTTATGGATTTACAAACGGCAGATCATATTGCCGCAGATCGTATATCGGATCTTTCCGTAAAGCTCCCAGCCGGTAAAAGGAGCGTTGGAGGCTTTTGACCGGAAGGAGGTTACTGTATATTTCTCGTCCGGTGCAAAGATCACCAGCTCGGCAGGCGCGCCGGTACGGATGCCGGGACGGCCCAGTCCATAGAGCTTTGCCGGATTCATGCTCATTTTTTCTATGATCTCGGACAGGGACAGGTATCCGCCTTTATACAATACGGTAACGGCAAGCGGAAGCGCGGTCTCGAGACCGATAATGCCGCTGGGCGCCTGCGCGAACGGACGGGCTTTTTCTTCCGCTGTATGCGGGGCATGGTCCGTGGCGATGAGATCAATGGTCCCGTCCATCAGCCCGCGGATGATCTCCAGGCGGTCTTTTTCCGTCCGGAGCGGCGGATTCATACGGGCATTGGTGCCGTATTTTAATACTGCTTCTTCGGTAAGCGTGAAATGATGCGGTGTGGCTTCGGCATGAACGTTGACGCCGCGTTTTTTTGCTTCCCGGATCAGCTGTACGCTTTTTCCGGAACTGACATGCTGGATGACTACCTTCGCACCGGTCTCTTCGGCGATCGCCAGATCTCTTGCGACCATGACTTCTTCGGCAAGCGCTTCCGCGCCGCCGAGTCCGAGCGCCTCGGATACGTTTCCTTTATTGACACCGGCGGAAGCAATGAAAGCAGGATCCTCTTCGTGAAGGCTGATCGGCATGTCCAGATCCGCGCAGATCTTCATGGCCTCGCGGAGCAGCGATTCGTTCATGATCGGAATACCGTCGTCCGTAAAGCCCGCGGCGCCGGCTGCTTTCAGGGCGGGCATATCCGTGAGTTCGGTTCCCTTCAGGTCCCTGGTGACTGTCGCAGCCTGCAGGATATGGATGCCTGTGGAGGCGCCTTTTTTGAGATTTGCTTCCAGGATGGCAGGCGTACTTACGGCAGGCTTCGTGTTTGCCATCATAACAACTGTAGTGAATCCGCCTGCGATGGCAGCCGCTGCACCGGTCAGGATATCTTCCTTCTCTGTGAATCCGGGATCCCGGAAGTGGACGTGGGTATCGACCAGTCCCGGAGAGATCACGCAGCCGTCTGCGCTGATGATCTCTTCCTGTTCCTCCGGTTCGATCTTTTCTCCGATCCTGCGGATGATCCCGTCCGTTATTCTGATGTCTGCAATCGTATCCAGTGCGTTTGAAGGGTCGATGATATGTCCGTTCCTGATAAGCATGATAACTCCTTTTCGAGACTGTTCCTACATATATAAAGACTAACATACAGGCTGAGGATTGTACAGAAAGAAAAGAATTGTTCGCGGTACAGTCAATATTGACATAAAATGTTCAATGTGGTATCATGTTATTTGCGTTTCGGTGAGAAGATCAGCGGCGCGAAATTAAACTTCACATTGACAGAGGTTTATTCGGAGAAGTACTCAAGAGGCCGAAGAGGCGCCCCTGCTAAGGGTGTAGGTCGTTAACGCGGCGCGAGGGTTCAAATCCCTCCTTCTCCGCTGAAAAATGTTCCGCATGAAGATGCGGGACATTTTTATGTTAAGAAGGGAAGTGAAACGCCCCGGAGCAAAAAGATCCGGTGAATCTTTTTGCCGGGGCCGGCGTGAAAGGGGAGCGAAG
>CAMOZZ010000018.1 GCA_946631165.1 uncultured Lachnospiraceae bacterium | reverse complement strand
GAAAAAGGCATTTCGGTGGTGGATGCTACCTGCCCCTTTGTCAAGCGGATCCATAAGATCGTGAAGGAAGCATCCGAAGCAGGGGATACCATTGTTATCACCGGAAATAAAGACCACCCGGAAGTGAAGGGGATCGTGGGCTGGTGTGCCGGTCCGTCGTATGTGCTGGATGACGAGAGCGGTATAGCACAGATCCCGCAGGATGCGCCGATAACCGTCGTCAGTCAGACG
The DNA here is from genome assembly GCA_946631165.1 of uncultured Lachnospiraceae bacterium. GTDB lineage: Bacteria > Bacillota > Clostridia > Lachnospirales > Lachnospiraceae > UBA3305. The sequence continues at coordinate 22,462 of CAMOZZ010000018.1, read as the reverse complement.
ACATTCAATGCCAAGAAATTCAAAGAACTGGTTGAAAAAATTTCCGAAAGGTCATATAATAAGCATGTTGTGAACACAATTTGCAATGCTACACAGGAACGGCAGACCGAAGCGAGCGCAATCGCGGAGAGGGCGGACGTTATGATCGTCATCGGAGGCAGACAGAGTTCAAACACTCAGAAGCTGTACGATATCTGCAGGAGCGCATGTCACCGAACATATTATATACAGACACCAGAGGATTTAACGACACTGAGTTTCGCACCGGTAAGTAGCGTGGGTATCACAGCAGGGGCCAGCACCCCGAACAATATTATCCAGGAGGTTTATACTCATGTCAGAGGTAACCAATGAATTTGATCAGCTTTTAAAAGAAGAGGCGGACTCGATGCCCCAGATCCGTACCGGCGCTATCGTAAAAGGTACTGTCATCGATGTCAAAGAGGGTGAGATCATCCTGAACATCGGCTACAAGGCAGACGGTATCGTTACCAAACAGGAATATACCAATGACGCCACAGTTTATCTTCCCGACGCTGTACATGTCGGCGACGAGATGGAAGTAAAGGTACTGAAGGTCAATGACGGAGACGGACAGGTTGCTCTTTCCTACAAGAGACTGGCCCAGGACCGCAGCAGCAAGAGACTGGAAGAAGCGTTCGAGAACCATGAAGTACTGAAAGCGAAAGTTACCCAGGTCCTGAACGGCGGACTCGGCGTAGTCGTGGAAGGCATCCGTGTATTCATCCCCGCAAGCCTTGTTTCAGACGGTTTTGAGCGTGATCTCAACAAGTATGCGGATCAGGAGATCGAATTCGTGATCATCGAGTTCAATCCCCGCCGCCGCCGCATCATCGGCGACCGCAAGCAGATCCTTGTCGAGCGCAAGGAAGCCATGAAGAAGGAACTCTTTGACCGCATCGAAGAGGGCATGATCGTGGAAGGCGCTGTCAAGAACCTTACCGATTTCGGCGCATTCATCGACCTCGGCGGAGCAGACGGACTGCTTCATATTTCCGAGATGTCCTGGGGCCGTATCGAGAATCCCAAGAAGGTCTTCAAGGTCGGCGAGACCGTGGAAGCCTTCATCAAGGAGATCAAGGGCGAGAAGATCGCGCTGTCCATGAAGTTCCCGGACCGCAATCCCTGGCTGAACGCGGAAGAGAAGTATGCTGTCGGCAAGTTCGTCAAGGGTAAAGTTGCCCGTATGACCGATTTCGGTGCATTTGTTGAGCTTGAGCCCGGCGTAGACGCCCTGCTTCATGTTTCCCAGATCTCCAGAGATCATGTGGAGAAGCCCAGCGATGTCCTGACAGTCGGACAGCAGATCGAGGCGAAGGTCGTAGACTTCAACCCCGATGACAAGAAGATCAGCCTTTCCATCAAGCAGATGGAGTTCGATCAGGAAGCGGAAGCGGAAGCTGCACAGGCCGGAATGAGCGAGATGGCTGAGAAGCTGGAAGCTGCTGTAAGCGCAGCAGAGGAGACTGTACCGGAAGCTGCTGAGGAGCCGGCTGTTGAAGCTGCGCCCGAAGCAGAAGCACCTGCAGAGGAATAATTTCAGGGTACAATTTTATATTTTCGGATGATGGTTCCGGGAGAGATCGGTTAAATCCGACGCCGAAGGGGAATAGCGAAAAACTTTCAGGCAAAAGCACCGGATCCGGACGATACTCCGGAAAGTCCCGTGAGGGGCACCGAAGAAGCAATCCCGCAAGGGAGAATCTTTCAGGTCAATATACGGAGCGCACTTATTATTTGTGCGCTCCGTTTTTTGTCGTATAAGCCTGCTTACAGCGGATCGGGATCACAGCCTGCAGCAGAGCGGTCCGGGCTTAAACGATTATTAACTGCAGGGAGCGGAGGAGAATCGATGGAGAAGAAAACAGTACTCTACGACGAGCATGTAAAGCTGGGGGCAAAAATGGTACCGTTCGGCGGATTCATCATGCCGGTTCAGTACACGAATATTATCGGCGAGCATATGGCGGTAAGGGAAAAAGCCGGCCTGTTCGATGTCTCGCACATGGGGGAAGTGTCGCTGGAAGGACCGGATGCAGAGGCGAACCTGAATTACCTGCTGACAAACGATTTTACCGGGATGAAAGCCGGAAAAGTCAGATACAGCCCGATGTGCAATGACAGCGGCGGCGTCGTTGACGATCTGCTTGTTTATAAAATGGAAGAAAACAGCTATCTGATCGTTGTCAATGCTTCCAATAAGGATAAGGATGTGGAATGGATGCAGTCCCATCTTTTCGGAGAGGTCACGTTCCGGGATATTTCCGATGATATCGCACAGATCGCTGTCCAGGGACCGCTTTCGGCGGAACTGCTTTCAAAGTTCGTGGAGAAAGAGAAGCTGCCGGATCAATACTACACCTTCCGTGATGCCGTATTTATCGAAGGTATATGCTGCCTGGTCTCACAGACAGGCTACACCGGCGAGTATGGCTTCGAACTGTATTTCCCGGCCGCTGACGGACCGAAACTCTGGAACCTGCTGGTGGAAGCCGGGAAGGAATACGGGATCATTCCCTGCGGCCTGGGCGCAAGAGACACGCTGCGGCTGGAAGCATCCATGCCGCTGTACGGCCACGAAATGAATGATGAGATCACCCCGCTGGAGACCGGTCTGAATTTCGCGGTGAAGATGGGCAAAAAAGACTTTATCGGAAAACGTGCCATGGAAGAGAAGGGTGAACCGAAGATCGCCCGGATCGGCATCAAAGTGACCGGCAGAGGGATCATCCGGGAACATATGGACGTAATGCTTAACGGGAAGCAGATCGGCCATACGACTTCCGGGACCATACTTCCGTTCGTTGGCGGATCACACGCGATGGCGCTGCTGGAAAAAGAATATGCGAAGCCGGGACTGGCCGTAACGGTAAACGTCAGAGGAAGAGAAGTCCCCTGCGAGACGGAAGCGCTGCCGTTTTATACGAAGAAGAAATAAAGCATGTCATCCTGAGGGCGGAGCCGGAAGGACCCACTGCTTAAAACAAGCGGTTTTAGGAACATTTATGCCAAATCATTAAAAAAGCATTTTTCAGGAGGAAGAAAAGATGAACACACCTGCAGAACTGAAGTACACAAAGGATCATGAATGGGTGAAGGAAGAGGATGGCCTGTTTGTCATCGGCATCACCGACTACGCACAGGACGCGCTTGGCGACATCGTTTTTGTCAATCTTCCGGAGATCGATGACGAATTTGATGGCGGAGACGCTGTCTGTGATGTGGAATCCGTAAAGGCGGTGTCCGATGTACTTACACCGGTAACAGGAAAAGTCGTTGAGATCAACGAGGATCTGCTGGATGCACCGGAGATGGTCAATGAGGATCCTTACGGTGCATGGTTCGTCAAAATGGAAGGAGAGATCACGGAGGATCTTCTTGACGCAGCGGCCTATGAAACGCACTGCAAAGACAACTGAAGTCCGCATAATAACGTAAGGAGGCATCAAGATGGGAAACTATCTCTCCCATAATGAGGAAGATATCCGGATCATGCTGGATACGATCGGCATCGGATCAGAGGAAGCGCTGTATTCGGCAGTTCCTGAAGGACTGATGCTGAAAGGGCTCCCGGATCTGCCGGAGGGCTTAAGCGAGATGGAAGTCCGGAAAGAGATGAAAAAGCTCGCCGGGAAAAACAAAGTGTATGACACGGTGCTTTTGGGCGCCGGCGCCTATAAGCATTATATTCCGGCTATTGTCAGCGAAGTAATCGCAAAGGAGCGTTTCCTGACAGCGTACACGCCTTATCAGGCGGAGATCTCCCAGGGAATCCTGCAGTCGATCTTCGAATATCAGACTATGATCTGCGAACTCACGGGCATGGATGTGGCGAATGCATCGGTCTATGACGGCGCTTCGGCAGCTGCGGAAGCGGCAGCAATGTGCCGCGACCGCAAACGCAGCAAAGTGCTTGTTTCCGCGGCAGCGCATCCGGATACGATCGCGGTGATGAAAACATATGCATGGGCAGCCGGCAGTGAGCTCGCCCTGATCCCTGAAAAAGACGGCGTGACGGATCTGGTAGCGCTGGCTTCCCTGCTCGATGATAAGACAGCAGCTGTTCTCATTCAGCAGCCGAACTTTTTCGGCATGATCGAAGATGCGGAGAAAGCAGGTGAGATCGCCCACGCGTCAAAAGCAAAATTCATCATGAGCGTGAATCCGATCAGTGCGGCGCTTCTGAAGACACCCGCAGAGTGCGGTGCGGATATCGCTGTCGGGGAAGGCCAGCCGCTTGGCATGCCGCTGTCCTTCGGAGGGCCGTATCTGGGGTTCATGGCCGCACAAGCCGGCATGATGAGAAAACTGCCCGGAAGGATCGTCGGTGAGACGAAAGACGAACAGGGCCGAAGGGCATTTGTCCTGACGCTCCAGGCGAGAGAGCAGCATATAAAGAGGGAAAAAGCCGGGAGCAATATCTGCTCCAACGAAGCACTCTGCGCGATGGCGGCATCCGTATACATGGCGGCCATGGGCAGAGACGGCGTGAAGCAGGCTGCTATACAGTCGGCATCCAAAGCGCATTATTTCGCGGAGGAACTCGGGAAGGCTGGTTTTGCCAGACTTCATACGGGGGAATTCTTCCATGAATTCGTGACAAAGGTACCCTGCGGAGCGGATCAGGCCCTGGCAGCACTGGATGAAAAAGGTATCCTGGGCGGCCTGAAGCTTTCGGAAGATACGATACTCTGGTGTGTGACTGAGCTGGTCAGCAAAGCCGAAATCGATCTGGCGGTATCTGTTCTTAAGGAGGTGGGATGATGGAACTGTTGTTTGAGAAGAGCAGACCCGGAAGAAGCCATGGATATCTTCCTGCATGCGACACCCCGGTCTATTCGTTTGACAGTTCGCTGCTTCGCGAAACCGACGCGGCTTTCCCCGCGCTTTCGGAAAATGATATTTCCCGCCATTATTCCGCGCTGGAAGAACGCACTTACGGCGTCAATGACGGCATCTATCCGCTTGGCAGCTGCACCATGAAATACAATCCGAAGATCAATGAGCAATGCGCAGCGCTTCCCGGTTTCACGGACATTCATCCGCTGCAGAACCGGGATACCGTACAGGGATGCATGGAAGTGATGGATCTGCTGAAGAGGGATCTGTGTGAGATCACCGGCATGGATGCCATGACGCTCCAGCCGGCGGCAGGCGCGCACGGCGAGTTCACCGGAATGATGCTCATTAAACGCTATCATGAACTGCGCGGGGAAGGGGAGATCCGCAATAAAGTCATTGTCCCCGATTCCTCTCACGGAACAAATCCGGCTACAGGCGCCATGAACGGGCTGACGGTCGTCAGCATTCCTTCGGCGGAAGACGGCAGCGTGGATCTGGAAGCGCTGAAGGCGGCTGTCGGCGAAGATACGGCCGGCCTGATGCTGACGAATCCCAACACGCTTGGCATTTTCGATAAAAATATTACGGAAATTACCAGGATCATTCATGAAGCTGGCGGCCTCTGTTACTACGACGGCGCGAACCTGAACGCCGTGATGGGCGTAGTGCGGCCCGGTGACATGGGATTTGACTGTATCCACCTGAACCTGCACAAGACATTTTCGACGCCGCACGGCGGAGGCGGTCCGGGCGCAGGCGCTGTAGGCTGCAAGGAATTCCTGAAAGATTACCTCCCGGAAGACATTTCCGCTGCTTATCCCGGCGTTTGTTTCGGGGAGAACAGCATCGGAAAAGTGCGTTCATTCCAGGGGAACTTCCTGGTGGCTGTCCGCGCGCTGGCTTATGTGCTGAGCCTCGGCCGGGAAGGCGTGCGGAAGAGCGCACAGACAGCAGTGCTGAATGCGAACTATCTGAAAGCGCTGCTCGCGGATACGTACGAGATGGCCAATCCCGGGCTCTGCATGCACGAATTCGTCATGACGATGCAGAAAGAACATAAGGAGACCGGTGCCAGCGCGCTTGATATTGCAAAAGGACTGCTGGATGAGGGCATCCATCCGCCGACGATCTATTTCCCGCTGATCGTTCATGAAGCGCTGATGGCGGAACCGACGGAGACGGAGAGCAGGGAGAGCCTGGAAAAGACAGCGGATATTTTCAGGCGCGTCTATGAAAAAGCGCTGGCGGATCCGGAAGCGGCGCATCACTGGCCTGTTTCGGCGGTCATTGGCAGACCGGATGAAGTGACAGCGGCGAGAAAACCTGTGCTCAGATGGCATTCTGATAATTGACAGATCTCACTATAGGGAAGATCAGTTTGTTTGTGTGAAATAATCCTTTGTCAGATATTCAGGTACTCCAGTGTAAAAGAGTTTCGATCTGAAATTCTTTGCAGCAGGGCGAGTATGTGCAAAAAAGTAGTTGATGGCAGTGAAAGGTACCCTGTTTTTAAGAGCCTGGTAAATGAAATTGCAGAAATCAGGGTGCCTTCATTGTGAAACACAAAGATTTCCGAACATTCAGCCTTTCTAATCAGAAAAATGGATGGTCAACGGGAAGATATGGTGTGCCTTGTTTACAGAAACAGCTTTTTTTGCACAAAATGGAAAATTGCCGATCAGACTCCTTTCAAGGAAGCTGAAGCTGATCAATTTTGCAGATAGTGGGAAAAAAGAGAAGAATTATGAATAAATATGATCTTGTAATCATCGGGGCCGGGCCGGCAGGTTATGAAGCGGCTGCCAGGGCGGCGGTTTACGGCATGAAGACGGCGCTGATCGAGGAAAAGGAACTTGGCGGGACCTGCCTGAACAGAGGATGCATCCCCACGAAGGCAATGCTTCATACAACGGAGCTGATGCATGAATGCAGGCAGCAGAAGGAGGAGGGTATCTTTGATGCCTCTCCCGTCTGCTGTTTTGAAAAGCTTGTGAACCGAAGAAATACAGTGGTGGATACATTGCGGTCCCAGGTGGCGGATCTGCTGAAACGCAGTAAAGTGGACGTGATCACTGGCCGGGGAACGATCACCGGACCGGGGCGTGTCGAAGTACATGCTGCGGACAGTGTTTCAGCGCTTGCCTGTGAGAATATCCTGATCGCAGCAGGATCTTCTTCCGCAAGGATCCCTGTCCCCGGCGCGGATCTGCCCGGGGTGATTGACAGTGACGGGGTGTTTGCGCTGACAGACGTCCCGGAAGAACTGGTGATCGTCGGCGGCGGCGTGATCGGCGTGGAGATCGCTTCGGTATTCAGCACACTTGGCAGCAAAGTAACGATCATTGAAATGCTGCCGCGCATCCTCCCGAACATGGACAGGGAGCTTTCGCAGAATCTTGCCCTGATCCTGAAGAAACAGGGGGTGGAAATCCATGCCAAAGCAGGATTGAAACAGATCGAAAAAGCGGAAAACGGAAAGCTGGCCTGTTTCTATGAAGAAAAAGGCAAAGCATGTTCAGCATCGGCGGATAAAGTGCTGATCGCGACCGGCCGCAGAGCGAATGCGGCCGGGATCGCGGCGGATTCCCTGGGCCTTCCGATTGACAGAGGGATCGTGACGGATGCGCATGGTTTTACCGGCGTGCCCGGTGTATGGGCGGCAGGAGATGTCACTGCCGGTTCTCCGCTGCTGGCGCATTATGCCTCGGCGGCAGCGTGTGCTGTTATCGACCGCATCGCGGGAAAAGAAAGCGGAACAGATCTGACACTGGTCCCGGCGTGCATTTACACTTCGCCGGAAATCGCCTGTGTCGGTATGACGGAAGAAGCAGCAAAAGAAGCCGGCATCAAAGCAAAAACAAAGAAGGCTGTCATGCACGGGAACGCCAGAACAGTGATCTCCGGCGCGGGCAGAAGTTTTATGAAGGTGGTCTTTGAAGAGGAGACGGGCGTGATCCTGGGCGCGCAGCTGATGTGCAGTCGGGCATCGGATATGATCGATGAATTTACGCTGGCTGTGGAGCGAAAACTCACCATGAAGGAACTGGGCAGCATTATCAGGCCGCATCCTTCTTTCGTGGAGGCGGCAGGAGAGCTGTTCCGGGAGAAGCCCTGACACCGGCATTGCCGGGGGAGGGATTTCCGCCAGAACGCACACGGTTTTGCATACAATGGAAAAGGATGATATCATGATCAGAATCTATGAAACAGACTGCAAAGATCCATATATGAATCTGGCTGCGGAAGAACTTCTCATGGAATCGGATCCTGCGGATATCATCCTTTTTCTGTGGCAGAATGAGAACACGATCGTGATCGGCAGGAATCAGGACGTCCGGGCGGAATGCAGGGTGCAGGAGTTCCTGGCAGCCGGCGGGCGGATCGCGAGACGGAAGAGCGGCGGCGGCGCGGTTTATCATGACACCGGCAACCTGAATTTCTCTTTCATCGCGTCGGCGGATCATTATGATGTCCGCCGGCAGCTTGGTGTGATCGTGAAGGCGTTAGTGCGGTTTGGTATCCGCGCGGAGATCTCCGGCCGGAACGATCTGACGGTTTCCGGCAGGAAATTTTCAGGAAATGCCTTTTATGACAATAAACGGATGAAACTCCACCATGGCACGATCCTCATTGACACGGATCCGGCGAAGATCGCGGCGTATCTCACGCCGGATCAGCGGAAACTCGCAAAACGGGGCGTGAAAAGTGTCGGTGCAAGAGTGGTGTGTCTGAAAGAATTGTGCCCGGATATTACAGCCGGCAAAATGAAGGAAGCGGTGCAGGAAGCTTTTCAGGATGAGTACGGTCCGGCTGTACGGCAGATGCTCTGTACCAATGCAGAGACGGGCAGTTTTCTGGTGCGCGGAAAGCTCGAAAACAAAGCTGCGGAATATGCGAATCCGGCGTGGATCCTTGGAACACGGAAGGGATATGCGGGCAGGATGGAACTGGAGAGCGCAGACGGTATTTGCACCGTGCATTATACGGAAGAAAATGGTATAATCACAGAAGCAGCTGTTTTTACGGATTCCATGGACTGGAATGCTGCCGATAAACTCCGCAGGAAGCTCATCGGCAGTCCGGCAGGCAAGGAGAACCAATGGATAAACGGATCCTGATATTAAATACCGGGGGCACGCTTGCTTCCGTAGCTTCTGAGACAGGTCTCAAACCCGGCATCAAGAAGGAAGATGTTCTGGAAGAGCTTTCGGCAGTCAGCAAGGGGATCGAATTGATTGCGGAGGATTTTTCGTCCGTCGATTCGGCGAATTTCTCCCCGGAGCATTGGGCAGCGCTGGCAGAAAGGATCGCGCATGCGCGCAGAGAGTACAGCGGAATTGTGGTGATCCACGGGACGGATACGCTTGCGTACACTTCGTCCATGCTTTCTTTTATGCTGCTGAATATTGACATTCCCGTGGTGATCACGGGATCCCAGCTGAATCTGACGCACCCGGTTGCGGATGCGCTGGAGAACTGCAGGCTGGCCTTTCACATGGCAGCGTCAGGATATCCGGGTGTTTTTGTAGCTTTCAACCGCCGGATCATTCTCGGCTGCCGTGCCTCCAAAGTCCGTTCGCTGTCTTTCGACGCATTTGAAAGCATCAATTTTCCGCAGATCGGGACTGTCAGTTCCCTGGGACTGTCGATCGACAGCAGCCTGCTGCCGGAACGAAAGGATATCTTTTCGCTGCGGAATACCTACTGTGACAGGATCAGGGTGATCAAATTATTCCCGGGGATCACCGCGGATGTTTTTGAAGAAGCCGAACGGGCTGGCTGCCGCGGGATCTATGTGGAAGCCTTCGGCCTGGGCGGTGTTCCGTTCCTCGGAAATGATATTTCCGGGAAGATCCATGAGCTGGTGCAGAACGGGATCACCGTTCTGGTCGGGACGCAGTGCCGGTATGAGGGCAGCAACCTGAATGTGTATGAAACAGGCATGAAGGCGAAAGCGGCCGGCGTGACGGAGAGTTTTGATATGACGACGGAAGCGGCAGTGACCAAACTGATGTGGGTGCTGGGACAGACCGATGATCCGGAACTTGTCAGGGAATATTTCTCGGTGAGTCTGTGCCGGGAAGTGACAATACCGTAAACGTTGGTGGAGCCGGGGGAAAAGAAACAGCTGGAACCAAAGAACCATTCCCGGGCTTTCCGCACCCTAACCGGCAATACCAAATGCTGTGAAGTCTGTGGAAAGATGCCGGAAGAGTTCCTTAAAACGGAATGAAAGTCCAAAAACAGCGGGGAGTTTGTTTTAAGACCAACGAGGCAAGGTCTCTCTTCACATCTCAAGAAGAGAAGAGAGACCTTGCCTCGTTTCATACTTATTCATACAGATTATACTTCAGTGAGTTCATACTCCCGGCTGCCGAATCCCAGTTCCGCAGCCGCTTCGATCGTATGAATGCCGTGACGGGATTCCACGCGTTCGATGAAATGTTTCTGTCCCGGATCGTCCGTCGCAGCATAGATCAGATCCATGCACGCCTGATCGATCGCCACGGGATCTGTCGAAGCAAGGATGCCGATATCCTTCATGCAGGGGTCTTCCGCCACAGCACAGCAGTCACAGTCAACGGACAGATTCTTCATGACATTGATGTAAACGATCTTTCCTTCGAAATGTTTGTGTACAGCGGAGGCGGCGTCTGCCATGGCTTCGCAGAAATGGTCCTGCTCCGCATGCTTTTTCCATGTATCGATATTGCTGTCTGTCACGCCGCCGGAATGGATGAGTGCCTTGCCTTTCGCGGAAGCGCATCCGATCGAGAGCTGCTTGAGCGCACCGCCGTAGCCTCCCTGCGGATGTCCCTTAAAGTGTGCGAGCACCAGCATCGAATCATAATGCAGAATGTTTTTGCCGAGATGATCCTCTTTCAGGATCTTCCCGTCCGGGATTTCCCATACCACATCCGGCCCTTCCGCGTCCATCAGGTCTACATGAAAATACCGGTTCCAGCCGTGATACTCGATGAGTTTCAGGTGCGATTCTGTATGGTCGCGCACACCGGTGAATGCATCGCCATAGGCAGTGTTGCATTCCACGACAGTGCCGTTCACGGCTTCGATCATCGGCTTCCAGAAGGAAGGACGAAGGAAATTCTGGTTGCCTTTTTCGCCGGAATGGACTTTTACGGCGACCTTCCCGGGAAGGCTGACACCGAGTATTTTATACATTTCCAGCACTTTTTCAGGTGATATTTCTTTTGAGAACAGAACTTTTGAACGCATGCTGATTCATTCCTTTTTTATTTATCTGTGAAATATTGTATCATTCTTCTCTGCATGTGTAAACGAAAATGATTTGTGCATATATCAGGACTTATCTTGTTTTTATGGTCTGCGATCGTGCATGAAGGGCTTCCTGCACGATCACACAACTGGCTGCGGGAAAAGGATGCGCAGATAAAAAAATACAAGGATAATGGGCAATTACAAGGATAATAACAAGCAAATGATTCAATTTATCTTTGATTTATGATAAAATATTATAAGAAGAAATCAGATCGGAGGTGATGGTATGAAGGTGCCTCTGGTGCTTGAACTGAAAGGAAATTCCCTGGACGACGGTCCGGGCATCCGGACGGCTGTATTTTTCAAAGGCTGTCCCATGCGCTGCATATGGTGTCACAATCCGGAAAGCAAGAAGGCAGAACCTGAGCTTTCCGTTTCGACAGATGACTGCATCGGCTGCGGAATATGTGAAAAAGTATGTCCGGAGGGAGCGGCGTCTCCGCGTAATCCCGGGATCGTGGACAGGCAGAAATGTGTCCGCTGTTTCACCTGTACGGCAAACTGTCCGCCGAAAGCGCTGCAGCGTGTCGGCATGGAAATGAGCGTGGAGGAGATCGTCGGGAAGTGTATAAAAGACAAACCATTTTATGATGTCTCCGGCGGCGGTGTCACATTGACAGGCGGAGAAGCGACGATGTTTCCGGAGTGGGCCGGCATGCTGGCACAGAGATTATCGGAAGAAGGGATCCGGGTGCATCTGGAGACCTGCGGTCTGTTCCGGTATGAAAGCGTGAAAGAACAATTACTGCCGTATCTTTCCGGAATCTATATGGATGTGAAGATCCTGGATCCGGAGGCTCATAAAAGATACTGCGGTGTGCCGAATGATATCGTATTGGAGAATCTGCGGCGGCTGTACCGGGACGCGGGAGAAATGGGATTTTCTTTCCTGCCGCGTACACCGCTGATCCCCGGGATTACCGATACGGATGAGAATCTTGAAGCGATCGCGGCGCTGTATAAGGAGATCGGGATAACGAAGACCGAGCTGCTGCCGTACAATCCCACGTGGTATAAGAAGACAGCGAAATTGGGGCAGAAGAAGGACAAAGCGCTGGAAGGACTGGATCACTGGCAGTCGAAGGAGAAGGTGGAGCACTGTAAGGGGATCTTTGAGAAGCTGGGAATCGAGAGCTGAAAGGATATCTTTTTTTCGCAATAGCAGCATATGATTGCAGATTTATGGTCTGTAACTGTGCATGGATGAGGTCTGATAGTAGTTTTATGGTCTGCGCTTGTATGATGGTTGTCAAAATACTATGTTTTCACAACCAAACAATCATAAAATTGTGCTTCTGCAAAAAAGAATTTACTATAGCACAGACCATAAAAAAAAAGAATAATTCGTGCACACCTCGAGACCATAAAAGAAGAGAAGAGAAGAGTTTGCGCACGGCGCGAGATGTATCGTTATATAGTTATACCCAATCGGGAGGAAAGAGAAAATGATGGAAAACATGAAGGAACAGCTTACCGGCGCAGCCGCCGACCGGCTTGCAAATGCAGTCCTGCATTATTTTGCGTTTGAATTCTCCAACGTGAAAAAGAATCGCAGATTTCTGAAGACGCGCGATGGCTGGAACAATTTTTCGATCGGCCTCACGACGGAGGACGGCGCCGTCGCGCAAAGCATCTGGTTCAAGGATGGAAAGGCGAAGGTGAAGAGCAGCATAGACGGCGTGGACACGCTCCTGACGCTGCAGGACACCGGCGTCCTCGCGCAGCTTGCCACCTTGCCGCCGAATGAAGTGCTCAATCTGATGCTGCGGAACAAAATGAGCAGCACCGGCAACATGAGCAATCTGGAGTTCTTCAATCTCCTGATCTCGGTGCTCATGAAAAACAAGCAGATCAAGCAGATGCAGGCGCAGAAAGAGGAGCGCGCCGAGACCGGTAAAGCGATGGTCGACGATCCGGAGGCTGCAAAGCGTGAACGCCCGGCCAAGGAGTATCTGAAAGCGGAGTCCGTCGATCCCGGTGTGAAATATCTCACGGAAGATCCTTACCTCAGCACATACACCCTGGATGATTATCCGAGACTGAAGAAATTCCTGGACACGCATCTGACGGCAAAACCCGCTGTGTGTGTGGAACGAGCCCAGCTGCTCACGAATTTCTTCCGCCAGAAAGGATTTGAGACAAAGGAAGACGGCACCCCCTGGGTCCCCGAAGTCCGGCAGGGGCTGGCGTTCCGTTATCTCATGACAAAGAAACAGCCCATCATCCGGAAAAATGATCTGCTTGCCGGGACCACGACCACGAAGGAAATCGGCGTGCCGGTGTATCCGGACGGCGTCGGCGTCCTGCTGTGGGGAGAGCTGCTGACGGTCAGTGAGAGAATGCTGCAGCCGTACGAACCGCTCTCGGAAAAAGAAATCAAAGCGCTGAATTCCGACATCTTCCCGTTCTGGTCGCACAGGAACTTCAGGGAATATGTCAGGGAAAAATATGATGAGCCGATCGGACAGCAGCTGGATGAACGCTGGGCTGCCTGCTTCCTGTGGAAAACGGTCGCGCTCAGCCATACGATCCTGGACTATCCGAAGCTGCTGAAACTGGGACTGCAGGGAATCATTAAAGAGATCCGGCAGGAGATGGCGGAGGATCCGGATCTGACAGAAGAAAAGAAAGAATATCTGGAAGCGATGATCGAATGCTGCAAAGGCATGATCACTTATGCGCGCCATCTTGCCGCGCAGGCAAAGAAAGAAGCCGAAGCAGAGACTGATCCGAAACGGAAGGCGGAACTGCAGGTGATCGCGGATGCGGTCGCACATTCTCCGGAATATCCCGCCCGGAATATGGATGAAGCCGTCCATGCGATCTGGGTGCACTGGATCGGCGTCCACATGGAAAGCACGAACGCAGGATTCTCGCTCGGCCGCATGGACCAGTGGCTGCAGCCGTTTTTCGAGGCAGACATGGCGAAGCTGGAAACGAAGGAAGAACGTGACGCCTACATTTCCCATGTGCTCGAGCTGCTTGGCTGCTTCTATCTCCGCTGTCAGGATCATGTGCCGCTGGTGCCCGATATCGGTAACTATCTGTTCGGCGGAAGTTCCTCGGACCAGGCAATTACGCTTGGCGGCATCACCCCGGAAGGCGAAGACGCTGTCAATGACATGACATACGTTTTCCTGAAAGTAACGGAAATGCTGGGCATGCGGGATCCGAATGTCAATGCCCGCTATAATGCGAAAAAGAACAGCATAACCTACCTGCGCAGGCTCTGCGAGGTGAATGTGCACACGACATCCACACCGTCGATCCACAATGATGAAGTCGTCATGGCTTCGCTTGCGGAGCATCATTATGCGCCGGAAGATCTGCACGACTGGTCTGCGACCGGCTGCGTTGAGCCCACGATTTCCGGAAAACATATCGGCCATACGAACTGCATGATGTTCAACATGGTCGCTGCACTGGAGATGGCGATGTACAACGGGTACCATCCGCTGATGCGCTGGGACGTCGGTCCGAAGACCGGTGAAGTGGAGAGCTTTGAGACCTTCGACCAGTTCCGGGAAGCGTTCTTCAAACAGCTGGCGTTCCTGGCAGACGCGACATGTGAATACAACAATTACCTGGGAGAAGCGCATGCTGTGCTGCGTCCGACGCCGCTCATGAGCACGATGGTTGATGACTGCATCAGGAAGGGTGTCGATGTCACCAAAGGCGGCGCGAAATACAATTCATCCGGAACAGCCTGCATCGGGCTCGCGGATATCGTGGATTCCCTGATGGCAATCAAGCATCTGGTCTATGATACGAAACGGTTCACCTTCCGTGAACTTGTCGAAGCAGTGAAGAACAATTTCGAAGGAAATGAGGCTATGCGCAGCATCATTCTGACCGAAGTTCCGCGATTCGGATCCGGCAGCGATGAGGCTGTCGAAGTGGCAAATTCCGTTACGAAATTTATGAAAGACTGTTTCTGGTCGCATATCAATTTCCGCGGCGGACATTACACGACAGGATTCTGGTCGATGTCGAATCATGTGGCGTTCGGCTCGCTGACCGGCGCACTGCCTTCAGGCCGTCTGGCGTACCAGCCGTTCACGCCCGGACTTACGCCGGAAGCCAACGCCTCTAAGAGCCTGCTGGATAACATCCGCGACGTGACG
Organism: uncultured Lachnospiraceae bacterium; assembly: GCA_946631165.1. Taxonomy (GTDB): domain Bacteria; phylum Bacillota; class Clostridia; order Lachnospirales; family Lachnospiraceae; genus UBA3305. The sequence goes on along the minus strand of CAMOZZ010000018.1, from coordinate 7,175 downwards.
AGGCTGGATCCGCTCAGCATGAACAACAACATCGCGTTCAATGTCAAGGTGAATCCGTCGCCGAAGGATACGCATGCGGAGACGGTCGAGCATGTAAAGAATTATGCGCAGGCGTATGCACAGCTCGGCGGCATGCAGATGCAGTTCAACGTTGTTTCCTCGGAAACGATGCGTGCGGCGATGGCAAATCCGGAAGAATACAAGGATCTGATGGTCAGAATTTCGGGATACAATGCCTATTTCACACAGCTGAACAGGGAACTGCAGCTGGAACTGGTGAACAGGGCGGATTACGGATTGTGATCGTGACTGGCGGGGGACGGTTTTCTGGGCCAGTGAGCCGGAGAACCGTCCCCTGGCTCACGCTGAAGACAGCAGCAGAACACGCTGCTGTCTTTTTTTCTTGCCTTTTCTATCGTCATGCGGTAAAATATCTTGAAATGCGTTTATAATGCAGGAGGAACAGGCATGAACAGGTTAAAAAAAGCGGCGCGGCTGCTTGCGGCGCTGCTCATGATCGCCATGATCGCCGGTTGCAGCAGCGTTAAGTTCGAGCCGACAGTATCATCGATCTATGTTGATAAGGACGGAACTGTTTTCGGCGCTGATATCGAGAGCTTCGACAACAGCTCTTTTACCGAAGAAAGATATAAGGAAGAAGATCTGAAGGCTTTTGTCGAAGACGAAGTGAAAGCCTATAATCAGGAAAAAGCAGGGATCGCGGAGGCTTATGAGCCGGAAGAGAAAGAAAAAAATGATGACAGCGAGCCGCTGCCCGTATCGATCTCGTCTCTGACGGTTGAGGAGAATACCGCGAAGCTGATCCTGAAATATGCGAATTGCGACGATTATCTGGCGTTTACGAAGGCCGACGATACTGTCACGGGAATCCTGTTCGCCAATGCCGCACAGGCAAGCGAAGCGGATCTTTTTCCGGCAGATCTTGTGGATGCAAAAGGCCAGGCTGTTGATACTGCAAAATATGCCGGCAGCGACAAAGCTTTTGTGGTGTCCGTCATCGGCACAACGCAGCTGATCGTGAACGGAAAGATCATTGGCGCATCCGGTTCCGTTGAGATCGTCGATGACCATACCGCGAATATCAATTCCGAAGAAGCCGTATCCGTACTGTTCAAATAAGAAAATAACGCAAGGCGAGAGGTAATAAACTATGGAAAAGACAATGGAAAAGATCGTAGCGCTGGCCAAGTCCAGAGGTTTTGTTTATCCCGGTTCCGAGATTTACGGCGGGCTTGCAAATACATGGGATTACGGCAATCTGGGCGTGGAGCTCAAGAATAATGTAAAACGCGCTTGGTGGCAGAAATTCGTGCAGGAGAATCCCTATAACGTAGGCGTGGACTGCGCCATCCTTATGAACTCGCAGACATGGGTCGCCAGCGGACATCTTGGAAGCTTTTCCGATCCGCTGATGGACTGCCGCAGCTGCCACGAGCGTTTCCGTGCCGACAAACTGATCGAAGATTTCGCGGCTGAGAAAGGCATCGAGCTGGAAGGCTCCGTGGATGGCTGGGAGCCGGAGAAAATGATGGATTTCATCCGGAACCATCAGATCCCCTGCCCGACCTGCGGCAAGCATGATTTTACCGACATCCGTCAGTTCAACCTGATGTTCAAGACATTCCAGGGCGTCACGGAAGACGCAAAGAATACCGTTTATCTGCGTCCCGAGACTGCGCAGGGTATTTTCGTAAACTTCAAGAATGTCCAGAGAACTTCCAGAAAGAAAGTGCCTTTCGGCATTGCCCAGATCGGCAAATCCTTCAGAAATGAGATCACGCCCGGCAACTTCACATTCCGTACGCGTGAGTTCGAGCAGATGGAGCTCGAGTTCTTCTGTGAGCCGGATACTGATCTGGAGTGGTTCGCATACTGGAAAGAGTACTGCATCAACTGGCTGAAGTCTCTCGGCATGAAGGACGATGAAATGCGTGCCAGGGATCATGAGAAGGAAGAGCTTTCTTTCTACAGCAAGGCGACCACGGACCTGGAGTTCCTGTTCCCGTTCGGCTGGGGCGAGCTTTGGGGCATCGCGGACAGAACAGATTATGACCTGGGAAGACATCAGGAAGTGTCCGGCCAAGATATGACTTATTTTGACGATGTGAAGAACTGGAAGTATCTTCCTTATGTCATCGAGCCTTCGCTGGGCGCCGACCGTGTAACGCTGGCATTCCTGTGCAGCGCTTATGACGAGGAGGATATCGGAACGCCCGAGAGACCCGACGTACGTACAGTGCTTCATTTCCATCCGGCGCTTGCGCCCGTGAAGATCGGTGTGCTGCCGCTTTCCAAGAAACTTGGCGAAGGCGCTGAGAAGATCTATGCAGAGCTTTCGAAGTATTATAACTGCGAGTATGATGACAGAGGGAATATCGGAAAACGTTACCGCAGACAGGATGAGATCGGAACGCCGTTCTGCGTAACGTTCGACTTCGATTCGCTGGAGGACAATTCCGTGACGATCCGTGAGCGCGATACGATGGAGCAGGTGAGAGTGCCGATCGCGGAACTGCGGAACTGGTTCCAGGATAAGTTTGCGTTCTGAGTCCTGCAAAATTGCAGACAGCGGCGATTTGACAGGCGCGCTGCATCAGTAAGGTCTGTCATCCTGAGCAAGCGGAGCACGTCGAAGGATCCACGCCGTAAGGACCGCGGTTTTAGTAAAAATGCAGAATAAAAGTCTTGGGAACTGCGGTTTTAGTAACACATTATAAGAAATCTAAAAAGGAGGCATTTTCCTTGAAGATATTCAACACATTAGACAGAAAAAAAGAGGAATTCATCCCCATTGAGCCCGGCAAGGTGCGCATGTATGTCTGCGGCCCTACCGTTTATAACTACATCCACATCGGCAACGCTCGTCCGATGATCTTCTTTGACACCGTCCGCCGTTATTTTGAATACCGCGGATATGAAGTCAACTACGTTTCAAACTACACGGACGTGGACGATAAGATCATCAAGGCCGCCAATGAAGAGGGCGTGGATTCCTCCGTTATTTCCGAACGTTTTATCGCCGAGTGCAAAAAGGACTGCGAAGGCATGAATGTCCTTCCGGCCACCGTGCATCCGAAGGCGACCGAAGAGATCGACGGCATGATCGATATGATCTCGGATCTGATCGAAAAGGACTTTGCCTATGAAGTGAACGGCACGGTCTACTACAGAGTCAGAAAGTTCAGGGATTATGGGAAGCTTTCCGGCAAGAACCTGGATGATCTGCGTGCAGGAAACCGTACGCTGCTCGTGACGGGGGAGGATGAGAAGGAAGATCCGATGGATTTCGTTCTCTGGAAACCGAAAAAAGAAGGAGAGCCTTACTGGGAGTCTCCGTGGGGCCAGGGCCGTCCCGGCTGGCACATCGAGTGCTCCGTGATGAGCAAAAAGTATCTCGGCGAGCAGATCGATATCCATGGCGGCGGAGAGGATCTTGTTTTCCCGCATCATGAAAATGAGATCGCACAGAGCGAAGCTTCGAGCGGAAAGCCGTTCTCGAGATACTGGATGCACAACGCGTTCCTGAACATTGACGGAACGAAAATGTCAAAGTCCCTCGGCAATTTCTTTACCGTAAGGGATATCAGTGAGAAATACGATCTGCAGATCCTGCGTTTCTTCATGCTGTCGGCGCATTACCGTTCCCCGCTGAACTTCAGCGCAGAGTTGATGCAGGCTGCGAAGAACGGTCTGGACCGTATCGTGACTGCCGTGAACCGTACCGATGAGCTTCTCGGGAAAGCACCGGCAGGCGCTGCAGATGCGGAGCTGACAGCACAGGCGGATGCACTTGTCGCAAAGTTCGAGGAAGCCATGGACGACGACTTCAATACGGCGGATGGCATTGCCGCGCTGTTTGAACTGGTGCGTCTTGCGAATTCAGCACTGGATGAGAACACATCTGCGGATACTGTGAAGTATTTCTCGGAGAAACTTCACACGATCTGCGATGTTTTCGGCATCATTACTGATGTAAAAGAAGAAGTGCTCGATGCGGATATCGAGGCGCTGATCGCGGAACGTCAGGCTGCCAGAAAGGCCAGGGACTTCGCGAAGGCCGACGAGATCAGGGACAAACTGGCGGCGATGGGCATCCAGCTGAAGGATACCAGGGAAGGCGTGAAGTGGTCGAGGATCTGACGGTCTGCGGAGCATGCTATGAAAGAAATCATAGAACAACAATTTGACTTACAGGACAGGGATGCAAAGAATATGCCATCCCTGTCTTTGGCATTTCTGGGAGACTCGGTGTATGAGCTTGTCATACGGACGGTATTGATTTCCCGTTTCATAAAACCGCATGAACTCAGCCGGATGAAGAGCCGTCTCGTAAATGCCGGTACGCAGGCGCGGGTGCTGGAGCGGATCATTTCCGCCGGACTGCTGACTGCGGAGGAACTGGCTGTTGTCAAGCGCGGACGGAATGCGCATCCGCATACGATCGCGAGACATGCATCGCTTTCCGATTATCATATGGCGACGGCGCTGGAGTGTCTGGCTGGGTGGCTGTATGAGCGCGGAGAGGAAGAGCGGCTGGTGTTCCTGGTCAACGAAGGAATCAGGGAAGAACTGGAGAAATTGTTCATATGACAGGATGAATAAGGTCCGTTATCCAGACGACGGCTTAGCCGGAGGAAGGATCCACGCCGTGAAGACTGCGGTTTTACTGAAACCGAAGCCGACAAGCGGCGGATTCTTCAAGCAGCAGGGCAGCCTTCAGAATGACAATTCGTCACTGTCATCCTGAGGGACGAAGTCCCGAACGGATCTACGCTGTGAAACCTGCGGTTTTATTAAAACCGAAGCCGACAAGCGGTGGATTCTTCAGGCAGCAGGGCAGCCTTCAGAATGACAATATTCATAAGGTCTGTCATCCTGAGCAAGCGGAGCGCGCCGAAGGATCCACGCCGTGGAACTTGCGGTTTTACGAAAACCAAAAGCACCACATCGTAAAACTTGCAGTTTTACTGAAAATACCGGATGACATGCCGGCTTAAGAATACAGGAGTACGATATTACAAATGATCAATGATGAAAACAGCACGGTTATCGAAGGCCGCAACGCAGTGCGCGAAGCTTTCACCTCCGGCCGTGACGTCGAGAAGCTCTTCGTCCAGGACGGCCTCTCCGACGGCCCGGTCAAGAGCATCGTGCGGGAAGCAAAAAAGCATGACACGATCATCAAATTCGTGAAGAAGGACAGGCTGGACCAGCTTTCCCAGACCGGCGCGCACCAGGGTGTGATCGCCTATGTTGCTGCGTATAATTACAGCACGATGGAAGACATCTTCGCACTGGCGGAAAAGAAGGGGGAAGCACCATTCATCCTTCTCCTCGACGGGATCGAAGATCCGCACAATCTCGGCGCGATCATCCGTACAGCAAACCTTGCCGGCGCGCACGGCGTGATCGTTCCGAAGAACAGAGCAGTCGGGCTGACCGCGACTGTCGCCAAGACATCCGCCGGCGCCCTGAATTATACGCCGGTCGTCAAAGTGACGAATCTTGTCAGGACGATGGAAGAGCTCAAGAAGCGCGGCATGTGGTTCGTCTGCGCAGACATGGACGGAGAAGTGATGTACAAGCTCTCGCTCACCGGCCCGATGGGACTTGTCATCGGAAATGAGGGCAGCGGCGTGAGCAGACTCGTTCGGGAAGCCTGCGATATGACCGCGGCGATCCCGATGAAGGGCGATATCGATTCCCTGAATGCGTCTGTCGCTGCGGGCGTGCTGGCATTCGAGATCGTGCGGCAGAGGATGTCGTAAGAAACGGCATGCAGCCGCCATGGATAATGAAGCAGGGGGAAAATATGAAGGTTACAGATATCATCAATGATGAGAAACCGTCACTGTCATTCGAAGTGTTTCCGCCGAAGACGGATGCCGTCTTTGAATCCATCCGTCAGGCGACGGAGGATGTAGCGTGGCTCTGTCCAGACTACATGAGCGTGACGTACGGCGCCGGCGGAGGGACCAGCGAGTATACGGTTTCCATAGCCGCCAATATTCAGAAACGTTTTCACGTTCCGGTCGTAGCGCATATCACATGTATCTCTTCGACCAGGGAGGGCGTGCAGAAACAGCTTGCGGCAATGAAGCAGGCAGGTCTGGTCAACGTGCTGGCCCTGCGCGGGGATATTCCGGAGGGCGGAAATACGCCCGGTGTCTATGCGCATGCTTCGGATCTGATCCCGGAGATCATGGAAGCCGGGGATTTCTGTGTGGGCTGTGCGTGTTATCCGGAGGGACATCCGGATTCTCCGAATCAGAAGGAAGACATTAAGCATCTGAAGGACAAGGTAGATGCAGGCTGCTCGTATCTGGTCACCCAGATGTTCTTCGACAATGACGTGTTCTTTAATTTCCTGTATAAAGTGCGTGAAGCCGGCATCACTGTGCCGGTCGTGCCGGGCATCATGCCGGTGACAAATGCAAAGCAGGTGAACAGGATCAGGACACTTTCCGGCCAGAATATTCCGCCCAGATTCCGGTATATCGTGGACCGTTTCGGAGATGATCCGGCAGCGATGACGCAGGCAGGCATTGCCTATGCAACGCAGCAGATCGTGGATCTGTATGCGAACGGGATCAATGCGGTGCATGTGTATTCCATGAATAATGCAAAAGTAGCGGGACAGATCAAGCAGAATCTTTCCTGCATTGTGAAGTGAGCCGGTACGGGAATGGTTCAGGCAGGCTGATGTCAGAACGGGATCTGCCCATGCGAATGATACCGGTACGGGATCGGTTCATGCGGGCCGATTCTGCTGAGGAAGGACAGAACTGCACAATTTCTGTTGAATATACTATTTGAGAGGCTGATCTGATATGACGGACATTATCCGCAGGACATCGGTGAATATCCCGGAAGCAGAGATCCTCCGATATCTCGGCTATAAAGGGAACAGGCCTGATGAAAATGTCATGAGGCTGGTGTTGGCATGTTCTGCGGAAATGAATGATATTGCGGATTACCGTGCGTGCAGGGAAAGGGTTCCGCTTGCGGAGAAGGAGGAAGGCATCCTGCTGCAGGATGTGCTGCTTCCCGGAAAAGCGATCAGAAGAAATCTTGACGGCTGCAGGGAAGCATTTGCATTTGCTGCGACTGTCGGACCTGCGGTGGACCGGCGGATCGCCATGCTGAAATACAGA
>CAMOZZ010000017.1 GCA_946631165.1 uncultured Lachnospiraceae bacterium | reverse complement strand
ACCTGCTGCTATTCCTGTCTGTGTACATTTTCCATGCTGGTCCCGGCGTTTCTTAAGGCAGCCTTGCCAGCAGTTCATTACCGTGTTCCTTCAGCCATCCGTTCCATTGATGATATTCGGGAAATACTTTCAGCACTTCATCATAAAAGCGCTTCGAATGATTCATTTCCTTCCTGTGGCAGAGTTCGTGGACCACGACACTGTCAATGACTTCCGGCGGCGCCAGCATCAGCAGGCAGTTGAAATTCAGATTCCCTTTGCTGCTGCAGGATCCCCACCTTGTTTTCTGGTTCCGGATGGTGATCCTGCCGTATGTCACGCCGATCTTCGGCGCATAATAAGCGACACGTCCGGGAATGATCCTGCAGGCCTGATCAGCCAGTTTTTTTATTTCCTCTGCTGTCAGCTTCTCAACATTTTCCAGCGCCGCACTCTGCTTTTCCGCTTTCTCCAGGTGCTTAAGGAGCCATTCTTCATGTTCTTTTACGAACCTGTCGATCTGCGCCTGAGAGATCTTATACGGCGCGCGGACGATGATCTCTCCGTCTTTTTTCACCTGCAGCCCGAGCGTACGCCTGCCGGAGCGGACGACCGTATATTTTATCTGATGATCCATATTTATTATCCCGTGATCATATCAGCCTGTATGCTGACAATACATAAACGAAGGCGAAGATCGTCACGATACTGACGATGGTCGTGGTCGCAACGATCTCTCCCGCCAGGTCTCCATTACCGCCCATGACCTGCGCCATCGGTGCGGATGCCACCGCGGTCGGCGACGCGAATACGGCAATGACCGCCACCAGCTGATCGCCTCTCATCCCGAGCAGAACGGAAATGATGACCGCTGTGAGCGGGATGCAGAGCAGCCTCATAAATACTGCGTAGAGCAGCATCGTTTTATGTTTTTTCAGACTGTTGACGGCCAGGATGCCGCCGAGCATGACCAGTGCAAGCGGTGTAGTCGCGCCAGTCAGCTGCTTCAGCGGGAATGACAGCATTTCCGGCAGTTTAAGCCCGACCGCGCTCCCGAGAAGTCCTGCAAAACCGCCAATAACAAGCGGGTTTTTGAGGATCTCCGTCAGAGTCCTTCGGATATTCAGTTTCCCGCCGCGGGCTTTTTCGAAATAAATGACAGACAGAATGTTGATCGTGGGAACAATGATCGCTGTCAGCGCTGCGATCACCGCATTGCCCGCTTCACTGCACAGCACTGCTGCAATACTCCCGCCGTAAAGAACATAATTGCTGCGGAATGCGCCCTGTGTGATCGTCGCACGGTCAGCCGGTGTTTCAGCGATCATGCCCGAAAGCAGCCAGGTCATGATGCTGAAGAGGATCATGCCGAAAAAGCAGGAAAGAAAAAGCAGCGGATCGACAGCATCCGCGAGATTCACCTGATAAACGTTAAAGAACAGAGAGATCGGCAGCAGCACCTTAAAAACAAGGACATTGAATGCCCTCATCTGATCCCTGGTGAGGATACCGCCGGTGCGCACTGCGCAGCCGATGCCCATATAGATGATAAGCGGTACCACCACTTTACATGCGGTAAAAAAACTATCCATAATGATCCTTTAAAATATGTGCAAAGCAGGCCGCGCCTCAGCGGCTATGCTTTTCAAGCCAGCTCACTGCATAGGAACAGGTGGCCGTCACTTTGCCGCCCTTCTTTTCGATCTCATCCACTGCCGCCTGCACAAGTTTTCCTGCAATACCCTGTCCTCTCAGGCTGCTGTCAACAAAAGTATGATCGATGGTATATACATTTTCGGATGTTTCCGGGAACGTGACCTCGGCAATGATCCTGCCTGCATCATCCTGCATATAGATCCGGTTTTCTTCTTTGATAAACATGATCTGTGTTCCTCCTTCACACTACCATAGGATTTGGCGTCCTTGAAGGATGGGAAAGCTTGTTCTCTGTTCAGTCAGCGGTTTTCCTCACCTTCCTGTCATACGTCAGAATCCCGTTCTTTTCCTCCTCAATATCAGATACCTGTGTGTAAACTGCCGCGGCGAGCCCGTCTTTTTTAAGCGCCTCGATCTCCTCCATCAGTTCGTCAAACGCTTCCGGGAGATCCTTCGGGCTGTAATCTCTGTATCCGTAATTCTCTTCATACATGACATGTCCCGGTATACCGCATGTATACCCGCCGTATTCGGAAAGCACGAACGGCCGCGCATCCTTCTCCACAACCAGCTTCCGGAAATAATTATGCACGCTCTTTACATCCCCGCCGCCCTGATCGAACCAGCCGCTGGCATGGTCAATGAGCCGTGCCGGATCTGCCTCTCTGACCATTTCCGTCAGACGAAGCGCATCAAACTGCCCCCACCCTTCATTGAAAATGTTCCATAAACCAATGCAGGGATGATTTTCAAGCTGTCTGATCATACGGAGAAGATCCTTTTCAAACCGGGTACGCGCCTGTGCGTCCGTTCTGCCGAACAGCCTGTAATTTCCTTCATCCTTCAGATGTGTCCAGATCCACGGGAAAACAGTCGGCAGGTAGGTCATCCGCATCGCATCGATCCGTCCACCGCCATGCACCATATCCTGCCATACGATCATGCCGACCCGGTCGCAGTGATAATACCACCGCTCCGCTTCGATCTTCTCATGCTTGCGGATCATGTTGAACCCGGCCCGCTTCATTTCCAAGATATCATAGCGCAGCGCTTCGTCAGACGGCGCTGTCATCAGGCTTTCCGGCCAGTATCCCTGGTCCAGCACGCCGTTCATGAAATACGGCATTCCATTCAGTGTAAGGCAGGCGTGACCGTTTTCGTCTGTACCGGTGCCGAAGGAACGGATGGCAAAATAACTCTGTACATGATCTTTCCCGGCAGTAATATCCGTTTCATAAAGTGCCGGTGATTCCGGCGACCAGAGCCGGGGCTCATGGACTGTGATCTCTGTCTCCAGAACTGCAGCTTCTTTGCTATGTTTACAGCTGCATTCATCCATTCTGTACATGGTGCTGCCCAGAGTGATCTCCACCGGCGCAGGATCTTTCAGGGTGATCCTGAAACGAACGGTGCGCAGATCTTCCTGCGGAACGATCTGCAGATCCGTGATATGATTTTCCGGCACGGTCTCCATCCAAACCGTCTGCCAGATCCCGCTCTGTGCCTGGTAGAACATCCCGCCCGGTGAAAGCCGCTGTTTGCCGCGGCATTCCATCCCGGTATCGGAATCATCCCTGACGTACACCTGCAGTTCATTTTCACCGGGCCGTACAAGCGCTGTTATATCAAAAGAGAAGGAAAGATAGCCATTCCGGTGCTTTCCGGCCGTCTGTCCGTTTATAAAGACCGCACATCGTTCATCCACTGCACCGAAATGCAGAATCACCCTGTGACCGTTCTCTGTCTCCGGACATTCAAAATACCGCCTGTACCACAGCCCTTCCCCCGGCTGCAGCACACGGTTTATCCCGGAAGCATCCGTTTCCGGCGAAAATGGCACCAGGATCCTGCCGTCAGGTCTGCTGAATCGTTTTCCCGCTTTTACGATCTGATACTCCCACCAGCCGTTCAGATTGATCCAATGGTCTCTGACGAGCTGTGGACGGGGATATTCCGGCAGCGGACAGGCGTCTGCCTCCCATTGTTCCGGCGACCAGACGGTCCTCAGTTTTTTCTTTTCCCTGGTCTTCTTTCCCAGCTGCAGGGATTTCACCGCATCCGTAAGTCTCATTGATTCTCTCCTTACCGCTGCTCCTCAAACGGGTATACCACGCCCATCTGCCTCCTGCATTCATCGAGGATCACCATCACATCCTTCGTTGCCTTCGGAGGCACGAGTATGCTCTCCGTCAGGCCTTCCCGGATCTCCGCAGCTGCACAGTCGAATTCATTCGTATAGCTGCCGTCGCCGCAGAACAATTCATTCCTGCCTTTCTTCCGCACCAGCTTCACCTTGTCCGCATAATGGAACATGAACTGCCTTATGGAAGCTTTTGTTCCGCTGATCTCAAGCCGCTCCAATCCACGGAGATCCTCCATGGAAACGGTCGCATGACATACCATGCCGTCCGGATACTGCAGGAAGATCTCTTCCCCGCGGTCGATGCCGTCCACGACTTTTCCCCGGCAGATCACTTTTTTCGGCCGTCCGAACAACCGATAAATATACGTGACGGGATAAATTCCGATATCCAGCAGCGCTCCGCCGGCTTTTTCCGGGTTCGTCAGCCGGTCAAGATTCCTGTAGAAATTACTGTGATAGCTGATATTTACTTTTTCCAGTTCACCGAATTCACCGTCGTCCAGCCACTGCTTCACTTTGTGCGCGACCGGGGAGAACCATGTCCACATAGCCTCGGCGACATATACTTTTCTGTCCCTGGCAAGGGCAAACAGCTCCCTTGTCTTCTTTGCGTCTGTCGAAAACGGTTTCTCGCACAGGACAGGGACGCCGGCTTCGATCGCCGCTTTTGTATATTCATAATGGGAACTGTGCGGTGTGACTACATAGACGCCGTCCACCTGTCCGAAAGCAAGTGCTTCATTCAGATCATGATATGCTTCCGCACCGTATTTTTCCGCAAACGCTTCCGCGGATTCAAACCGCCTGGAACAGACAGCCGTAACAGCATGCCGGCCAGTCTTTGTGATCTCGTCTGCCACCTGTGCAGCAAGTGTCCCTGTTCCGACAAAACACCAGCGGAACGCGTCGGGCGCCGGGACAACCGCTTCATCCTTCTTTTTATTGAATCTGTTGAACATCGTCGACAGTCTCCCTTTTGTCATCCCGGGACAGCCGGCCCGGGTCTCTTTGATTCTATCAATTCCAGAAGGGATGTGCAAGAACATAAGCCCGATTGGCAAAAACAGACATTTCCATTCCGCAGCACTGCATCCTCCTGTATCCTGTCTGATGACGCTTTTTCATTGAAAGACGGGAATGCTTGTCCCCGGTTCAAAATCATGCTTGAAAATGAAATCTGTTATTTTATAATTATATTGAAGCCATACAATAAATGAAAAGGAGACAGCAGAGAATGATCCAGGATCTTGAGAACAACGAAGTGTTTACCACCGAATATCTGCCCGCTGCCCCGAAGCCGGGCGATCTCGCTGCAGTCTATGAAAACGACGGCAGAAAACTGCTGATGCACAGAGAGGAAGACGGAACCATGACACTGCCCGAAGCTGTCCTCTTTGCTGATTACTGGATCGATCCCTCCGATCCGGACGCGCAGGAAAAAGCCGCAAAAGCAGGCGGACAGCTGGTTTATCTGTTCACCATCAGCGGCAGAAATTACTACAGTATTATCTACACGGATTCCCGTCAGCCCGATTTTTCCTTCACCAAAATGGACTATCTCCCGTTCTCCTTCCAGAACAGGCCGATCCCGAAAAATGTATACTTCGGCGCGGAAACCGCATGGCAGCTTTCTTCCTGGTACAACGACAACCGGCGCTGCGGACGCTGCGGCGGGAAAATGAAGGTACACCCCAAGCTCCGATGCGTACAATGCAGTTCCTGCGGTTACATGGTCTTTCCCCGCGTCATGCCTGCCGTCATTATCGCAGTCGTTCATGACGACAAGCTGCTCAAGATCCGTTACAGAGGCCGCGCGGAGGACGGTTATACCGGCACGGCGCTCATTGCCGGCTTCGTGGAGATCGGAGAAACGATTGAAGATACCGTAAGGCGCGAGGTCATGGAAGAAGCCGGATTGAAAGCCGTCAACATCCGTTATTATAAGTCCCAGCCCTGGGGTTTTGCTTCCAACCTTCTGCTTGGCGTCATCTGTGATATCGAGGGCACAGAAAGGATCAATGTCCATGATACGGAGGAAGTCGCCGAAGCAGTCTGGCTGACCAGGGAACAGATCGATGAACCGTATAAGGATAACTCCCTGACAAACGAGCTGATTTCTTATTTCAAATACGGCGATGATTTCCCGAATCACAAGAAGATCTGAACAAAGTATTTTTCAGCAATAGAACAACCGGCGCGGATCATTCCCGCGCCGGTCTTATTATTCGCTTCCATTACCCCTCTGTTTTTTTGATCTGCCACACACTGTAGACTGCTGCCGTTCCCAGGATGATCACCATCCCGATCAGCGACATTTTCCCGACCACTTCTCCGTAAAAGATCGCTACCCAGATCGGATTCAGCACCGGTTCCAGCATACTGAGAAGCACCCCCGCAACGATCGGCATCCTGTCGAGTCCTGCAGACAGAAGGATGTATCCCAGAAAACAGGGGACGATCCCGAACAGCGCCACCATGAACACGCCCACGGGATTCCAGTCCGTCTGCCTGGGGATCGTCCATCCGCAGACAATGATATTGATGACCGCTGCCGTCAGGACAGAGGAGAAGAAATCGTTTCCGTCCATTTTTTTCACAAGAATGAACACGGCATAAACCAGGCCTGCCATCAGCGCAGCGAAATTCCCGATCATGCCACCCGGCGTCAGCTTGTCCATAAAGAAAAACAGGATTCCTGCAAAGGCAGCAAGGACGGCAAGGATCTCCGCCTTCTGCGGACGCTGTCCGAAGATCAGCCACAGCAGCAGGATCACGAAAAACGGTTCGGTATACTCCAGTACGATAGCATTTGCCGCTGATGTTGACTGTGTCGCAAAAATGAACAGAAAGTTCAGCAGGGAAATGCATACCCCGCCGAACAGCACCGGTTTATTGAACACAAATTTTTTCCCGGTGACGACCATATAGATCACACACGCGGCAAGCGTTGCCACACTCCTGCCGCCGGTAATGCCGAAACTGTCCCATACCGCGAGCTTTACGAAGAGCCCCGCCAGGCTCAAAGCGACCGCTGCAAGGAGCATATAGATAATGCCTTTGATTCGTTCGTTCATTTCCTGCTGCTGCCCTCAACAATACAATTCTAACTGATCTTTCCGCTGTTCTTCTCTTCCAATGCTTTCACAGCGTGATAAGCAAATTCACAGAAAGGCGTCGGTATACCGTATTCCCTTCCCATCTTTACCATCGCTCCGCAGAACATATCAATTTCGGTAGGGCGTTTCGCGTCCAGATCCTGCAGCGTGGAGAATCTCGTCTCCGGTGCCAGCTTTGTATTCTTACCTGCCGGATTGTCCGGATCAGAAATATCCACGCCTTTCGCGGCAGCCACCTGAATAACTTCTTCCCTCATCCGGTCGCTGATATAAGCAACATGTTCACTGTCGGTATAGGCGCCAAACCCGCAGTTCAGGATCGCCTGCGGGATATTCTTGCTGACATTCAGGGCGTATTTGTACCAGATTTCCTGCCAGATATGCTCCCGCACCTGATAGTTTACGCCGGTGCCGTCGAACAGATCGCAGATTGCCTGAATCCGTTCTGTCCTGACGCCGTCCTTCTCCCCAAAGAAAACGCCGAGCGTGACAGCCGGATTAAAACGCATCGTATTGCCGATCCGTCTGGACGAAAGCTTCATTACGGCATAGATCATATGCTCCATCCCAATCTGCTTACCGATGATCTCCTCACTGTCCACGCCGTTCAGCGTGCTTATGACAATGGTGTTATCCCGGACGATCGTTTCGATCGTCGGCAGGATCTCCTCAAGACCGCCGTACTTCACACAGACGATCAGAAGATCAGCACCGGCAGCCTCCTCCGGTGTTTTTACATGCAGCCCGACGTTATGATCATTTACAATAATGCCATCTCTTTTCAGCTTTTCCGCACGTTCTCCCTCTGCAATGACCCAGAGATTCCCGCCCAGTTTTTCCTCCAGTCCGGCCAGAAAATAGGCGCCGATTGCGCCTGCGCCGATCACTGTAACCGTATTAATCTTCATACTGTCCCTCCTGCCCGCTCACCGGTTTTCCGGTCCGGAAATTATGCTTTTTCTATCCGGTCCGGAAAATATTATATCCTCAAAACGCGGGCAAACCAAGCAGTTTTTCCCATGTTCTGAGGATATGATAAATCCTTGTTCCTATGGCTTCCTGTGATCCGGACCTGCAGCAGGATTTGCCGTGAATCCGAAGATCATCCCTGCCCTGCAGGGATCTTGTCAAGCAGTTCTCTTACCGCATACCATCCCGGCTCCTCCGTGAGTTCCGCGGAATAAAGATCCCTGATCCTGTTGACGCCTTTCCTTTTCAGGCTGCGCATCGATCGGTCCGAGAGACCGAAACACTCGATCTCTGTATCCCAGATCTTCTTTGCCGGAACAATTGTTTTATACTTTTTGCCGGCATTGCTTCCGGACGGGCTCTGCGCGGGTGATCCGCAGATCTCCTGATAGTGCGCAAGGCTTTCTCTGATCTCGTTTTCACTGCGCGTCCCGAGATTTCTGATCTTTCGGAGTCCCGCCTCATCGTCTTCAAGGATCTTCAGGACATCGCTGATCTTATGGCAGCCTGCCCGTTTCAGACAGTTGAATGATCTGACCGAAAGGCCCAGTTCCTCGATATCCCCTGAAAAATCCTCAATGCGCGCCGTCCGTTCCTCCTCCTTCTTCCAGATGCTCCTGTTCCAGATGTCTTTGTACATATTCGATGCCTCCATCCAAATCCTTCAGTGTGCTGAGGATAATGCTGCAGTGCAGCTTCAGCACGCCCTTCTGGCTGCGATAGAGATACCTGGTATAGACCTCAAGCGTATTGCGGTTCGGCGCAAGGCCCTCCGCATGGATGCGGCAGTTCCCGCTGACAAGATACAGACGTCGGATCACGGAATCCCTGGCCAGCTGGTCAAGCACTTCATCCGTCAGCTGCGGATTTGTCTCGATATCCAGATAAAACGGGATGGATTCCGGTACTTTTTCCGCAGCGATCTCGGTATGGTAACCTCTGATCACCCCGTTCTTTTCCATCTGATCCATGCGTTTTTTCACGGCGACCCTGGACAGACCGACTTTCTCTCCGATGTCAGAATATGACATTCTGGCATTGTCTGCGATCACTTCCAGGATGCGGTTGTCCATCTCATCCAAACCTTCTATTTGCATCAGATCCTCCTGTCCCCTATCATCGATGTCGACTTCGATAATGATATTGTAACAGGCGGAAAATGCGGATGCAAGACATCGGATTACAAAACGAAACCTAAAAATTCCGATATGTATTATTTTCAGGCAAAATAGTACATATCGGAATTATACTGAATCGCTAAAACATGCTGACCCACTGACATACTGACTGCCTTACCGGCTCCCTGTCATCCTGATCCTGTCGAAGGATCCACGCCCTGCATCATGCGGCTTTACTGAAGGATCCAGGCAAACATTAGCGTCGTTCCCTATAAACGGGATCCTGTCATACCATCATCCGGTATATCTCAGCACAGTCTTCCTCATCCAGCGGATAGAGCCTGGCTGTGGCCACCGGAAGAACGCCGTCATAGATTACGATATATTTTGTCTCCGGGGTGTCATGTTCATCGAATTCATCTTCCGGCGGAATGCTGTGCTTTACCGCCATCGCCTGGATCCGGACATAATAAGCGCCTGCCCGGAACGGCAGCGAATCTGCTCTGACTGTTTTGAAATCATTTCCCATTGTACACCACCATGATGCCGGGATCAGGAACGATCATTCTGATGCCTCTGCATCCTCTGTTTCATAATTTACTGTCATATACTGCGCGTCGCTGGCTGTCTTCAGCGCGTTGTAAATATCCTCCAGCTGTACACGCGTCCTGTTGAACATGCTGCTGGAATCCGTCACGAACACGGTGTCTGTCTCCGGATCATATTCCCAGATATTGACATAATGTCCTTTTGTGTAAGACCAGAGCTTGTCATCATCATCCTTGCAGACGAGCACGATCGCAGTATCCGAATCCGCAATGATTTCCTGAAACCGGCTGTAATCCCCGGGTTTCTCTCTTACCGATACTTCCTCCGCAAAGGTTTTGGTCATCTTTTTAAGCTGATTCCAGCTGAGCGCGCCCACGCCGGAATCCGGATCATATCCGATCTCCTCACGGGCTTTTTCATACATCACATCCGGCGGCACTGCTGTCCCCGTAAAGGTACTGCACATATTGGACAGGCAGCAGATCCCGCAGCCGAAATAGAAGAACTGCTGTCCGCCCGCCTCTATATATGTCCAGTCGCCTGTCCAGACCGGATCGTGCGAGTACTTCAACGGTACCTGCAGATAAGAATAGATCTCCTTCTCTCTGTCGGATTCCACATAGCCTTTCAGATTCGCGCCGTCATTTTCCTCCGGTGCTCCCAGATATTCATCCTGATCGGCTTCCGAATTGCTGCCGGGAAGGATGCCGGATGTTTCGGATTCTTTTTCTGTCAGGACCATCCCTGCAAGTTCAGCCGATTCGTCTGTCTCTCCCTGAAAGGGTTCCCTGTCCGCAGAAAAAGCCGCAGAAGTTTCCGCCTCGACAGCAGCTTCCGCTGATGACGGTTGTTCTGCGCCGCCGGCCCCGGCTTTACAGCCGGTAAGGAGCATAATATAGACAAGAACTGTCAGCATCAATACCTTTTTCATTCCCTGACTGCCCCCTGATAACAAATAAATGACCTGATTCAGCAAATCCCCGCTTTCCGGCTGCCAGCCTCAATCTATGTCCGCTGCACCCCGTATATCCCGACCAGTATCATTACGCAGAACAGCAGCCCGACCGCAGTAAACGGCTCTTTCAGGAACACGGCGCCGGCAAACACCGACACCGCCGTTGTCAGATTCGCGAACACCGTCGCCCTGGCTACGGATATATACGTAATGGCGTAGGCGGTCATGAAAAAGCTTCCGACCGAACAACATACTCCCAGGAACAAAACAGCCAGCAGATAACGGGGATCTGTAAGCGGACGCAGATAAACGCCCGGATCTCCCTTGCAGTAAAACACAGCGAGCAAAGTAAACACTCCTGCACCGAGCCCCATCATCACATAAGTACGCTCAAACGGCGTATATTGGTCGGAAATGCGCCGTCCGAGAAGGGTATATACCATGGCGGACAGGACCGCCACCAGCAGCCCGATCACACCGCCGATCTTCAACGCACCCGACCCGCTGCTCATCATTCCCGTTCCGATCACGCCTGCCACGGACAACACGCTGAAAAACAGCTGCCCGACAGACGGTATTTCTTTCAGCACCGGTGCGGCAGCCAGCGTACATGCCACCGGAATCATCGCGATCATCACGCCGGAAAAGATCGTATTGGAATTTAATATCCCGTACTGCTCCCCGAGGAAATAAACGACCGGCTCTGCCATGCCAAGAATAAGGACCGGCAGGATCTTCTTCTGTCTGAGCCCGGTCTTCACGATCCCTGTCAGGACAATCACGCTTAGGATCGCAAAGGCAAGAATGAACCGGTGGCTCAGGAGCAGGAACATATGAGCCCGGTCAAGCGCGACTCTGGAGGCCATGAAGCTGAAGCCCCAGAAAGTATGCCCGACGATCGCCGCCAGATAGACCAGTTTCTTATTGGAAGCTTTTTCTGTATTGTTTTCCATATCCTGTTCCGCTTATGCGGATCGCCTTTCCCGTCATTTCTTCCACATCAATTCGTACAGATCCGTGCGTCTGTTCTTCATGATCGGCAGCTGGCCTCTGATGCTGTTCACCTGATCGAGATCCGGTTCCTGATACAAAATGCCTTCTTTCTCGTCCAGCTTTCCCGTCACATCCCCCCAGGGAGATACTGCGATTGAATTGCCATACGAGATATACGGCCCATTCTCATCCCGGGCAGGGGCGCATCCGCATACGAACACCTGATTATCCACAGCCCTGCCTCTGAAGTGCAGTTCCCAGTGTGCCGGTCCGGTGGTCATATTAAACGCTGCAGGGATAAAGATCACCTGTGCGCCTGCAAGCGCGGTGATCCGCGCAAGCTCCTGGAACCGGATGTCAAAGCAGATCTCCACACCCATTTTCCCGAATTCGGTATCAAATACTGTATAGGAATTACCGGGGGTAAATGTATCGCTCTCGCGGAAATGCTGCCCGCCTTCAATATCAATATCGAACAGATGCACTTTTCTGTGCCGTGCGATCTGCTGTCCTTCCCGGTCAAAGACAAAGCACGTATTATAGATCCTGCCGTCTTCCTCTTCCGGCATGGAACCGCCGACCAGATAAACGTGATTCTCCGCCGCCGCTTTCTGAAGCACTGACCAGATCCTGCCGCCCTTCGGTTCCTTTGCAGCGACAAAAGCCTTATTTGTATACAGACAGCAGAACATTTCCGGCAGGACGACGATATCTGCACGCTCTGCAGCCTGCCGGATCATGGTTTCAGCAGTCTGCAGATTTACCGCAGTGTCTCCGCAGACCCTCATCTGAACAAGCGCGATCCTTACTTTTTTCATGAAAACTCCTTTTCGGCTTTCCCTCATTGCATTACATCCGTCATTTAATTATAATATATCATAACAAAGATGCGGAGGGAATGAAAAATGGTAGATTACACAGAAGGCTCCGGAAAACAGTATCACGTCCAGGTCGGCCCCGGCGATGTGGGCGAATATGTGATCATGCCCGGCGATCCCAAGCGCTGCAAAAAGATCGCGGCTTATTTTGACGATGCAAAGCTGATCGCGGACAGCAGGGAATATGTCACCTATACCGGTTATCTCGACGGGGTGAAGGTCAGTGTGACATCTACCGGCATCGGCGGCCCCTCTGCCTCGATCGCGATGGAGGAACTGAGCCGGTGCGGCGCGAAAACATTCCTCCGCGTCGGGACCTGCGGCGGCATGCAGCTTGCTGTGAAGGGCGGCGATCTGGTAATCGCGACGGGCGCGATCCGCATGGAGGGCACCAGCAAAGAATATGCGCCGATCGAATTTCCCGCTGTCGCTGACATAGATGTAACGAATGCGCTGAGAGAAGCCGCCGGAAAACTCGGTTTCACAGCCCACACCGGCGTAGTGCAGTGCAAAGATTCCTTCTACGGGCAGCATGAGCCTGAGAACAAGCCGGTCGGCTATGAACTGCTGAACAAATGGGACGCCTGGATCCGCTGCGGCGCGCTGGCTTCCGAGATGGAATCCGCGGCGATGTTCGTCGTGGGAAGCGTGCTCCGCGTAAAAGTGGGAACTGTACTCCTTGTGGTCGCCAATCAGGAAAGAGCCAAAGCCGGTCTGGACAATACCCAGGCACACGATACGGACAGCGCGATCCGGACAGCCGTGGAAGCGATCCGGATACTGATTAAGAAATGACCGGAAAACGGACTAAAATACAACACAGGGGCTGCCGGTAGGCAGCCCCTGCTCAATTCCATTTATCTGTAAGTTTCCGCCATGAATTCCAGCACCTGCGCGCGGTCCTTCAGCGCCGTTCCGGCACCGATGGCTGTCGTGCAGATCGCCCCGCAGGCATTTGCGAAACGCAGCGCATCAGAAGGATCTGCACCTCGCAGGATCTCCGAAACATAGCCCGCCAGGAAATTGTCTCCGGCCCCGGTCGCATCCACCGCATCGATATGGCAGGCAGGCAGATAGTCCGTCCGTTCCGCATTCTTAAACAGACATCCTCTGCCGCCGAGCTTGATCAGTACATTTCCGACGCCATATTCCAGAAAAACATCCGCCATCTCTTCCGGATCTTCTTTCCCCGAATAGTACCGGGCTTCATCCTCATTCGGCGTGATATAATCGATCATTTTCAGAGAATCCGCTATATCCGGAAGTGCCAGCTTCCTGAAGTTCGGCAGTTTTGTGTCGGCAAAAACGAGCACCTCGTTTTTATGCGCCATCCGGACCACTTCCCGGATCACATCCGGATCATTAAACGGCGCCCGGAACAGAGAGCCCAGGATCACTGCCTTTGTGTCTGCAAGGCAGTCACAGAAACGTTCCGGATGAAAATTATATCGGTGGGCTTCATTGGTCACGGATCTTCTGCTTCCGTCCTCTTCCACGAACATTGTTGAGACCGGCGTCTGATGATCAGGATCACGGATCACCAGCGAAATATCCACATGATTTTTTACAAGTTCCGCAGCGATCAGATCACCGGCGGCATCGGCTCCAAGCGAACACAGGATTCCGGTCCGGCAGCCGAGTTTCGCTGCAGCGGCTGCTTCGTTCACAGCCTCTCCGCCGGCATTCAGAGAGCCTGAAACTGCTCTGAAGCCTGAGGCGGATACCGGCTTCGGATCGAATCCCTTGATGATCGAATCCACCAGGGCTGTCCCGATACAGATAATATCAAATTTTCTTTCCGTTAATGTGCTCATATCCATAATCCAGTTATTCGCTTCCCATCCCGGTAATTTGCAGATCATTGCAATTGTAGCAGATTCCGGGACAAAACAAAACCCGGATGCAGAGAAATAACAGACAGCATCCGGATTTTCCGCAGCGTTTTCCTGCTTCACAAATCCCGGGTACAGTGCTAAAATGTTGAAACAGTTTCAGGAAGCAGCAGGAAAGGGGCGCTGTATGGGAAGAATAAACAGAGAAGACATGATGGAGCTTACCAGACGGATGACGCCGGCGCGGTCTCATTTTACAAGGATCGCCGGCGCTTATATCGATGCGGAAGGCTTCATCGACAATACATTCAACACAAGCTTCCGGGGGCTCTCAGCCGAAGAGAAAAAAACAATGCTTGCCGCTGCTAAAGAAGTCGTCTTTTCAGAAACGAACACGCAGCTTGAACAGTTCCGCATTCCCGGCATAACACCCGGCAGTTTCTGGCAGTTCTTCACGGCCATGTGTCAGTGTGACCTGAAAAACGATGCGATGCTGCTGAGTTTTTATGAAATGATCGCAGAACACTATCCCAAAGGGCGGGAATACGCCATTTATGTCATCCACGGCGTGTACGATGTTCCGATAAAAACAACGGATCATCAGCAGACCATGGAATCTGAGGAAGTGTATTCTTATCTGATTGTTTCCATTTGCCCGCTGCTTGGGGAATACGAACCAGGGAAGCCAGCATGCGGACTGCTGTATCCGGCTTTTACCGACAGAAGTGCCGATCCGGCGCATGTCAATATCTATTCGGGAAGCCGGTCGTTTTTCCGGCAGTTCCTAGGTCTCTGATATCTTACTCTGCCCTGCCTGCCGCAAAGACGGCCTGAGCACTGAAACGAACGCATTCACGATCTTCGCTGTCATTCCCCAGATCACACGGCCTTCATATTCATAAAACAGAATGTTGTCTTTCTGCACCCTCCAGCCGTACTGTCTGCCGCCATGGATCTTTTCAAAAGGAAAATCTTCTCCGAACACCGGTCTGTATTCCACTTTATGAATCTCGGGCGCGTTCTCCGCAAAGAAAGCAAGCGGAACGGTAAATACATCCGCCACTTCCGCTTCATTGAACCGGTAATCATACCCTTTCAGCATGCATACAAAAGGATAAACAAAACGGGCGCCGGCTGCAAAGACATCGGCCGGGCCGATGATCTCCGCCTGCGCCGGCGATACCAGCAGTTCTTCCGTCAGTTCCCGCAGCGCAGCTTGATCCGGCGTTTCTCCTTCTTCGATCCCGCCGCCAGGGAAACAGATATCACCCGGCTGATGTTCCAGCTTTTCCGAGCGGACTTCAAAAAGAAGATGCAGGCCTTCCGGCGTTTCCATGACCGGGATCATCACCGCGGAATTGCGGACGCTGTGTTCTCCGGTCACTGCCGGTGTTCTGTTTCTGAAAATTGAAAGATCAGGCATGGCATATCCTCCAGAATAATCTCATCCGTATCTGCAGACCTCCCGTGTCATGCAGAAGCATACCGGCAATCAGTACCGCAGACGCACCAGTTCGAATTCCGGTTCATCAAAGCCGGCTGTACGTTTATCCAGATAGTTGATCAGGATCTCTCCGGTCTCCTCCCGCAGCGCCAGTCCGACTGCCAGCTGATCCGGTCTTCCCCTGTACAGAAGCTCTTTGGAATCCGGACCCAGCCTGTAAAGATCCGGGCCGCACATTGCCAGCACTCCTGTCATGTCATTTTCAGAATTATGCTCCGGGACGATCTGGGTGATATAATCTGCTTCCGGCACCTCAACATATACGCCGGAAACGGCATTTTCGCCTGCGAGTTCCGTCCTTATCAGCTGATTCTCATAAACCCAGATCAGCACATCCCCGTTCAGACATGCCCGCTGATCCAGTTCATTCAGATCCCTATCGGCGTTATAATACAGGATCTCAGTATCGCCTCTGTATCTGACAATGAGATGGGTATCCATATCAGACGCATAATGATAGTCATCATAAACAAGGATATCTCCTCCGTCCTGTCCCGCGAACAGGTTTGGCCCGTCCTGAGAATCTCCCCCCTGAACAGAGTGCACTTCCGGACCGTTTTCCGTACGGACGACCTTCCACAGTTCCCGGTAATACTGCAGTCCCGCTTCCTCTCCGGACATATCCTCCGTCATCGCAGAATCTCCGTCCGTCATCACCTGGCCATCTTCAGGTGTTTCCGGGGCGGTCTCTTCTTCCAGAAGATCAACGACACAGGACATAAACAGCTCATCCCAGTTCTCTCCCATCCCGGTCGGAAGCAGGAGTCTCAGGCAGGCAGTACTGCTGTCTGCACTCCATGCGCACTGCCACAGGGATCCTTCCGGAATCATGCTGTCAGTCATTTTCAGTTCCTCCGTCTTTCCGTCCGGCGTAATCATATCCCCACATGCTCCAGCAGCTGATCGCGGGTAAAAGTCCGCTTCGGATTATCAAGCATGTATACCAGCAGCTCATATTCTTTCGGTGTCAATGTAACCGTTTCCCCGTGACAGGCTACCCTGTGTTCAGCGCGGTACAGCGTAATGGCTCCGGCGTATTTTTCCGGCTCTTCCGCATTTTTCTGCACCCGGTCCATTCTGCGCAGGATCGCCTGCACACGCAGGATCACTTCCCGCAGATCAAAGGGTTTTGTAATATAATCGTCCGCGCCTGCGGAAAGGCCGGCAAGCTTATCGTCCATTGTGCCCTTTGCCGTGAGCATGATGATCGGCACGTTGATCTGCTCAGTGACCATTCGGCAGATGTCCACGCCGTCTATATCCGGCAGCATCCAGTCCAGAATGAGCAGATCCGGGCGGATCTCCAGCAGCAGCTGAAATCCTTCCGCGCCGCGGTATGCCGTATACACATCGTATCCGGCTTTTTTCAATCCGTAGCGAAGGATTTCCGCAATCGGTTTTTCATCTTCTATAATAAGGATCTTCTCCGGCATAGAAACACCCCTGTCTGTCTTTATAGTGCAGATTGTACCATATCAGGGGCGGAACATTGTATCAGAAATGTAAATTATTTCATGCGCCGCAGAGCGTTCCCGCCTCAGCTCATCCTGTAATGGCCGGTCACATCGTCCCTGCCTTCCAGGATATCCTCTTCATATTCCTGCTGTCCGGGTCTTCCGTGGTGAATGATATACGGAATTCCTTTCTCATTTCTGCGGTCGGAGACCACGCCGATATGACCGGGGAATACCACGATATCACCGCCTTCCCACTGATCGATCTGATAAATGTCTGTGGTAAGATCATAAGCCGCATGCCTTTTGAACCACACATTCAGGTTGACGACTCTTCTGAAATCGATCCTTTCATCGGCTGCCTTCGGATACTCCTGCGGCGCAGCCAGTACATCCTCATGCACCAGTTTCATCAGATCATACCCGGAATGCAGCATTGCGTAGCCTACGACATCCGTACACACGCCGCAGTCGCCGACCGGATATCCCGTCTCGTAGTATTCGCTCCGATAACTCGGCTTCGTGGCCACATACTCTTTCGCCTGCTCCAGGATCTCTGTCTGGTCGTCTATGCCGTCGCCGTTTGCGTCCGTACTGCTGATATACGGTTCAAATCCGAAATCCCGGTCGTAATATCTCCTGCCGTCAAGCAGTTTTCCGATGAGCAGGCATACCACCAAAAATACAAGTGCCGCAGCTGTCAGCCCGGCCATTACCAGCGGAAATTCTCTTTTTCTTCTCATAACAGATGCTCCTTTCAGGCAGCCTGTCCGGCTGTTTTTTCTGCTTTTTTCTTTCTGCACCTGCAGTGTAGCATCCGGCCATTTCCGAAATGAGTCGGAAATGTATCTGAATTGTATCAAAATAACGGGGGCCGGTTTCTCTTCAGAAAACACTGAAGAGGAACCGGTCCCCGCATACGCTCTTCCTGTTCCGGCTGATTTCCGTGAGAGGTCCCGTCCTCAATCCTCCGGCATAAAATCCACTACTTTTCGATAATGCTTTTTCAGCGCTTCGACATATTCTTCCGTCGATCTGAAAAGCGCTTCCACCAGTTCCCTGTGATTATCACCGATCGCTTCGATCGGATATCCCTTGGATATCATGGAAAAAAACAGGGTTGCCAGTCTCGGGGAAGTAAGGTTCCAGGCATCATACAACACATTTTTACTGATTTTCTTGACAAAATAGCCGTGAAATTCCGAATCCTTCCTGACCATATCCATGTAATGCCCGGCCTGCAGTTTTTCTTCCATGCCCGCGCATATACTGTATAAGGCGTATCTGTCCGCTTCGGACAGCTTTCCGTCAAGTTCCCTGATGGCATGAATTTCTATCATCACCCTCAGATCACAGATTTCCTTTAGCTGCTTCCGGCATACACTGGCGACAAAGGCTCCTTTGTACGGCTGATTTACGATCAGTCCCTCCGTCTCCAGCTGCATAAGCGCCTCGCGTATAACGCCTCTGCCTATATTCAGTCTGTCTGCTATGTCTTTGGTGACAACATGGTCTCCGGGGCTGTATTTCCCGGTCAGTATGGCTTCCCGCAGGATATCAGCCACCTGGTTCTTTATAGGCTCTCTGGAAATCATCTGATCTGGCATATTTCTTTCTCCGTCAGTTTTCAATCATCATATTCAGTATCTCAATATCGGTCTGCCGCATCCCGACTTTGCCGAGCCGTCCGACATTATCGATCGTATTGTCAACACCCTTTTTCACTATACCGTCCCCGCCCCGGAACTGCTGGCCGTGCTTAATCATATCATATCCCAGCAGGCCTGCGTCAAGAGCCAGGACGATCTTGCCGGCGCACGATGCCTTTGCACCATCGCAGATCATGCCGGAAGATACCGCAAGCGCATTGACCAGTGTATGGGCCAGTGTTCTGTAATCAGCGCCGTCAAGATAGGCAATGCCGCAGGCAGCAGCTGCGCCCGCATTTACCGCGCCGCAGTAAGCCGACAGTCTGCCGATCCCTGTTTTCTGATAGACAGAGGTAAGGTTGGAAAGAACCAGCGCCCTGTAAAGGCGTTCTTTATCCAGATTGTTTTCTTTCGCATAAACGATCAGGGGAACGGATACCGTCATTCCCTGATTGCCGCTGCCGGAATTGATGATCACCGGCATGCTGCAGCCGTTCATCCTTGCGTCGCTTCCCGCAGCAGCCATGCTAATGCAGCGGCTTCTTACGGAATCTCCCCTGCTGAATCTTACGATCTTCCCGATATTGGCGCCGTAATCCCGGCGCATTCCCTCTTCGGCAATCGCCATATTGTACTTGATCTGCCGGTCCAGGATTTCTCTGACATCGGACAGTTCCACAAGATTTGCAAAATCATAAATGATCTTAAGCGTAAGGAATTCCCTGTCCGTCATGCCTGCTTCGTCATTATCCGTTACAGGCTCATTTTTTAATATACAGCCGTTCTTTTCTATATAAACAACATTTGTATGATTATTTACGATCCGTACAGCTGCTTCTTCGCTGCCGGCCCGGACTTTTACGGAAAGATCAAATACCAGGTCTGTCTCAGCCAGCTCTGTATCGATCTGTGTTTTATCCAGATAATCAGCGATCAGATGCACCTTTTCTTCCGGAACCGATGCGATTGCCTGCAGCTTTTTTTCTGCTTTCCCCACGGCAATACCGGCTGCCGCAGCAGCCGGTATGCCCTTCAGACCTCCGGTATTCGGAACGATAACGCTCTTGACATTTTTGATGATATTCCCGCTTGCAGTGACCAGCACTTTGTCAGGCATTTCCCCCAGGGTGTCCCTGGCAAGCGCAGCCGCATAAGCGATAGCAACCGGCTCCGTGCATCCCATCGCCGGTATCAGTTCCTCCTTCAGGATATTAATACAGTCATTATAGTTATCGTCCTTTAAAACCATTTATAATTCTCCAATCCCCATAATAAGGCCTTTTTCTTTCATCGCCGGTGAAGTAGTCAGGAACAGGATCTTTCCCGAAGCCGGGGCTTTGATATCGGCCAGATGATTTCCGAAATAATCCTCCATCCTGCCGAGATCCTGTCCTTCGGTTATAGCATCTCCTGCATGTACGCTGCAGTAATAGATGCCTTTCACGGGCGTATACAGCCAGACAAAATTCCTGTATTCTGTTATATTATCAAACTGAACAGGCTCCCCGTCAAGTACGCCTACATATTTAAGGACATTTTTTATGCCGCGCAGATGAAGCGCCGTATCTTCTTCGGTCAGCTGTCCGATATTCCCGACCTCAGCGATAATCGCAGGGATTCCGTTTTCCGCTGAATTGCCGTAATTGGTTCCCTGATCCGGCCATGTTCCCTCTGATTGTGTTGCGATCACGCCGGGAAGTCCGTAATACAATGCCAGCTGCCTGCTTTTTTCATCTGTTTCGGCACCGGCACCGGTATGATACAGGCAGAACGGATCCAGCGCTTCCACCATATCACCGCCATGGATATCCAGATGATAATCGGCGCCGGCTATGAAATCCTCATAAATATGATTTACAAGGATATCTGTATAGGTTCCGTCCTTCGTGCCGGGGAAAAACCTGTTCGGATTCTTTTTGTCGGACGGCGTCACAAACATACTTCTCGCTTCAAAAGCCTGGACGCTGCAGATCGTTACAACCGTTACTTTTCCATGAATGGTCTCCGGCGTCAGTTCTTTAGAGATGGCAATGGCTGCGGCGATTCCCGGATATTCGCAGCCGTGGAGACCGCCCGTTATCACAACATGCGGTCCGGGTTCACTGCCCTCGATTCTGACGACAGGAAACAGGATCTCCTCTCCCTCCGGCGTTTTATGCACTATTGTTTCACGTGTCTTTCCCATAGAACTTTGCTCCTGTATTACTTCTCACCATAAAACACATCAAGCACTTCTTTCTCTGCGGGCTTTGTAAGGAGGCTCACGATGATCAGCGCGCCGATGGACACGACCAGAACGACATAGATCGTGGAGATTCCGAACGGATGACCCAGCACCTCCCAGAGAATGGTCGTAAGGCCCGCTCCGAGGACCGAGCACATACCGCCGGCCGGTGTAGCGCCTTTCCAGTAAAATGCTGCGAACAGCGCCGGGGCAAGGCCGCCCTCCATCGTATAGGCGAAAAAGATCATTCCGAGAACAGAGGGGAAGAACTTCACAAGGATGAAGGCGATCAGACCGACAACAATGACCATTACACGGCTGACTTTCAGCAGATGATCTTCCGATGCGTGCTTGTTGATGTGCTCATGATAGATATCCGTGACCAGATTCGATGAAGAGGAAAGCAGCATCGAGTCACCTGTAGTCACAATGATCGCCACGCCGGCGCAGAGCAGGATCGCTCCGATCAGCCTGGGAAGGCCGGTAACCGCAAGATGAAGAATGACTGTATCCTGGATGATATCCGGATAGAGGAAACTTCCCACTGTTGCAAAAAGGTTGACCAGAAGGACCGCACCAAGGACGAACGGGACGCTGAGGGCAACGGCTTTAACACAGCCTTTGTCATCCTTGACGGAGAATATTCTCTGCCAGATCGGCTGCAGAACGAATACCAGGCAGAATGTGGGCAGCGCGTTGGAGAGGATCTCATTCAGTGACATCGAGAACAGGCTCATCCTGGCCGGCTCTATATTCGTCATGAAGGCATTGAATCCGCCGGCGTCCCTGAACAGGAAGGGCAATCCGATAACGAGTGCAACAACGATCAGAATACCCTGGATATAGTCTGTATAAACGACGGACATCAGTCCGGCCGTAACCGTATAAAGCAGGATGAAAGTCAGGGTTAGGATCATGCCAATGCTGGCATCCAGTCCGGTCACAATATTGATCACATACCCGCCGGCTCTGATCTGGTATCCGACCATAGCCATTTCAGCCAGACACACGATAGCTGCCGCAATCGTACGCGTTGCCGGATTAAATCTTGCGCCGAGTATATCCGGCGTTGTCGATGCTTCATATCTTCTTATCCGTTTTGCCATAAGGGCCAGGATAATCAGAGCGATCACGCCGCCGATATCGAACCATGCACCGGCAATACCGTATTCATACGCCAGCGCCGCACCGCCGATCAGCGTTCCGGATCCCAGGTATGTCGCAAAAATACTTCCGGAGTTAACATACCAGGGCACACTTCTTTCCGCCATCAGGAACCCTGTACCGGTCTTTACTCTGCGGCTGAAATAAAATGATATCAGCGACAGAACAGCGAGGAACAGTAAGATCATTATCAGGTATCCCATACATCTCCCTCCTTATTTAAGCAGATCTCTGATCCGCATTATTTACATGATCACTTCTTTCTTACACACATGATGCAGACATCATCCGTGGACAGCGTTTTTGGGAAAGACAGTTCCACCCTGTCAGAAAACGGCTCCAGCATCGCAAAATCACTGGCTGCAAGGATCCTGGTGCAGAGTGTCCTGCACTCTTCTTCCGAAGCGCCGACCTCTTTAAAGGCATTGACCAGCGGGCAGTTCTTTATATGCTTCTCGGCATAATCCTCCGACAGCGCCTTGAATTCCTGATCAAAAACAAACATGCCGTTTCTCGATGACTGGTTCAG
>CAMOZZ010000016.1 GCA_946631165.1 uncultured Lachnospiraceae bacterium | reverse complement strand
CCGGAGCATATGATGTTTCGGTGCAAGTTCAAAGCACCTGTTCTCCAGTGCTTTCGTATGCTCCATCAGCACATGCGAAGCACTGATATCGCCGCTTCTTCTGTTTCCGTCAGCATCCACAAAAAGCAGCACGGCCCTGTCGGAATAGACCGGAAGCACTGCTGTACCGCCGACCAGTCTGGCGGAATATTCTGTATCCGTCTCCCCATAAGCAATGACCGCTTCCTGATAAGACGGATCATCACAGCGGATCTCTCTCGCGTTCAGGATATCCGGCAGGACGGCAGCCGAACGTTCATTTACATCATCTATCTCCAGCAGCCTTTCATACAGAAAGGCCAGTTCCCGGTCCGTTTTTCCGGAGAGAACAGATGCCCTTACAAAGTTCCGCATCGGCTCCCTGTAGGCATCCATGATCTGCCTGTCCTTATCGTAATGGGCGAACAGATCATTATACAGAAGTGCCTGCGAGGAAGGATCCCTGGGGCTGTTGTAGCTGAAATACAGCACGATCTCCCGCGGGAGCGGTTCCTTCAGATCCCGGGGGGCTGTATACAGATAATAATCATAAAGCTTTGTCAGCCGGATATCATGTTCAACGCCCAGCCTGAACCATTCAAATTCTTCCGGATCGCGGATTTCGGCCTTGATAAGCAGTGCGCAGACAGCGGAAAGCACTTCATCCGTACTGACATGCTCATAGAGCATTTTCATGATGCGGATCATTTCATCCGTATCGACCGCAGCATTCACGGCCATGGATGCGATATAACCTGCTGTCTCCGGGAGGATAAATCCTCTTCTGGCGCCGTCTGCAACAGCCTGGCAGGTAAACTCGTCCAATTCCTTTATAATATCCGGATGACGGTTATAGATCCTGACCGCTTCAAGATACAGGAAGGGACTCCTGCTTCCCCTGCGGTAGTAGTTCTCAAGATCCTCCAGACATTCTTTCGGTCTGCTGTTCATCCCTTCATCCAGATGGATCAGCAGCAGGAACATGAACAGCGTCTCTTTGTTCAGCTCACCGAAATGTTTCAGGATCTTGATCAGCGTTTCCTTCTTTTCCCAGCTTTCCGAAGCCAGGGCTTCCAGATAAAGGAACGCG
Organism: uncultured Lachnospiraceae bacterium; assembly: GCA_946631165.1. GTDB lineage: Bacteria > Bacillota > Clostridia > Lachnospirales > Lachnospiraceae > UBA3305. The sequence continues at coordinate 21,799 of CAMOZZ010000016.1, read as the reverse complement.
CAGTAAGCATCCGGATCTTCTCTTCTGCCCGCCTGGATCTCCCTTTCGGCATCCTCGAGGACCAGGAGCGCCAGTTCTTTGTCATTCTTCCACAGACTGATCGCGGCACGGTACAGTTTTTCGATACTGCCGGGTTCCGCGTCTCCTGTCATCTCTTCCCAGCAGTGCTGCAGACGTTCGATCAGTTTCTCTTTATCCCCCGTCCCGGAAAGGAGTTCCAGAAGAGTATTCAGGAATTCGATCCTGCTTTTTCTCGCTTTCCCCGAGGAATGGCCGTCTTCCGGGACCCGGACATGCTTTCCGGCTGTGACCGGGATAATAAAACTGCTGTGATCGGCATGCACTCTGATCGCGCCGATATTCTTTCCTGCATGAAGGCCTTCATCGGATACGGTAAACGGAATGCGGCATTCGCTGCCCTCAAAATCGGCGTCGGTATAGAGATTTTTCGGCAGTCCGATCCAGTCACGGTCCGCCGTGACACTGACAGTCGTCCCGCCCCAGCAGCTGCGCTTCAGCGTGATCTCTCTTCTGATCTCGTGACCTTCGGTAATGATCTCGAATCCGTCTCCGGATACTTCCAGTTCCACTTTTTCCTTCGCGCCGGTCCCGACAAGGAACTCCTCCATGGCAGCGCGTCTTGACGGTCCTCTGTTGAGTCCGTCGTACACTGCCGCAAGACGGATATCTTCCATAAAAGGAAGTCTTGAAAATTCCCTGCTGAAAAAAAGAGCTGCCGCACTGTCAGGGTCAGTCTTTGCGAGATAGGCAAAATCAGCGAGTGTTTCCGGCCGGTCCTCCGTGACGGAAGTCTGGCGAATCCGGAACCGGTAGGGAACCCGCCGTTCCCCGCCGTTGTAGACCAGGCTGAAAGAACCCGTAAGCTCACTTCCGGGTTCCATCTGTTCGGCGTTTACTTCATACTGAATATAGGTATTCAGTCCGGCATATGTGTTTTTCAGAAGTGTCACGCGGCTGTCATCGGAATAAATGAGGCCGCGGAACTTAAGGCCGTTCCCGCTTGTTATCCGGATATCGCCGCGGAAGTTCTGACCGTAAGCGATCGTCTCCTCGATATCAGGGACGAGTATTTCAAGTTCGGGCAGCGGAAGATCCAGCTTTCCCGACGCAAGCTGTTCTATTCTCTCTCTCACGGTCTCACCTCCTTTTGCATTTTCATCAGACAGCGCATAAAAGCATTGTCCGCAGGAATTTTAAGTATATCATAAGAATGTCCGGATAGCAATAAATCTGCCCGGAGAAATGAAAGACAAGGTGACCGGAAGTCTCCTTGTCTTTCATTTCTTTTCCCTTTTTCTGTTACAGAAGATTCTCTCCTTCGCCCATAACAGCGATATCCACAGCTGTCGCGTCTTCAATATGGAAGACCATCATCTTATGCCCCGTTTCCTCATTATAGATGCTTCTTAAATGAGGCATTCCGTCAAGCATTGCTTCCGCGTATTTGGGATCCGTCTCGAAAACGGCCTTTCCGGTATAACGCATCCAGTGTCCGTCCGGTTTCGCTGCAACGATCTCAGTCTTCGGATTTACAGCCAGCTGCTTATAGACATCCTTGAAATCGCCCACACCAAAGAGGACTTTTCCGTCCATCTCCATATGTGCGCCGAGCGGTCTTACCTTCGGCTGGTCCCCGTCGCAGGTGGCCAGGAAAAATACTCCTGCCGCGGAAAGAAAATCATTCACTTTGCTCATGATAACTATCCCCTTTCAGTGAAGTCTGTGGGAATTATTATACCGCGGTCTGTTTTTTTCTGTCAAACTGTATCTGTTCACAGAAGACGGTTTTTTATGTTTTTACTGCTCCTTTAATTCCTGTTCCAGCTGACGGATATAGGCCCGGTCCGCTTCGGAAAGAACAGCCCGTTCGAGCAGATCCGGCCGTTTGATCAGCGTGCGCTTCAGCGATTCCTTATGTCTCCACTCGTCGATCTTCGCATGGTGTCCTGAAAGGAGCACTTCCGGCACTGTCATGCCTTCGACCGTCTCAGGCCTTGTATACTGCGGGTATTCAAGCAGATCATCCTGAAAAGATTCAAAGGAAGCGGATTCCGCATTATGCAGCACACCGGGAACAAATCGTGCGACCGCATCGATCGTCACGAGCGCCGGCAGTTCCCCGCCGGTCAGCACATAATCTCCGACCGAGATTTCATCTGTTACGATCAGGTCGATCAGGCGCTCATCGATGCCTTCATAATGGCCGCAGAGAAAGATCAGTTCCGGTTCGGCGGCCAGTTCCTCCGCCATGGCCTGGGTCAGTGTCTTCCCCTGCGGAGACATATAGATCACGCGGGGCTTTGTCTGCATATTCTCCAGCGCCTTTTGGTAGGCGAGCATGATCGGCGTGACCTGCATCACCATGCCCGCGCCGCCGCCATACGGATAATCATCCACACGGCCCTGTGTATTCTGCGCATAATCGCGGATATTGACGGTGTCAACGTGCAGCACGCCTTTTTCCTGGGCGCGCCCGAGGATGCTTGTAGTGCAGGCGGTCTCGATCAGTTCGGGGAATAGTGTCAGGACTGTGATCTTCATTACAGTTCCTCCAGTCCGTCCATGACATGAACGATCATTCTGCCTGCTTCGATATCAACGCGCTGTACGCAGTCCGGGATCGCCGGGAAAAGCCATTCCTTCTTCCCGTCATTCACCACATAGACGTCGTTGGAGCCTGTCTGCAGCACTTCTGAAAGCCTGCCGAACTGTCTTCCGTCATCCCCTTCCACAGCAAGGCCGATCAGATCCGCGATGAAGTATTCGTTCTCCTTCAGCGGGATGGCGTCCTTTCTGTGTACGAACAGACCGCTTCCTTTGTATTTTTCAATATCGTTGATATTGTCGATCCCGGCGAAACGCATCAGTACCATCTGCTTCTGCATGCGCGTGCCGGCTACTTTCATCGTGATATCGCCTTCCTTCGTGCGCATGATCACTTCTTTCAGCTTTTTAAAGCGTGCGATATCATCCGTTGTCGGGAAGACCTTGATCTCTCCTCTGACACCGTGCGTATTCGTAAAAATGCCGACCTGAAAAAACTCTTCCATCATTATCCTTTCAGAATAAGTATGTACAAAAAGAAAGCGTACAGCCGGGCATCGATGTCCGGCTGTATGCTTTATTTACTGAATATCCAGAATGACCTTAACGTTCTTTCTGGAAGCTGCGGCTTTCAGTACCGTGCGAAGAGCCTTGGCAATGCGCCCCTGTTTTCCGATCACCTTCCCGACATCAGCCGGATCCACAGTCAGAAGAAGCGTAGTCTCATCACCGACAGTGTTCTCCACAACAGTCACCTGGTCAGGATTGCTGACCAGCGCCTTCGCCATTATCTCCACTAATTCCCTCATTATGTCCTCCGGATTATTCGATACCAGCGATCTTGAAGAGCTTGGCTACAGTATCGGTGGGCTTTGCGCCGTCAGCGAGCCACTTTTTCGCCTTCTCTTCATCGATACGGATCATGCTGGGATCCTGATTGGGATCATAGATTCCGATCTCCTCGATGAAACGGCCGTCTCTGGGGGAACGGGAATCCGCAACCTGAATGCGGTAGAAGGGTGCTTTCTTCTTTCCAAGTCTTGTCAAACGAATCTTTACTGCCATAATATACCTCTTTTTCTGCCTGTCGGCTGTGTTTTTTATATTTGATGCACCGGATCTGTGATACGGCGTTATCAAGCGTTAAATCATCTGTATGCGGTCATCAGAACGGGAATCCGCCCATGCCGCCTTTTCCTCCGAAGAGGCCTCCGAAGCCGCCGCGCCGGCCTTTCTTTCCCATCATGCCGGACATCTGTTTCATCATCTTCCGGGTCTGGTCGAACTGCTTCACCAGGCGGTTGACCTCGGCGATACTGACGCCGGCGCCCCTCGCAATACGGTTCTTGCGGCTGGGATTCAGGATCTCGGGGCGTCTGCGCTCCTCTTCCGTCATCGATTTGATGATCGCGACGGTCCTGCCGACGGATTTTTCATCCGGCATATCCGCCTCGCTGATCTTTCCCTGCATGCCGGGGATCATGTTCAGGAGATCGCTCATGGAGCCCATCTGCTTTATCTGGTCGAACTGCTCGAGGAAATCGTTGAAGTCGAATTCGGCTTTGCGGAGCTTCTGCTCCATCGCTTTCGCCTTGTCTTCATCGATGCTGTTCTGGGCTTTTTCGATCAGGGTAAGCACGTCGCCCATGCCAAGAATACGCGAAGCCATTCTGTCAGGATGGAAGGCTTCCAGATCGGACAGTTTTTCTCCCATACCGACGAACAGGATCGGTTTCCCGGTCACGGCTCTGATCGAGAGCGCTGCACCGCCTCTGGTGTCGCCGTCCAGCTTGGTGACGATGATGCCGTCCAGACCGACCTTTTCATCGAAGCTTTTCGCAACATTGACGGCGTCCTGACCGGTCATGGCGTCCACCACCAGGATCGTCTGATCGACAGTCACGTTCTCCTTGATCGCGATCAGCTCTTCCATCATCTGCTCATCGATATGCAGCCGGCCGGCAGTATCAAGGATCACCACGTTATTGCGGTTCTTCGCAGCGGATTCAATGGCCGCTTTCGCGATATTCACCGGCGAATTCGACGTTCCCATGGTGAAGACCGGAACGCCCTGCTTCTCTCCGTTGACTTCCAGCTGTTTGACTGCCGCGGGCCTGTAGACATCGCAGGCAACGAGCAGCGGGGTGCGCCCCTGGGCTTTCAGCTTCCCGGCGATCTTTGCCGCGGTCGTGGTCTTGCCGGCGCCCTGCAGACCGGCCATCATAAGGACGGTGATCTCATTGCCGGGCTTCAGCGCGAGCTCGGTATTCTCCTCCCCCATCATTTTGACCAGCTCTTCATTGACGATCTTGATGACCATCTGGCCGGGCGTAAGGGAATTCATGACGTCAGCGCCGATGGCCCTGGCTTCCACATCCTTCGTAAACTGCTTTACGACACGGAAATTGACGTCCGCTTCCAGAAGAGCCATCTTGACTTCCTTCAGGGCAGTCTTTACATCCGCCTCCGAAAGTCTCCCCTTGCCGCGCAGGTTCTTGAATATATTCTGTAGTTTTTCCGAAAGGCTCTCAAATGCCATTTACAATTCACCTATCTCTTCCGAAAGCGCGGCGATTTTCCTTACGCTTTCTGCATCGCCTGTTTTTTCGAATTCCCTTGCCAGGAGGTTGATCTCCTTCACAAGTTCCTTCGTCTTTACAAATCTGTCAACAAGCCCCAGCTTCTCTTCATAGGATCTCAGCAGCAATTCCGTCCGCCTGACATTGTCATGCACGGCCTGCCTGCTGACGCTGAACATATCAGCCGCTTCCGCATAGGAAAGATCGTCAAAGATAACTGCTTCGTAGATCTTTTTCTGATGTTCTGTCAGAAGCTCTCCGTAAAAATCATACAGTAATGTCTGTTCGAATCTCTTATCCATCCGGATCACCTGCCGCTGTCCGGACATACAGGCGCACTGCCCCTGAACCGGACGCCATGTAACTATACACAATCAAAAAGGATGTGTCAAGTGTTTTTTCTTGACACATCCTTTGCTCTTTTCAGGACCGGATATGCTTACAGGATCTTCACCGCTGTTCCGTAGACCATGACTTCGGCAGCCCCCTGCATGATCGAGGAGGTCGTCATCCGGACGCCTACGACCGCGTCCGCACCGAGGCTCTCGGCATCGGCGATCATCCTGCCGATTGCAAGTTCCCGTGCTTTTGCCATCATTTCATTGTAATTTTTGAGTTCTCCGCCCACCAGCGTCTTAAAGCCGGCGCCGATGTCCTTGAAGGCGTTGACAGTCTGGATCGTGCCGCCCCGCACGAGTCCCAGGGTCTCCAGTTCTTTTCCTTCGATCTTGTCTGTGGTTGCGATGATCATGGGGTTCTCCTTTCGCAAAGTCAAAGTGCAATTGTCTGATCGATTTCATTACTATGCATCTTAAGGAGACGGCTCATCAGCTTTCCTCACCGGAACAGGGTCCTCAGATTGCTTCGGATCCGGGACAAAGCATTCGCACTCCTCCGGCCCGACAAAAAGCGTGTCGGTTCCTCCGTCGGCGGCTTTGCCCGATCCTGTCGCTCTTCACACACAGTTCCGCTGACGAAACCATGCTGAGCCTGTCTGTTGAAATTATTATATCATCTTGATAAGTATTTATCAATTTGTCTGATTGAAATAAAAGTCACCCTTGCTCAATTCAGCTTCTGATCTGCCCTCTGCCGCAAACAGGTCCCGTGTTTTTACCTCCGGAACTGTGTGTGAAGAACGGCAGTTCACGGCGAAACCGCCTTGTTCAGCGCTCTTTACACGATTGCCTTTGTTCTCCACTTTCCTCTCCGGTACATGATGAACGTCAGCAGTGCGCCCACGCACCAGGTGATCATCAGCGACAGGAACATCATCGCCGGATTGCCCTTCGGATTCTCAGGCGTTTTCGTCAGCCATACCAGCAGATAAGCGGCCGGCACACGCATGATCACAGAATTGAAGATTGAGATCCACATCGGTGTAACGGTATCGCCCGCGCCTCTCATGATCCCCGACAGGCACTGGGTCACCTCCATGGCGATATACCCCACGCACAGGATCTGCATCATATGATAACTGATATTGACCAGTTCTTCCGTCTTTGTGAAGATTCCCATCAGGGGCTTGCCGAAGAGCAGGATCAGCACTGTCAGCACAGCGGAGATCGCCATCGCCGCCAGCGTCCCTTCCTTTGCTCCTTTGATGACCCTGTCCATCTTGTTCGCGCCGATATTCTGTCCTGCATACGTTGTCATTGCAGTACCGAAAGAGAAGGCCGGCAGCATTACAAAGCCATCGATCCTCATGACGATAACATTCGCCGCAATGAACTGCGCTCCGAAGCTGTTCGTCAGGGACTGCACGATGATCATCGACATCGAGATAATTGCCTGCGTCACACCGGAAGGAAGGCCGAGCCTGATCAGCGAGGAAGAATACTGCTTCTCCGGCTTCAGATACTCTTTCTTCATATCGAACAGCGCCTTCATCTGCGACAGTTTCCGGAATGTCAGGATGGCGGAAACGAGCTGCGCAATGATGGTCGCCAGCGCCACGCCCGGCACGCCCAGTCCGAAAAATGCGACAAAGGTGTAGTCAAGAATAATATTCAGGATCGTTGCGACCAGCAGATAAAGCAGCGCTGAAGCGGAATCACCGAGTCCCCGCAGGACACCGCCGAGGATATTGTAAAAACCTCCGCCGGCAATGCCCAGGAAGATAATCGTCAGGTAGCTGACGCTCCAGTCGATAATTGACGCAGGCGTATTCAGCAGGGACAGCACCGGTCTTGCGATCAGCGGCCCGATGATCATGATGATCACGGAACTGAACGCCGTCAGCGTAATGCAGCAGCCAATCGCTCTGGACAGCTTCTCTCTCTGTCTTGCGCCGAAATACTGCGATACCATAATGCTGGCTCCGATGGAAATACCGATGAACAGAACGAGCATCAGGTTCAGGATCGGGCCGGCAGTGCCGACAGCCGCCAGCGCTTCATCGCCCACAAATCTGCCGACGATGATGCTGTCGACCGTATTGTAAAGCTGCTGGGCGATATTTCCCAGCAGCATCGGAACAGTAAATTTAACAATCTGTGACACCGGGTTCCCGACCGTCATGTCTACCGGTGCAAAAAGATCCTTTAACCTCATAAAGCCTCCGCCGCCTACAGCCATTTCCTTATTTTAAAATACACGATACTGACGACAACGATCAGAATACAGACAATGAATACGACCGGATAGCTCCATGTGTACTGCAGTTCCGGCATATGCACGAAGTTCATTCCGTACCAGCCGACGATCAGCGTCAGCGGCATGAAGATCGTCGTTACGATCGTAAGCACGGTCATGATATTGTTCTGCTTGATATCGAGGTGCGTTTTGTGAAGATCGCGGATCTGCATGGCAAAGTCTCGCACGCCCGAAGCCGCATCTTTCAGCCGCTCAATGCGGTTGATATACAGCCTGAAATACCGCAGGTTGTCTTCCACGAAAAACCCGTTCTCATTCTCTTCAAAAACTTCCGCTGCATCCAGCAGCTGCTCATAGTTGTTCAGAAGCTCGCGGATATCCCCGCGGATCTCATTGACCCTGTGAATGATCTCAATGCCCGTTTCATGCACGATCGCATCTTCCATTTTGTCCAGCTCATGCTCATACTGATCGATCAGCTTCTGGTCATTCTTTACGACCTGCGTCAGGAAATCGCACAGGAACCGTTCAAGGCTCGGATAGCGCCATCTCTTGGTCGACGCAATCATCTCGATCAGGTTATGCACAGTACCGCTGTCGTCGATAAAAACGATGCCTTTTTCATCCAGTGCAAAGGCAAATACCGCATCTTCACCGGAAAGATCCGCTCTTCTCGGGATGGAAAACGTTCCTGTGATCGAGTCATAGTTGACTTCCGCCTTTGTGGCAAGGATCAGGTCTTCATCCGGATCGTGCTCAATACCCATATCGAAGCGGTTCTCATGCCGCCGCCATTCTTCCCGTGACAGCACCGCCGCATACGGCAGTCCGGATTTCAGCATGTCCAGCGGTTCCGCCTGGGTCGGTCTGTCCTTAATAATATAGCAATACATCCGGCTCCTCCTTTCCCTGCATGGTAAAATATGATAGCACAGGCAGGCAGAAATGTGAACCATATTCTTTACTTCGGTACACGAATTATCCTGTCAAGCGCAAATGAATAGATGAACATTTCCTTTACGGGCTTATCGAGTGCTGCAGACAGTGCTTCTGCGTACAGTTCCATCTGGATTCCGTACAGTTCGATCAGCCTCTGTTCGCCGCCGTCCGCAGGGACCCTGTCCGTTTTGTAATCCCAGAGAATGATGCCGTCCTCCGTGACAGCATACGCATCCGTAATCCCCTGCAGGATCATCCATTCACCATCCGCTGTTTCCTTTTCGTAAATGCCGGTCTCCCTGATCTTTCTGTATTCGGAGAGAGGAAGTCTTTTGATGAACTGCTGTTCACGGCAAAGCCTTCCGTCCCTGTAAGCCTCCGCAGCAATCTTCCCGAGCGGGGAAGCATAGAACCGGCTGATCTTTGACGGAGATATCATTGCCGCTTCTTCCCCGGAGAGACGGTCTTCTCCCACCAGTCTCTGCAGGCCGTCCCGGACAGCCTCCGCACTGCCGCATTCATCCGGCGAAAGCAGGCTCATGGCCAGATGATATGCCGTTCCCCTCACTGCGCCGGAAGCCGGATACACGCCGGTTTCCTCCGGTGAGACCAGTGTTTCTCCGGCCTTCTGTACCGTGCCATCCTCCTCTTCCGTTTTACCGGCGGCAGTTTTTTTCAGTTCCGATACAGAGGCAACGCCTTTCTGGCGGACTGCGTCTCCGAACGGATATTCAAAAGACAGCAGATGCGTCAGTTTCGCCGCGATCTCCCGGTCAGCGGTGCCCGCTTCGGAAACAAGCCGCCATCTGTCCGCTCTTAAACCCGCGAGCGCGGTATCATAAGCATTTCCCGCCTTCTCCTCTTCCGCTTCCAGGACAGTCATGCGGACCGGGCTTCCGGGCATGGTCATCAGCAGCCAGTCCAGATACGAATTTGCCTTTCCCGCAAGCATCGCCGGTGTGACGCCCGGCACTGTATATGCCTGCATTTTCTTTTCAAGATCTTCCGAATTCGCTGTGAGGATAAGCTTTTCCTTCGCTCTTGTCATGGCTACATAGAGGATCCGGAGTTCTTCTTCCCTGCTTTCCTTCCTGATCTGATCCGCCGTCAGTTTCTTGTACAGCAGCGGCGTCTTTGTTCTTTTCTCCGCATCGATCAGATCGCAGGCAATGCCCATGTTCTGATGGAGCAGCATCGACGCTTTTGCGTCCTGCAGGTTGAACGATCTTCCCGTTCCGGCAACAAAAACGACCGGGTATTCCATGCCCTTGCTCTTATGGATCGTGGTGATCCGTACAAGATCTTCATTTTCCGACAGCGCGGAAGCTTCCCCTTCATCCACTTTGTACTCGTGCAGTCTTTCTATATACCGCAGGAACCTGAAGATGCCTCTGTAACTGGTCTCTTCAAAGGAAACAGCCTTTTCGATCAGCATCTCCACATTCGCTTTTCTGACTGTACCGCCCGGTTCAGCCGCCAGCATATACAGATATCCTGTCTCATCCAGCAGCTTCAGAAGGATCTCATGGATCGGCCGGACCGCAGAAAGTCTCCGGTATTCGGCAAGCATCGTCCTGAAAGCATTGAATTTTTCCGTGTTTCTTCTGTCGGCAGCCGCTGCCGTCAGCTTATCGAAGAGATAACCGTCCGGCGTTCCGGCGCACATGAAAGCCAGTTCTTCCTTTGCAAATCCTCCGATCGGGGAAAGGAGCACTGCCGCAAGCGGGATATCCTGCATCGGATCGTCAATGATCTTCAGGAAAGACAGCAGGATCTGTACCTCAGGCGCCGAAAAATACCCCTTGTTCTCCTGTGCATGGGCCGGGATCCCGCGGGACATCAGCACGCGTCTCAGCGGTTCAGCCATGCTCTCTGCCGAACGCACAAGGATCACGATATCCCTGTAGGAAACAGGTCTCTTTTTCTTCCCTTTGTTATCCCAGAGCGTCAGACCAGTCTCCGGGTCCATGAGTGCCCGTATCTTATCCGCAATCATCCCGGCTTCCGCCTCGATCCCTTCGGTCCCGCCGGATGAATGATCACAGACCAGCAGTTCCGTATCCGGATCTGCCAGTTCATACCCGGCACCGTATTTAAGACTGGCAGCGTCATCGTAGGGGATCCCGCCAAGATCCTCGGTCATGACCTGCGAAAAGAGATGATTGACACAGGAAAGGACCGTTTCCCTGGAACGGAAATTCCTCCCCAGATCGATCCTGCAGCCGGCAGCCGTGCCTTGATCCGGAGAATAATTCCTGTATTTTTCCATAAAAAGCTCAGGCCTTGCCATGCGGAACCGGTAAATGCTCTGCTTGACATCGCCCACCATGAACCGGTCCGCTCCCGCGCTGCCGTTCTTTCCGAAGGCTTTTAAGATCTCTTCCTGGACCAGATTGCTGTCCTGATATTCATCCGTCATGACTTCCCGGAACATCTTTTTCAGTTCCTTCTGAAGGTCTGTCGGCAAAAGCGTGTCCCCTTCCCATTTCCACAGGAGCTGCAGGGCCAGATGTTCGATATCCGAAAAAGTCGCCAGATCTCTTTTTCTTTTTTCCGCTGCATAGATCTCACAGAAACGCAGCGTCAGCCGGAGGATCTCACGCCTGACGGCATCCGTCTGCGCGGCCAGTTCCGCTTCCCTCTGCAGATTCCCGCTGCCGCCCGGAAAAAGCGCCTTGATCCCGTCTTTGACGGTGTCCCGCCAGGCTGAAAACATTTCCTTTACCGCGGGCTCGGTATTTCCAAGCTTCCTGATCACCGGTTTTTTCATAAATACGGGCGCAGCCAGTCTCCCGTACATTTCCGCCAGGCTGCCCGACGCCAGGATATCCTCCGCCAGCCGCAGATCTGACAGGAACATAGCCGTATATTTTTCCAGTTCCGGATATTCCGACGATTCGGAAACAGCCAGCCGCAGGCTCTCCGCGAAGTGTTCCAGTTCGCTCCGGGCGGCCTTTCCCCATGAAACGAACCATTCCTGTCCTTCCATATCCCTAATGCTGCCGTCATACGATTTCATGAGCAGCGTCAGGTCCCTCTCCGGCCACGGCAGACTGTCATATGTTTTGAAAATATCCAGAATCATGTCCCGGACTGCCCGGTCATTCATATCCTTTGACATCGTATCCATGAGCAGCCTGAAATCATTCCTGTCTTCCTCATACGCCTCTGTAAGCGTCCTGTCCAGACAGTCTTCCCGCAGCAGCAGATCCTCTCCCTGATCAGCGATCCGCAGGTCAGGATCGATATCCAGAAGAAAGAAATACTGCCTGACCAGCCACTGGCAGAAGCTGTCAATCGTACTGATATGCGCCTGCGGCAGCAGCGCCGACTGCTGCGCGAGCAGCGGATTCTCCGGTTCTTCCTCCATCCGCTTTGCCAGTGCATCATTCAGCCTTTCCTTCATCTCTGCCGCAGCTGCTCTTGTAAATGTCACGACAAGGAGGGATGTGACCGGAACCGGATCAGAAGGATCCGTGATCATCTGAACGATCCTTTCCACCAGCACGGCGGTCTTTCCGCTGCCGGCCGCGGCGGACACAAGGATATCCTTCCCCCTCGTGTTTATGACTTTTTTCTGCTCTTCAGTCCAGCTGACCGCCATCTGACGCCTCCTCTTTCAGTTTCTCCCAGATCTCTTTGTCCTCCAGCACTTCCATGCGCCGGTATCCGTAAACCGGATTTTTCCTGTCAAATCCACATGCGGCGCTGTACGGGCAGTAATCGCAGGCAGTCCTTTTTTTCTCTGTCACGGGCGCCGGCGCAACATCGCCGGACGTGATCCTGCTGCCGGTCTCCTTCATCTTCTTTTTTGTATGGGCGATCAGCTGCATGATCTGCGCCGCATCAGCCTTTTTCCCGGAAACCGGCTCGTTCTTTGCCGCGATCAGATCATCCGCGGCGGAAAGGCCTTTCAGGTACCAGCTTTTGATCCACTGTTTGTAAATATCCTCTTCGGAAGCGTCTGCGTCTGTCTCCGCAAGCTTCTCCGCAAAGGAAAAATAATACATTCCCGCGGGGACAGCCGTGCTGCCGGGATGGCTTTTTTCATCCTTCAGCATGGCCGCTGCCAGATACAGCACCAGCTGCATGGAAAGGCCGTTGTAGATCGAATTCAGGTTCAGCGTTTTATCCCCGGTCTTGTAATCGACGACACGGATATATCTCCTGCCGTCTTCTTCACTGACATCCACACGGTCGATCCGCCCTTCGAGGAACATCCGGCTGCCGTTGTCCGCCGTTATGACCAGCTCTTTATCACTGTATCCGGAGAAGAACATCTCGCTCGCTTCCTGCCGGAAGCCGCCGCGTTTCATCAGATCACAGACCGCTCTGATGCCCCTTTCCAGAAGACCGGCAAACCGGCCGGTCCTGTAAGCGCCCTCCGCGCTTTCCGCTTCCATCCGGCTGATCTTCTCATCCCGCTTCGCCATCTGAACAGCTGCCTCTGAGAGCCTCTCCCGCTCTTCATCGGTCAGCGCTTCCATCTGTATTCCCTCTGCTTTCAAAAGTTCAAAAAAGTTGTCCATGACAGCATGGAAGAATGTCCCCCGGTCCATCTGGTCGACTGTATACTTTTTTCTTTCCCTGAGCTTCAGGCCGTACCGCAGGAAATGGGCTGCTGCGCATTCGGCAAAGGTTTCCATCCGCGTCACGCTGAGACGGATATCCCTGCCGTAAAGAAGGCCGGCTGTTTCCGGAAGAATACTGCTTTCGGCGGCAGCCGGGAACGCAGCGGAAAGGATCTGCTCAAAGGCAGCCGTGTCCGTACTTTGCAGCAGGGCGGCAAGCGCATCAAATGCAGGATCCGGTGAGCCCTTCTCCGCTTCCTCTGTTTTCTTCAGCACACTGTCAGCGAAGGCCATTCTGAGCGAAGGAAGGCCCGTGATCTTTTCGGCGGCAGCCAACGCTTCCGATGGCCTGACGCGAAGGCCGGGATACATGGAGAGGATCTGCGGCAGAAGCCAGGAAGGTCTGACCGCACTGCCGGAGCTGTCCTGTGTATGAAAGGAGAGAAAAAGCCTTTCCTTCGGCCTGCTCATCAGCATATACAGATACGCCCGCTCCTGACACGCTGCGTCGAACGCAGCCGGCGCCAGACCGACGCCGCGCTCAAGAAGCAGCGTCCGCTCACTTTCCGAAAGGATCCCTCCGCCTGCGCCGGGAGACGGTATCAATCCGTCATTCATGCCAAGCAGCAACAGTGCCCTGATCTCATTCTGGCGGCTGCGTCTGATGTCTCCGATCTGCACCTGGTCCATGCCCGAAGGAAGCATGCCGAGCTTCCCTTCAGCAATCCCCGCTTCCAGAAGTTTCAGGAAACTGTCCGCGTCAAACAGTTCTTCCGCAAAAAGCGTTTCCGTTTCCTGCAGGAATGTCTCAAAGAATTCATATACCCTGCCGTATTCTTCTGCGCGCTCTCCGTCACCATCCGCAGCCGCAGCCTCTGCCAGCGACTGCATGCGGGCGGAAGCGTCCGCCTGTTCCATCATTTTTTGCAGGGCATCGATCCATGCAGCCCCTGTATGCCTGCCTTTTCCGGTCATCCGGAGCAGTGCCGCGAGTGCCGCCGTCAGCGTTTCCCGCGCTGCCTCGATCTGTGCCATCCTGTCTTCCAGAAATTTTTCCGGGCACCATGCAAAACTCTTTGACCAGGCACTCTTTCCCCTGATCCCGGTTATATAAAGATACGTATCCAGAAGATCCGCCGGTTCCGTTTCCAGCGGTCCGATCCCGCATCTTACAAATCTCATTACGCTTTCATAGGAAAAGTCCGCACTGATGATCTCCAGGGCGGATAACAGGAATTCCGCCAGCGGATCACCGGAAAGACCTTTCCCGGTGTCGCAGAAGAACGGGATCCCGGCTCTCCTGAATTCCGTGACAAGATATCTCCTGTAGGTCTCCGTGTCACCGGTCACGACAGCGATCTCCCGGTATCTGTAACCGTTTTCCTTCACGAGACGCGCGATCGTTCCGGCCGCGAAAGCAGCTTCTGCCGCTTCATTCCGCAGCCTCGCAACGCTGATCCCTGTGCATTCCCCTTCAAAAACGGCTTTTTTCCCGAACCGCATAAAATGCGCTGTCAGGAACTGCAGGGCCGGCGCATCCGCATGGCGGACATCTCCGTGCAGGACAATGGTTTCATATTTCAGTTCTTTTTCATCCGCCGCTTTGATCAGGTCCCTCGCTGTGCTTTTTCCCATGCAGAACAGATCGGTCTTTCTGATCTCCTTCTCCTCTGCCTCGATGACCGGCAGCAGAAGCGTGATCTCCATATGGGAAGCCCGGGCCATCAGGATCTTCAGTATTTCGAACTGGACCGGTGTAAAACCGGAAAATCCGTCAATATACAGGCGGCAGCCGGCCATGTAATCCGATCCGGGGAGCAGCCGCAGAAGGCCCGGCAGCAGCTCTTCTGCCGTGATCCGGCCGTTTTCCCGCCTTGCTTCAAAGGATTTTTTGATCGTCCCGAGATCTGCCAGCTTTCTTCTCAGCAGCGGCTGGTCGTCAAGCCGGTTCGCGATCTCCTCCAGATCTCCTGAATCATACTGATAGAATTCGGAGATCATTTCCGAGAGCGACCTTAAGAACCCCGGTCTCCTGATGCTGCCCGAGAAGACCGTAAGCGCCCGGCTGCTGTCTTCGGAAGCACGCCGCAGGAGCATCTGCTTGCCCATTTCCGTCAGGACCGTAAATTTTTCGCTGCTGCGCTCCGACATCACCCTGTAAGCCAGACGTTCAAAGCTTAAAACTTCAATATTGACGGAAGCATGCCGCGGATGCGCCGCGAGAATATCCCGCTGCGTCTGCATGGTGAACTGCTCCGGCACAAGAATAACGTGACGGAGGTCCGGATCTGAGAGGGAGGAATCGATCAGACGATTCCTGAGAAGCGTTGATTTTCCGCTTCCGGCACCGCCGGAAATGAATGTAAGAGCCATAAAAACACCTGTTCCTGAATACCTGTTATCTGCCATGCGCAAATCATCTGTTCTTTATTATGATACCATACAGCCGGGCACTAATCCAAACAATTCCGGGAGATGACGGCGCCGAAGTTCCAGCAAAGAGGATTCTTATTCCGCTGCAGATTCTTCAAAGATATCAATTGTACAATATACCACATTATGGTATAATTTTAGCGTATCTGATTTTCTCTTTCAGAAAAGAATCATTATGAAAAAGGAGAATACTATGAACAGGAAAACCATGCACCTTCTGCTCCCTGTCCTGGCAGCAGTCCTGCTGTTCGGCGGAGCCACTGTCGCGAAAGCGGCTTTCAGACAGACTTCTGCTACAAGCAGCGAAGTAATAGTTGAGTGGGACGATCCCTATGCGGGCTCCACCTCCATAACAACGACCGGATATACGGTTTCTGTCGGCTCTTCAAGCACCAACATTGTCAAGACGCTCGGAACAGCAACCGGAACAGCTTATAAAATTATGGGAATCACCCCTTCCTCGCAGATATATGTCAGGGTAGACTATACTGCAGTGGGCAATAGCGGCTACACTTATAACAGCTATCTCGGCGGTTATGTCAACACAGTCCCGGCAGATGTCACAAAGTTTTACACTCATCACTTCACTTCCAGCCAGAAGGGTCTTTACCTCAGCTGGGATCCTGGCACTTATGCAGATAAACCGCATTACGAATATGAGGTATACAGTTATAAAGGAAAGAAGCTGACCACCGGAACTTCGTTATTATACGTCGACGGCAACAATAAGATCTGGGGAATATCGGAATATTCCTTCCCGTATTACAAACAGGCAGTGAAAGTGCGTGTAAGGCCGTATGTCGATGTATATTCAAACGGCACCAACCGTTTCTATGGAAACTGGTCACAGTTCAAGAACATCGTTCCCCAGCCGATCCTGAGTACCAACAAGAACAAATACGGCATCCAGAAGAACCATACGCTCAAACTCGGCTGGACCAAGGTCACAGGCGCGACCGGTTATGATGTTTATGTCTCCCTGAAGGAGAAATCCGGCTATAAAAAAGCAGCCTCCGTCAAAGGCAATAAAGCCGGCGTCGTTGTCAAGAAATTTAAGGGCGCAAAATTCAAATATAATACGACTTATTATATAAAAGTTGTTACAAAGACGAAAAAACTCGGCAAGAGCAGAAATGATTACGGCGTTACTGCCAAACTGACCTATTACCGTTATTGATCACTTTCAGATCTGTTCTTACATATGGATCTTATTTCAACAGGATACTGCAGGCAGCACTGAGATGACAGCCGCCTGCAGTATCCTGTTTTCTGTATGTATCCAGCCGCCCTGTCTTCACACAGGATCCACCCGGTCCGGATCAGCCCGCAGGCTGAACGGGATCATCATCCGTTCTGATACAGCATGCTGCCGTCGATCTCCGACAGATCGCTGCATCCTGTCGACAGCATCATTTTCTTCAGCTCTGCCGTAGCCTTCTTAATATACTCTTCCACGCCTTTCGCGCCGTTTTCTTTAATGGCAGCGATCAGCGGTCTGCCGATACCGGCCGCCCGGGCTCCGCAGGCAAGCGCTTTAAAAACATCGCTGCCGCTCTTGATCTCCCCGTCCGCGAACAGCGGTACAGGATGCTTCATGAAATCCTCATTTTCACTGATCTGTTCCAGTGCATACAGCGGCGGGATCGCATACTCCGTTGTACCGCCGTGATGAGAGACCATCAGGCCGGCTGCGCCGCAGGCCGCTGCTGTCAGCGCGTCCGTCTCGCTGAGGATTCCTTTTACAATAAAGGGAAGCCGGCTGTATTCACACAGATCATAAAGCTCATCGGCAGTGATCTCCCTGAGCGGATAACCATGAAAATTGCGCTCCTCTCCCGCTGCGTCATATACCATATCGATATCGATGCCGGCTGCCAGGTGGCCGAGATCCGCTGCCATGTCCAGCCTGTGCCGGATCAGTCCGCGGTCTTTATACGGCTTGATGATCTCTATGACCGACGCGCCGGTACGCGCGATCTTTTCCGCTTCCTCATCCTCTGTCATTCCCATCCACAGGACCGCGCCGGCTGCCGCTGCGCCCTCTGCCAGTTCGGTCATACCGCCGGGACGGGCAAAAGTATCAAGATGAGACAGCGCTCCTGTCATGACCGGCGTGGAAAATGTCCTTCCAAACAGTTCAAAAGATGTGTCGGCATTCCGGCTTCCTATAAATCTCGTTTCCACAAGCAGCGAATCCAGATATTCCCTGGCGATACGATTGGCGTCTCCGGGCCTTATAATGTTTTCAGACACAATAGCAAACCTCTTTTCTGTAATGCTTTACGAGAAAAGAATACCATTTTATCGCCCTGATAACAATGGATTTTCTTCTTCCTCACCCGTATCTGTCACGATTATCCTTGAAATATTCCAAATATATGTTATGATTGTTCTAAAGTATTCCAAATGGCCTTATTAAACATGGAGGAGAATCATCATGAAGAGATATACCCGTATCCTGCTGGTCTGCGCAATACTCACGCTGCTTTTCCAGACAGCGACAGTTTTCGGGGCCGGTTCTGATACCAGGAACAGAAAGCGCATCAAGACAAGGACTGAGAAATTTATGAAGGCTGCCAAGAGCTATGATATTGAAAAGATGGGCCAGAACATTCATAAGGACAGCACTTACAATATAATCCCGGAGCCCATGGGAAAAGCTGTCAGATACATGAACAAAAAGCATATGAAGTATTCGATCGATAAGATCACCATCAAAGGACGGGAAGGTACCGCGAAGGTAAAAGTAACTTATTTTGACGGATTTGATGTTTTTAAAAAGTCTCTCAAGTCCACAGTCTCCTGGTATGCTAAGAACCGGAGCGCTTCTACGGAAAAGATCCAGAAGAAGATCTATTCCTACGCATGCACTTACTATAATAAGGCTTCCAAAAAGAAAAGCATAAAGACTGCTACGATGACCATTAATCTGAAGCACTATTCCAGCGGATGGTTCATCGTTTCCTTCTCTGACAATTACGCAGCAGCCATAAATGCGAATTACACGAAAGCATACAATGCCGTTTTTAAGAAATAAAAAAGGACCGGAACTGCATCCGGTTCCCGTAAAAAAGATCCGCCGGACATCCGGCGGATCTTTTTTGCATTATTTATTTTTCAACAGTGAGATGCCGCTGGCGAGCACCAGGCCTCCGCAGACAGCACCCATCACGATCATAAGGCTTCCCATCACAATATCCAGTACACCGTTTCTGTGCATTACTTCTTTCCTTGTCATAGTCATAAGATCTCCTTTCCCGGCGGAACCGGTCCGCCCGAATACTGCTTATCTTACTTCTGAACGATATTTACAAGACGTCCGGGCACATAGATCTCTTTTACGATCGTTCCGGTAAGTTTGTCGGCGACAGCTTCTTTTCCGGCTGCAATAGCAGTATCCTTGTCGACATCCTTCGGAACCGTGATCTTCGCTCTGACCTTGCCGTTGATCTGGACAACAACTTCGATCATGGCCTCGACTGTCTTTTCTTCATCATACTCCGGCCATGCCGTATTGTAAAGTCTTCCCGCAAATCCCATTCTCTCCCAGAGTTCTTCCGTGATATGCGGCGCAACGGGATTGAGCAGAACGAGGAGCACCTTGTAATCCGCCTTTGTGATGCTGCCAACTTTGTAGAAATCATTGACCAGCGTCATCATGGCAGCGATGCCGGTGTTGTACTTCATTTCCTCGTAGTCATTGGAGACCTTCTTGATCGTCTGATGGATCCTGGTCTCCAGGGCGGGTGTATACGCATTTCCGTCCTTTACGATATCCTGCAGCTTCCAGACTCTGTCGAGGAACTTTCTGCAGCCCTTTACGCCGTCCTCTGACCATGCTGCAGCAAGTTCAAAGGCGCCGATAAACATCTCATAGGTACGAAGCGTATCTGCACCGAAATCATTGACAACGTCATCCGGATTGACTACGTTCCCGCGGGATTTGCTCATCTTCTCTCCGTTCGAACCGAGGATCATGCCGTGGGAAGTCCTCTTCTGGTAAGGTTCGGGAGTCGGAACCACGCCCTGGTCGTACAGGAATTTGTGCCAGAAACGGGAATACAGCAGATGCAGGGTGGTATGCTCCATGCCGCCGTTGTACCAGTCTACGGGCAGCCAGTACTTCATGGCTTCCGGATCTGCGATGCAGGTATCATTTTCAGGATCAATGTAACGAAGGAAATACCATGAGGAACCGGCCCACTGCGGCATGGTATCGGTCTCTCTCTTTGCAGGTCCGCCGCAGCAAGGGCAGGTGGTATTCACCCACTCGGTCATATGCGCAAGCGGTGATTCCCCGGTATCCGTGGGCATATAGCTCTTGACGTCCGGCAGTTCCAGCGGAAGCTGGTCTTCAGGGATCGGCACATAACCGCATTTCTCGCACTTTACGATCGGAATGGGCTCGCCCCAGTATCTCTGGCGGGAGAACACCCAGTCGCGGAGCTTGAAATTCGTCTTCGGCTCACCGAGTCCGTTCTTATGCAGGAACTCTGTGATCGCCTTTTTCGCTTCTTCCACGGACATACCGGTCAGGAAGCCGGAGTTGACCAGCGTGCCGGTCTGCACGTCCGTAAAGGCGGCTTCATCCACATTTCCGCCGGCAATGACTTCGATGATTGGAAGATTGAACTTCTTCGCGAACTCCCAGTCTCTGTCGTCATGTCCGGGAACGGCCATGATCGCGCCGGTACCGTAGGACATCAGTACATAATCTGAGATCCAGACCGGGATCTCTTCTCCGTTGACAGGATTGATAGCGGAGATCCCGTCGATGCAGACGCCTGTCTTATCCTTTGCAAGCTCGGTACGTTCAAAATCGGACTTGCGGGCAGCAGCTTCACGGTAAGCGACGACTTCATCCCAGTTCTTAATTTCATCCTTGAACTGCTCGATATAAGGATGTTCGGGGGAGAGCACCATGTAGGTTACACCGAACAGCGTGTCAGGACGCGTGGTGTAAATGCGGAGCTTCTCTTCTTTTCCCTTCAGGGCAAAATCAACTTCCGCACCGTGGGAACGACCGATCCAGTTCTTCTGCTGGATCTTTACTCTCTCGATATAATCCACCAGATCCAGATCATCGATGAGCTTATCGGCATAAGCGGTGATCTTCAGCATCCACTGGCTCTGCATCTTGCGGATCACGGGAGAACCGCAGCGCTCGCAGACGCCGCCGACGACCTCTTCATTCGCAAGGCCGACTTTGCAGGAGGTACACCAGTTGATGGGCATCTCTGTCTTGTAGGCAAGCCCGGCTTTGAACAGCTTCAGGAAGATCCACTGTGTCCAGTGATAGTAATTCGGGTCTGTTGTATTTACTTCTCTGTCCCAGTCAAACGAGTATCCCAGACGGTGAAGCTGCGCCTTAAACCTGGCAACATTGTTCTTCGTAACGATCTTCGGATGAATATGGTTCTTGATCGCATAGTTCTCGGTCGGCAGGCCGAATGCATCCCATCCCATCGGGAACAGGACATTGTATCCCTGCATCCTGCGCTTTCTGGAAACGATATCCATCGCCGTGTAGGGTCTGGGATGTCCCACATGCAGGCCCTGGCCTGACGGATAAGGGAACTCTACCAGATTATACATCTTGGGCTTGGTATAATCATTCGGCGCATGGAATGCTTTCTCGTCATCCCAGATCTTCTGCCATTTTTTCTCGATCACTTCGGGATTATAAGCTTCACTCATAATTACTGCTCCTCTATATCTGCAAGAAATGCTTTTTTCGCTCCTATCATAGTACGTTTACAGGCGGTTTTTGTCAAGGAAAAAAGCGGCTCCCTTTCGGGAACCGCTCCGGATCTGACTATGATCAGTCGTCTTTTTCTGCAGCTCTTGCAGCAATCTCCTTGGCCTGTACATCAGCCGGTGCCTGCTCATAGCGTGCAAATTCATATTCAAAGCTTCCGATACCGCCGGTCATGGAACGAAGGTCGGTATTGTAGCCGAACAGTTCAGCGGTAGGGACATCCGCTTCCACGATGGTGCCGCCCTTGTGATCGGGATTCATGCCCAGCACACGGCCGCGTCTCTTGTTCAGATCACCCATGACATCGCCGGTGAACTTGTCCGGTACTCTGACCTTCAGGTTGGAGATCGGCTCAAGAA
>CAMOZZ010000015.1 GCA_946631165.1 uncultured Lachnospiraceae bacterium | reverse complement strand
GCATGAAGTATCTGGAAATTCCGACAAAGGAAGGCGGTTATTTCAGGACCGGCTCCAGAACGCCGATGCAGTGGGACAGCAGCGAGAATCTCGGCTTCTCAACGGGGGACAAAGAGGATCTGTATCTGCCTGTCGATCCGTCGCCGGACGCTCCCACCGTCGCTTCACAGGAAAACGATCCCTCTTCTCTTCTGCATACTGTAAGAGAGATCCTGGCGCTGCGCAGCAGGGAGAAAGCGCTTCAGGCGGACGGTGCATTCAGCGTAATTTGCAGTGAACCCGGAAAGCCTTTCGTTTACAGACGCGGAGATCTGCTCCTTGCAGTGAACCCGGACAGTTCAGAAAAGTCTCTGCAGATTGCAGCCGGAAATCGAAAGATTATATATAAGATCGGGAAAGCCTCGTTGGAAAACGGTCTTCTGCAGCTCGGGACACAGTCGTTTACCGTATTAAAGTAATTGCGATCTGTCTCTCTGAAGTGTGCCATCATTAAGGATCTGTGCCCTTTGACAGGCGGTTCTGCTAAAACCGTTTACTATAAGCGGTGGATACTTCGACTCACTTTGTTCGCTCAGCATGACAATTTGACAGATCAACGATATTGTCAAAAGTTCCCGGAAAATCTGTTTCCGGAGGAAATGTTAACCTTGTTTAAAAATTCATAATCTGGTATCATTAACAGGATAGGAATACATTTTTCTTTACTATTTATATCTACAGGAGTGCTTATGCTGAAGATCTACGAATACAATCCGTCACTGAAGAAATTCGGGAATGATATCGAACTGCGCCTTCGTCTCTACAGAGAGACCAAAGCGAGACTTCTCCCGGACAGTTCCAAGGGACTCTCGTCCATCGCCAATGCCTATATGTTCTTCGGCATCCATCATGCAGACGGATGCTGGGTTTACAGAGAGTGGGCGCCCGGCGCGGACAGATTATTCCTGACCGGCGATTTCAACAACTGGGATCCGCATTCCCACGAGCTGACGAAACATGAAGACGGCACCTTTGATATTACGCTGCCGGGTGATGATGCGCTGTGGGAGGGCTGCCGCGTGCTGACCGTCGTACAGAACGGCGACGAAGAGACTTGGCACGTTCCGCTTTACGCCAGACGCGTCATACAGGATCCGGAGGATTTCTCCTGGAAATGCGAAGTCATTGACACCGGAAAACAGTTTGCCTGGACAGACGCGGGCTTCACGCCTTCAGAGCCGCTGCTTATCTATGAAACGCATGTCGGCATGTCCGGGGAAGAACCCAGGATCAGCACCTACAGGGAATTCGCGGACAATGTCCTGCCCCGCGTCAAAAAAGCCGGCTACAATACCGTACAGATGATGGCTATACTGCAGCATCCGTTCTACGGTTCCTTCGGGTATCAGGTCTCCAATTTCTTTGCCGCGTCTTCATGGTTCGGCACGCCGGATGATCTGAAATATCTGATCAATAAAGCGCATGAAATGGGGATCCGCGTTCTTCTGGATCTGGTGCATTCCCACGCTGCCAAGAATACGGCCGAAGGCATCAACATGTTCGACGGCACCGATTACCAGTTCTTCCACAAGGGAAAAGCCGGCGACCATCCGAACTGGGATACCAAACTCTTTAACTACGGAAAAGATGAAGTCATCTTCTTCCTTCTCTCCAACCTGAAATTCTGGCTGGATGAGTACCATGTGGACGGATTCCGTTTCGACGGTGTGACTTCCATGCTTTACCACGATCACGGCATCGGCTCCGCTTTCGATTCCGACAGCAAGTATTTCTCTCTGAATACAGACACTGAAGCAATCACCTATCTGCAGCTGGCAAATGAACTGATCCGTGAAGTAAAACCTCACGCGATCACGATCGCCGAGGATATGTCCGGCATGCCCGGCATGTGCATTCCTGTTTCAGAGGGCGGCATCGGTTTTGATTATCGTCTTGCCATGGGTATCCCGGATATGTGGATCCAGCTGCTGCGCGACGGACGTCCGGATGATGACTGGAACATGGATAACATCTGGAGCAGCCTGTGCCTGCGCAGGCCCGGTGAAAAGACCGTTGCTTATGCCGAGAGCCACGATCAGGCGCTTGTCGGCGACAAGACACTGATGTTCCGTCTTGCGGACGCAGCCATGTATACAGACATGGATAAGATCACGCATAATATCACGATCGACCGCGCCATAGCGCTGCACAAAATGATCCGGCTCCTGACATTTGCAGCCGGTGGCGACGCCTATCTCAATTTCATGGGCAATGAATTCGGACATCCCGAATGGATCGATTTCCCTCGTGAAGGAAATGACTGGAGCTTCCATTACTGCCGCAGGCAGTGGAGCCTTGCTGACAACGGTTATCTGAAATACGAGTGGCTGAACGATTTTGACCGCGATATGGTGAAGCTTGCTTCCGAAAAAGGTCTTTTCGATCAGGTGATGCCTCATCTTGACAAAGTACACGTAAAAGACCATACACTTGCCTTCGAGCGGTCCGGCATGCTGTTCGTGTTCAACTTCCATCCTACGCGGACATGCGAGAATTATCCGATTCCTGTTACACAGCCGAAGGATTATATGCCGATCCTATCCACCGATGAAAAACGTTTCGGCGGGTTCGACCAGATCAAATTCATGCGTTATTCCGCCCAGTCAAAATATGATGAAGGCAACGAACTGACCATGTATCTGCCTCCGAGAACAGCTGTCGTCCTGGTCCCCGTCGATCCGCTTCCGGAGGAAAAGGCGGCAGCGGATGGACCCGATGCAGCAGATGCTCCCGGGAGGAAAACAAATGGCCGCGGAAAGAAAAAGTAGTTTTGACGTAACGGTTGCCTGTGACCTTACGGCGGAAGAATACCGTGAACACCGGACCAGGGAGAAGGGATACGCCATGATCGCCCTGATCCTGCACGTGATCCCCGCTGTACTGCCGGCCATGGCGCTGTCCGTGTTTTATACTGCAGCGCCTTATATCCTGGCTTTCTTCCCGCTGATCGTACTTGTTCTGATCCTGTACCGGGCGCCGATAGAAGCTGCGCAGATCACGGAAACGGTAAAGCGAAATTATGTGCAGTTCGCCAGTTTTCTGATCCTGACAGCAAGAATCCTTGCCATCCTTACGCCGGCCCTGCTGATCTATGCGAACTTCAGGCTGGATCTGGGAATCAGTATCTGGCTGATCATCCAGATCGTCTGTCTTCTTCTTGAAGGGCTTACGCTGCAGTTTCTTTTCAGACACAGGCGAAAGCTGCGATACAGCTGAAAACAAAAATCCGCCTCACGGCGGATTTTTTTGACTGCAGCGATCGATATAAAAACAAAAAACACGGTCTCCCGTGTTTTTCGGCGTAGCGGAGAAGGGATTTGAACCCCTGACACCGCGGGTATGAACCGCGTGCTCTCGCCAACTGAGCTACTCCGCCAAAAATGGGACCAACAGGGCTCGAACCTGTGACCCCATGCTTGTAAGGCATGTGCTCTCCCAGCTGAGCTATGATCCCATATCGCTTAACGCGACTTTGTAAGTATATACTTTAGGCCGATCATTGTCAAGCGTTTTTTTATCTTTCCGTACCATATTTTCGGAGTAACGATTCCCCTGTTTGATCCTTGCAGAATCATCAAAATGCATCCGGTCAACAGAAGGGATACTTAAAACCCGCGGTCGTAAGACCGCGGGCAGAAAACACTATCTACCGGTTCTGTATCAGCCCCAGCTCTCGATCTCAGTCCTCTGAATGATATCGTCCTGGATATCCTTTCCGAGCTCTACGAAGAAGGCTGAATATCCTGCTACTCTGACAAGCAGATCTCTGTGATCTTCGGGATGAATCTGCGCGTCTGCCAGCACTTCCGCATCAACAATATTGTACTGCGTATGATAGATATCCAGTGAGCACTGGGTCTTCAGCATGTACATCATATTCCTGAGGCCCTGTTCTCCGGCAAGGAGCTTCGGATCGATCTTCAGGTTCATCTGGGTGCCCTGTGTGAATCTTGCGTGCGGCAGGTGGCTGATGGACTTCAGGAGAGCGGTAGCTCCATTGATGTCTGTGCCGCCTGTAGCGCCGATTCCGTCTGCCAGAGGAGCCCATGCATAACGGCCGGAAGGAAGCGCGCCAACGCTCTTTCCGATCGGGACGTTGCCGGATACGGGCAGCATGCCGGCTGTCAGTTTTCCGAACGGGGAGTTATACTGCTCGATCTGGTCTACCAGATAGTTGTAGATCTCACCTGCACAGAAGTCTGCCTTCGGATCATCATTGCCGTATTTGGGAGCATTCCAGCACATCTTCTGGATGTCTTCATAGCCTTCGAAGTTGGCATCAAGCGCCTTGCAGAGCTGATCCATCGTGAGTTTCTTCTCGTCATAGACAAGATATTTCACATCCGCTACAGAGTTGATGATATCTGCCTGTCCGATGATGTTGATGCCGTTTCCGACGTTGAATTCCGCACCGCCATTTGCATAATCCTTACCGACCTTCATGCAGTTCGGATAAGTCAGGGACAGCGCAGGAACGGGACGATAGTTCTCACTGAGATAATCCAGATAGCTGTTCATCGTTGCCATAGTATGTACGAAGTAGTCGATCTGCTTCTTGATGGCAGCCATGAAGTCGTCAAACGTCTTGAAATCTCTGGGATCACCGGTCTGGATGGAGACCTGCTCGCCGGTCTTGCGGCTTCTGCCGTTGTTCATGACCATATCCACGACGCCGCCCATGCTGATCTCGCCGATATCGGTATAGGATTTCAGACGGCCTTCCAGGTTCGTCTCAACACAGCCGCAGGGGGTCCAGTCCCAGGCCTGCGACATCGGGATGCCCTTGTTCAGAAGCATCTTGATACCTGCATCATCGTGATAGATCGCGGGCATAGTACGTCCCATACGGATGCACTCGGCTGCCTTGCGCAGGAAGGAGTCAGGGTTCTTGGAAATGCTGTAGCGGACCGTCATGTTCGGCTCTTTGGTCGCGGTGTCCATGGTAGCCTGGATGGTCATATAAGACAGATCATTGACCGCATCGTCGCCGTATTTGTTGATGCCGCCGGCGCAGACCTGCACGGTCATGTTGTATCCTGCAGAGAACGCTGCAGATTCGCCGTCCTGGAACAGTCCCATCTCAGCGATCTTGATCCAGAAGCAGTCCAGCAGTTCCTGTGCGGAATCCTGGGTAAGAATTCCATCCGCGATATCCTTATTATAGTAATCGATCAGGTACTGATCCATACGTCCGAGATTGTAGGAAGAAGCGTTCTGCTCCATGAAGATGCAGTACTCATAAGTCAGCATGGACTGCAGGGCTTCATAGAATGTGCGTGGCGGATTCTCCGGGACCCATCTGTTGATCTCAGCAATCTTTAAGAGCTCTGCCTTGCGAACAAAATCTTTCTCTTCCGCTGCCATCTGCTCAGCCAGATCCGCATGACGGTTCGCAAGGGCAATGATGCCTTCCGCCGTGATGATCAGGGATTTGTAGAAGATCATCTGCTTGAGAACATCTTCTCCGCCGGCAGCATCCAGAGAAGCCAGTTTCTCTTCCGCTTCCTTCTTGATTCCTCCGACACCCTTTGCAAGAAGGGTTCTCCAACCGGGTGTGTTCTCGCCATAGCCGCGTACGAATTTCTTATCTACATAAAGCATTCCGCCGTCGCGCATGGTCCTGACGTCATCGGGCATCATCGCGTTCCAGCGGTCAAGAACGCATTTTCCTCTCCAGTAAGGAGCGACTTCTTCCATGAAGAGTTTCTTGTTCTCTTCGGAAAGATAGAAAGGATCATAGGTACGGGTGCTGATCGTATCCAGCTCCTTCTCGATGACGGAACAGGCAGAGTCGGGGTTCAGAATACCGGCACGGGGCTTAAAAGCAACGCCGCCGACAAGGAGTTCGTTATCCTGGATATAGATCGGTTTGTTCTCATAAACCGTCTTCATGGCAGTGGCTTTCTGAATCGCCCAGGGCTGGCCTTCTGTAGCCTTGAAACCCTGTGTTACATAATAAGCATCCAGGATGTCCATCTCGATCCTGTGCGAAAAATAATTCTCTCTGAGCTTGTTTATCCTGTCCATATAATTTGCTGCCATTTCAAACCCTCCTGATGAATGATTATAAACTGCGTTTTTTCTTTTTCAAGGCATTGATAATGCTTTTTGGTCTATATACATGCAAAATGCGTGCCAGTTTTACAAAATGCTTTTATATCAGAATTATTTCTATCAGAAATTAACAGCAGCCTCTTTATGGATGATAAATCTTCCGTTATTACCGGTTTTCTGTCTTTATAAAACCGGAACTTCCTCATGCCTTTCGGCAGTGTCCTCTAAGCCGCAGAAAAAGTGCAAAATTCTTTTGCGCAACTTTCTGCAAAAGTTTTTGCACTCCCGGCATATTCTTTGCACTTTTTATCAAATCATCGCTGACATGCTCCGTATAAAAGCACAGCGCTTTTTCAGATCTTTTTTTTCCGTCCGCTCTTATCCGGAATTCCGGCGATCCCGCGGTATTTGCTGACTGTCCTTCGTGAGATCTCTATACCGGTCTCCTTCAGCTTATCCGCAATCGCCTGATCACTGAACGGTTTTTTCCCGTCCTCGTTCTCCGTAATCTCCCGGATCTTTGCAATGATCTGCTCCTGGGTTACGGCGTCACTGCCTGTTCCCGAAGCCGCAGGCAGTGCCAGGAAATAATTCATCGGAAAAACACCCCAGCTGCACTGAAAATATTTATTGCTGAGCGCCCGGCTGACAGTCGAAATATGCAGCCCGAGTTCATCCGCATAATCCGCCAGCTGCATAGGTCTTTTATATCCGGGCCCATGCAGGAAGAAATCCTTCTGTTTCTCCACCATCAGCATAGAGACTCTTGACAGCGTGGAGATCCTGTAGCGGATGCTCTCCGACAGCTCCCTGGCACTCCGGATCTTTTCTTTCAGATATTCCTTCGCTTCCCTGTCCTCTGTCTCCTCCGCCATTTTTTCATAATAGGAACTGATACTGAAGGAGGGATACCGGTATTCATTGACCACGATATCGAAATGATCCTCGAATTTTACGATGACCACATCCGGACTGATGTAATGAAAATGGGATCTGTCATTAAAGCAGCAGGCCGGTCTTGGATTGAGGGAACGGATCAGACTGCAGCATGCTTCCACTCTGTCGGATGATATTTTCATCTTTTTCGCGATCACATTCAGATGGTTCTTCGCGACCAGCGGAAGATGTTCTTTTATAATGATCTCTGTATCTGCAAGGAGCACCGGATCCTCTTCTTCTCTTAACAGCTGAAGCATCAGACAGTCCGCCAGATCCGACGCACCGACGCCGGCCGGCTCCAGTTTTCTGATCTCCAGAAGCATATCCTGCATCGTCGCTTCGGAAACCGAAAGAAACGCTGCTGCAGAACGGATATCGTCTTTGAAATATCCGTCCTTATCCAGCATTTCGATAATATAATTGACGGACCGTCTTTCCTCCGGGGTAAATCTTCTCCCCATCAGCTGGGTCATCAGGTGATCGGCAAGGCTTTCTCCTTTATCCCTGATATCCTGCCAGTTCGCCTCTCTGTCTACATCTTCTCCGTCGTCCCTGTAATAGACAATATTCTGTCTGTCAGCGGATTCCAGCCATTCCAGCTTTCTTTTAATATCCTGTTCTCGTGACGATCTCTCCGTTTCGGGACGTTCTTCTTCTTTCAGATCTATGACAGGATTTTCAAGCGCAGCTTCATTGATATAGTTCTCCAGTTCCATGGCATTCATCTGCAGAACATTCATCGTCTGGATGACCTGCTGCGCCGGTATCTGTTTTTGTGTAATCGTCAATGAAGCTTCCATCAGATCTCACTCCCTCATTTCAGCCTTTTTCACCGGACAGATTCCTGCTTTTTTACATCCCTCTTTTGATCTGCTCCGTATCGATTCCGTATTTGCGGATCCTGTACTGCAGATTCTGTCTGCTCAGATTGAGGGCTTTGGCAGTCCTCGTAACATTTCCTCTGTTTTCCGCCAGCGCTCTCCTGATAATTTCTTCCTCCAGGTCCTTCAGATGATGGTCAATATCGCTTCCCGCGGGATTGTACACCGGAGCCTCTTTTGCGGGTTCTTCCCTGTATTCTTCTCTTTCTTCCTCCAGCAGACGGTGCGGTATATACTGCGAAGTGATCTCCGAAGCATGATCCGGCATAACGATCATCGCATGTTCCAGCGCATGCTGCAGTTCCCTGACATTGCCCGGCCATCTGTAGTTCTTGAAGATCTCCAGTGTCCGGTCATCGATCCCCCGGACATGTTTCATGAACTTGCGGTTATTCCGGTGCATGAAAAACCGGATCAGCTCCGGGATATCTTCCTTTCTTTCCCTGAGCGGCGGAATATTGATATTCACCACACCCAGTCTGTAGAAGAGATCCTGGCGCAGAAGATTGGATGCGATCGCTTCATAAGGGGAAACATTGATATTTGACAGTACCCTGACGTCAATAGAGATCACCTGGGACCCGCCGACCCTGCGAAGCCTTCCCTCCTGCAGGACTCTCAGCAGTTTTGCCTGCAGGCTGATATTCATGGAGTTGATCTCATCCAGCAGCAGCGTTCCGTGATTGGCCTGTTCGAAAAGGCCCGCGCGGTTTTCCGCACCCGTGTAAGCGCCTTTTACGGAACCGAAAAGCAGGCTTTCCAGCAGATTTTCCGGAAGGGCGGCACAGTTTACGGCTACAAACGGCCCGTTCGCCCTGCTGCTTGCATTATGGATGCTCTGGGCAAACAGTTCCTTACCGGTGCCGGTCTCTCCATAAATCATGACGGATGAATCGGTTTTTGCGACCTGTCTGCACTGTTCGACCACCAGTCCCATGGTACTGCTTTTATACAGAATATCATCGAAAGAATACTTTGCCGTAAGCGCGCTGCTTTTTCCGCCCGCGCTTTTGCTGTACCTGGAAAGTTTTTCCTGCAGGTCTACGATCTGCTTCTGCAGCTCATCGATCCGCTGCCAGTCTTCCACGATATTGACAGCGCCCAGTACCTTCCCCTTCTCCGTCAGCGGCCAGGCATTGGCGACAATATCTACCCGGTCTCCGCCTACCGTGTTATACCGCTGTCTGATATTCAGATCCGGACTGCCGTTCTTCATCACTCTCGGCAGGGCTGCTTCACTGCCGTCAGTCATCGTATAGACATCTGTGATTTTCATTCCCAGAACTTTATCCGGAACCAGGGAGTCTATGGCGGCAGCAGCGTGATTCAGATACGTCAGACGTTCCTCTCTGTCACAGAGAACGACCCCTTCCTTTATCTTGTTAAGGACAGCTGTTTTTATCACGGAATCATATTCCGCATCTGCGCATCGGAAGCCGACCAGCACGGAACCATCGGGAAGATCCTCCGGAACCGGTACCGGATGTTTGACAATATATTTGCCGAAGCCGGTATTAATGTATTCTTTCTCAGAATGATCTTTAAGAAGCGGTCCCAGTTCCTCCCGCAGCACACTGCCGGCTTCTGTTTCTCCCAGCAGCCGCTTTCCTTCCTCATTGATTGCCAGGACCTGCCTGTCCCCGTTCAGCAGCATGGCGCCGATCCTGCACTGAGAAAGGAATTCCATTACATTTTCACAGCTGATCCCTTCAATCATGACGTTCTCTCCGTTTTCAGTAAAATCAATATAATTATAGAATATTATTATGCACTTTTCAATATATTTACGCTAATCTGTTTGGTTGAGACGCACAATAACCGTCCTCCGATCAGACTGATCTTCAGACGGTTTTATACTGTTTAATGAATTTACGTAAATACCTTCCCGGTATTATCCGTAGATCTTAGCTGCATTAAACCCGATGTGCAGGACTTTATACATATATTCTACGGATTCCTTTAATGCTTTCATCTCGATCTCGCGTCCCTCTTCGATCGTATAGCCGGAAAGAGGAAGTTCGATCTCCAGGTCGATCGTATCCAGCTGCGGCGGCGCCATCTCGCGGAAGATCTGCATGACCTTTACACAGTCCACATCGCCCTGTCCGATTGCGGTTCCAAGGGAATGTGTTCCGTCGGGATCGGCAAAGACGCGGTTGTCGCAGAAATGGGTGCAGTTGATATACGGCGCCATCTTACGGCAGCATTCTTCAATGCCTTCCATCAGCATCAGGGAATTAATGGTATCGCAGCAGGCGCCGACCTGGGGATGCGCGATCTCCTTTACCATCCATACCACTTCATCCGCGAACAGATCGCAGTGGTTCTCGATGGAGATCTGCAGGCCGTATTTTTCAATAGTCGGAATGTTGCGCTTGAAATCCTCCACGATCTTCGCCATCTGGATCATGGCAGTCGGACACATGCAGGAATGAGACCGCTTTGCGGGATGCTCCACATCCGTGCTGTATTTTACCAGTGTGCAGCCGAGCTTATGGGCGATCTCCAGGGATTCTTCGATCGTGCAGTTTACACGGGGATCTGAAGGGGCATTAAACGAAATATTGAGTTCCAGGCCGATGCCGTGATCTTCCGCATACTTACGGCATTCCGCAAGATGTTCATCCGATGTGTCATTCTGAATATCGACAAGTGTGATATGCAGTACATCCAGACCGACTTCGACCGCTATATCTACCAGGTCCTTAAATGTCTTGACCTGTTCGAATGCGTGATGCTCGCCGTACTCCTGAAATCCCCAGCTCTCACCGAAACCGGAGAGATGCAGTGTGTAGCTGTGCATTCCGAGTTTAAATTTTCTGTCCTGATTCTTTAACATTTTAAGACCTCCGCAGATATACTTTTTATTCTATTTTACAGATTTTATGCAGGGATAACAATCCTTCCGGATGTTATCCCTGCCCGTTGTATTCACAATATGATTGATTATTTGCCGGCCTTGATCCTGTCGGCGTTGATCTCTTTCCAGACATCCACATTCTTGATGCCAAGCTTGTCGGGATCGAAGTACGGATCTTCCACACCGTCTTTTCTCTGCTGCATATAGTCGTCATAAACTTTCTTGACGACAGGCAGCAGGAAGATCAGGGAGATCAGGTTGAACCAGGCCATCAGCGCGAACATGACTTCGGAAATAGCCCATGCGGTACCGGCTGTTACCAGCGTCCAGATGAAGTAGAATACCGGCATGCAGATACGGATGAACCAGATCGCGGCTTTACGGGTCTTTTCACTGGAATTGCGCATCAGATACGCAAGACCTGCCTCGCCTTCATAGTAGTAAGCAAGGCATGTGGAGTAAGCAAACATCGTAATTGCCAGCGCAATGAAGATTCCGCCGATCTTCGGGATCGCAGAGTTGGCTGCCTGCTGTACCCAGATAACGTTCGCAGTTGTTGATTCCTGCAGACCCTGTACAACGGGATCGGCACTGGTGTAGATCCAGGTTGCACCATCCTGTGCAAGAACATTGAAGCATCCGGAAACAACTGCCATCAGACCGGAACAGGCGCATACAGCAACGTCGATATATACGGAGAAAGCATTTACAAGACCCTGGGTAGCCGGATGAGGCGTCTCTGCTGCAGCGGCTGCAGGAGGCGTTTCACCGAAACCGGAGCCGGAAGAGTTAACAGCACGTTTTACACCGTAGGAGAAAGCACCGCCCATTGCACCGCCGAAGATCGCATGGGTGTTGAATGCACTTCCGAAGATCTGTCCAAGTGCATTGGGAATGTTGGAAGCATGGGTAATCAGGACAATGATCGTGATGATCAGGTATCCGATGGTCATGAAAGGAACGATCATTGTGGAGAAATCAGCGATTCTGCGGATACCGCCGGCGATAACGATGAACAGAAGAACAGCGATCACAACACCGGTGATCCATCTCGGAACGCCAAGGCTTAATTCAAAAGCCTGGGAGATGTTGTTCGCGGAAGGACCGGTTACCAGGAATGGAACACCGATCGTGCAGAACAGGGCGAAGATGACAGCCATGACTTTGCCGAGTACCTTGGGAAGGCCGTTCTCCATATAGAAGTAAGGGCCGCCTCGATACTGTCCGTCCATCTTGACCTTGTAGATCTGGCCAAGGGAGTTTTCAGCGTAGGCAATCGCGGAAGTGACAAGGGCTGTAACGATCATCCAGAAGATGGCTCCGGGTCCGCCGTACATGATGGCGACCATGACGCCGCCGACGTTTCCGATTGCGACACGGTAAGCAGCTACCGCACTGAATGTCTGGAAGGCGGAAAGTCCGGTTTCCGATTTGTCTCCTTTAAGAAGCAGTTCCCACTGCAGCTTAGCCTGGGTTACATTTCCGAATTTCATTGCGAAGCA
This sequence comes from uncultured Lachnospiraceae bacterium, assembly GCA_946631165.1. Classification (GTDB taxonomy): domain Bacteria; phylum Bacillota; class Clostridia; order Lachnospirales; family Lachnospiraceae; genus UBA3305. Next base: position 10,694 of record CAMOZZ010000015.1, on the reverse strand, counting down.
GTATACAACAGCCAGACCGAATGTCAGCGCGATCAGCGGCGTTGCCCATAACAGGTTGTCCAGATTGAAAATAAAATCACTAAAGTTCATATTTTCCTCCTCTGCTGTTCTTCGCCCTCTCCCACCGCCGGGATCGGGCAGAAATGTTTGATTTCCGGTTCCATGCATGAGAACTTATTGAATTCGCTCTTATAGTATGCAAACCCCGTGCCAAAAAGCAGCGTTGGAATACAGATCATTCAAAAAAAATTTATCAACATTTAAAATTCAGCTGTTTTTGCCATATTTCTGCCGTATTTCCGTTTTATCCTTTCTGCTAAAGTGGAGAATTTTTTGTGATCATAGCAAAAAATGCAAAAAAACGCCAGATTCCTTTGCGCAAGTGCAAAAGAATCTGGCGTTTTGCATGTGATTTAACTGATATCAGACGACGGACGGCTCGATCAGCAGTTCTCCTGTCTCAAAACGTTTCTTGGAGAATTTCCTGATATCCAGGGAATCTTCCTGTCCGGTCAGACGATTGGCGACCATGATCGCTACTCTGGGCGCGACCATGAAGCCGTGTCCGGAGAATCCGCACACTGTCCAGAAATTCGCTGCTTCCGCTGCTTCATCGATCACAGGGTTCGCATCCGGGCTCATGTCATACTGTCCTGCCCAGGATCTTACGACTCTCAGATTCCTGAGCACGGGCAGCGTCTCGCACATAATACCGCAGGTGGCCTCCAGGACCTGCCAGCTGGTATTAAAGTTGTGACTGGGTGCCTCTTTCGGTCCGATTCCCATGACAAAGCTGCCGTGCGGTGTCTGCTGGCAGTAATAGTTATGGGAGAAGGACATGACCATGCAGTCGATCAGCGGGGCAACAGGCTCGGTAACAAGCGCCTGATGGCGTTCCGGATATACAGGGATATCCTCTCCCACCATCTTTGCCAGCTCAGGAGCCCAGCCGTTTGCGCAGTTCACGACAAGTTTAGCTTCAACATAACCCTTGGTTGTCTCTACGCCGGCGATCTTTCCGCCTTCCGTCCTGAATCCGACGGCTTCGCAGAAAGTCTCGATCTCAACGCCCATCTTCTTTGCGCCGTAGGCATAAGCCTGTGTCGTCTGGAAAGGATTGGCATGTCCGTCAGCCTGGCAGAATGTACCGCCGGTGACGCCGTCCATGTTCAGATAAGGGACCTTCTCCTTCATTTCCTTCGGCGTGAGCTCATAGGCATCGATTCCCAGCTTATGCTGTACTTCCAGGTTCTTTCTGAACTGGATCATTTCCTTATCCGTATAAGCTACGAGCAGATAACCGCCCTGGTGAAGTTCAATACTTCTGGGATATCCGGTATACTCTTCCATATGCTCGAAAAGATGTGTGCTTTCAAGCGCGATAGTGGCATTGAGTTCGGAACCCCACTGCTGTCTGATCCCGGCGCCGCAGCGTCCGGTGGCACCGGAAGTAAGGAATCTCTTCTCGATCAGAAGGATGTCTTTTACGCCGCGCTTTGCAAGCTCAAAAGCGGTTGCGGTGCCGACGATACCGCCGCCGATCACGACGACTTCATAGGATTTTTTCATTCTGCCCCGCCCCCTTTCTTGCTTTCTTCATAGGCATCAGCAAGCGCGCCCATGGAAATGGGTTTCGTCGGAGGACGGAAGGTAGGCATCAGGACCTCTTCCATCGGTACTCCGAATGCTCGGGAAAGTTCCCCGGCGATCAGAAGCCTGCAGGTCCTTCCCTGGCAGGGTCCCATACCGGCACGGGTCACACGCTTAATATCATCGATCGTCTGATATCCCTGCTCGATGCACTCCAGGATCATCTCACGGGTGATATCTTCACAGCGACATATAATAACATCTTTATTTGCCATCACGATACCCTCCCGCTTTGATATTTCTGACTTCCATGGCAAGTTCCTTCGGGACTTCCAGCGTGATCATATAAGTCAGATTCTTCTTTCCTCCGGATACAGCGCGAAGGACAGGGAACCATCCCATCTCTTCGCCGGCACGGTTCAGGCCGCAGGCGAGCTGGCCTTTCTCAGGCACAGGGATGTATTCGAAGGGGAATGTGACCGCAGCGGTACCTTCACTTTGGGTCATATCCACAACGAAAATGGCAAGTCCGGGACATTTTGCCACACAGACACGGCAGCCGATGCATTTGTCCGGATCTACCTTCGGTGTTGCATTAATATCAGGCTCCATGGAAATGGCATGGTGCGGACACGCGGCTACGCAGGGGTTGCAGGCGATCTCCTGGAAGCATTCCGTAATAGCGATAGGTCCCTTGTTCAGTCTTTCTTCACTCGGCAGTACCTTTGCCAGGTCTTCCGCCGTCGGGATTCCGTCATTTATCAACATTATGCTTCACCTCTTTTCTGCTCAACTTTCGCGATGCCGGCGCGGATCTTTCCGCCCATCGGACCGGAGCGCAGCTCGACCAGCTCCGCCTTCGCAGCGTCGACTTCCTTCTGTGCATTTTCAACATCATAGCCGAGCGCAACAGCGACCGCATAACCTGCGAGCCGGCCTTCTACCATGGCAGAGGAAGCTTCCTCAATACCGGAAACATCTCCTGCGCAGTAGAGACCCTCAACGGTCGTCATCAGGTTCTCGTCACAGATCGGTACATGTCCGGACAGCTCTCTGATATACTCACAGCGGGCGCCTGCCTGCCAGGCAAGTTCTGCAAGCGGCGTCAGACCGACTGCAAGACAGAGCGTATCGCAGGGCACGTCTTTTTCAGTACCGGGGATCTGCTGCCATTTGTCATCCAGCTGGCAGAGAATGACTCCCTCCAGTTTTCCGTTTCCGTATGCTTCCTTGACGGTCCATCTGGTCAGGATCGGGACGCCGGCCCTGCGCAGCTTGCTGGCATGGACCAGGAATCCGCCGATATTCGGCAGGGCTTCTACTACACATTCCACTTCCACGCCTGCCTGCAGCATCTGATAGGATACGATCAGACCGATATTGCCGGCGCCGACCATGACCACTTTATCGGCAGGTTTCACGCCGCCGACATTCATCAGGGTCTGCACGGCTCCGGCGCCGTAGATTCCGGGAAGGTCATTGTTGGGGAATGTCAGGAACTTCTCCGCGGCTCCGGTAGCAATGATGGTCTTGACAGGACGCAGTTTAAGGTGTTTTTCATCTTTTAAGACCGTTACGATACCGTCTTCATACATGCCTAGTACCGTAGCATCAGTCATAAGTTCAATATTCTCATGGGCGTTGATCTCATCAACAAGCATCTCTCCGATCTGGAATCCGCGTGTTCCCGCGAACTGCCGTTCTGATCCGAAGAATTTATGGGTCTGCTTTACAAGCTGGCCGCCGGGCGTATCATCTCTTTCAAGAAGAAGTACATGCGCTCCCGAATCGGCCGCTGCCTTTGCTGCACATAATCCCGCAGGGCCGCCTCCGATTACGAGAACTTCCACATCTCTGATCATCCTTTTACGACCCCCTTCCCATGCTGTTCTTCTACCACCATGCCCTGTTTCAGTTTCGTAACACATACACGGACATTTGGTTCTCCGTCTACGGTCATAAAACAGGAGGAACAGTTCCCGATCGCGCAGAAAAGACCTCTGGGTCTGTCGAGATTCTGGCTGTGGCCGAGCTCACGCACTCCCGCGGCATGCAGAGCAGCTGCGATCGTCTCATGAGTATAGCCTTCCATCTCCTGTCCGTTGAAGAGGAAAGTGACCTTCTCCCCACGGTCAAACTGCAGGATCGGATGCTTTTCAATTCTCATGCTTCCTCACTCCTTTTCCATAGTTTCTTTATTGATAGTCCCTGATACTCCGGGAATTGTATCCTTTGCCTTTTTTCTGTACTGATTCGGCGTGATGCCTTCCACTTCCCTGAACGCCCTCGTAAAGGAAGAGCTGTTGACATAGCCGACCTGCATCGCCACATCAATGATCCGGTATTTGGTGGTCGCCAGGATCTCCTTGGCCTTATCGATGCGCACCATCCGCAGATATTCACTGGGGAGGCAGCCAACCTTTTTCTTGAACCATTCCGTAAAATAGGAAATATTGTAGTTTTCAAGTTCCGCAAGCTCTTTCATACTGATGTCAGAGGCATAGTTTTCTTCTATATAAGCCAGCGAGGGTATCCGTCCCTGCTCAACAAGCTTGTCATACAGGTAGTAAAACAGATACCGCAGCGATTCGTTTTTCCTTTTTGTGCCGGTGCTTTCCTTATGGATGAGCGCAATCAGCGGTTCAAGATCATCATCTATATCAATCAGGCTTTTTTCAGTCAGGAAAACAAGATCCGCTGCCTTGATCATCTCCGGCGGTATATTCAGAGTAAGTGCCTGCCCGTCGCAGCTGTATTCATGAACGACAGCCGGCGGAACGAATCCGAGCTGCCCGGTCATGATATGATGATCATGCTGTTCGAATCTCACATGAAAGACCCCTTTTACCGGGATTATGATATGCGCATGCGGATGGGAATGCATTCTGGTCTCACCCGGCAGATCATAATGAAAGCTTGATATTACAGTCATGATCAATACCTCTCTTCCAAGATTCTAGCAAAATTATAGCACGATAATATGCGGAAATCCATAACGTATTGTACATTTCTTATGATTTTTACAAAATTATAAGAAAGATTGTTTTTCCCTTGACAATCACTGTGAATGCTTTGAAAACAAAGTGATTGAAGACATAAAAAACCGGACTGTTTTCAAAAACAGTCCGGCCCGTTCGTTTTGAAATGTCAGATCGTGTTCATGCATTATTTCCGGATCAGTTCCAGAAATCCGTATCGATTTTCACGCCGCCGTCTTTCTTCGCATTGAAAACAGGGTTCTTTCCTGCATTTTTCTGCGCCATGTAATTGTCCAGTGCCTTGTAGGCTACACCGCCGAGGACAATACAGACAGGGATGTTGATGCCGGCAAGGATGCACTGGCAGATGTCAGCGATATCCCATGCAGTACCGAAGGAAAGGATGGCGCCGATGAAGATCAGGAATGCGCCGATGATACGAACAGCATTCATGAATACAGCGGAAGGCTTTCTGCCAAGCAGATAAGCGAAGCAGTTCTCGATATAATAGAAGTTTCCGAGCAGGGTGGTGAAAGCGAACAGTACCATGGCCACTGCAATGAATACCGGTCCGATGCTGCCGAATGTCTGGGAAAGAGCTGCCTGGATGAAAGGTGCACCTGCGATATCGGCGTTCGGTGTTACTCCTGAGCAGAGGCTCATGAAAGCGGTAGCCGTGCAGAGAAGCAGAGTATCGATGAAAACGGAAAGCATCTGTACAAGGCCCTGCTTGGCGGGATGGGAAACATCCGCAGCTGCAGCAGCGTTCGGCGCAGAACCGATACCGGCTTCATTGGAGTACAGACCTCTCTTGAATCCCATCATCAGACAGGATCCCATAAATCCGCCGAAGATGGCCTTGAAATCAAATGCGTCGGAGAAGATCATGCCGAACATATGCGGGATATTTCCGATATTAAGGATCAGCGCGATCAGCGCAAGGATCACATACAGCACGCCCATAACAGGAACAAGAACGCCGGTGATCTGTACGATTCTCTTGCCGCCGCCGAGCAGGCAGTAAAGGGATGCAAGTGCAATAACGCAGCCGATGATCAGGGGCGTCATCTTCGGATCATAGAAGGAGAATCCGCTGAAAGAAGACTGCAGATTGTAGGACGCCAGCATGTTGTAGCCTACGCCGTATGTGAAGATCAGGGCAATACAGAAGATGATCGCCAGCGGTCTGGAATGCAGCGCGGCTTCGATATAGTAAGCCGGTCCGCCATAGGAACCGCCGTCAGGATCTTTCTTCTTATAGACCTGGGCCAGCGTGGATTCCACAAAGGCGGAAGCGCCGCCGAAGATCGCGGTGACCCACATCCAGAATACAGCGCCCGGACCGCCGACACAGATCGCGGTGGAAACGCCGATGATGTTTCCGGTACCGACACGGGAAGCCGTAGAGATCATCAGTGCGCCGAAGGAAGAAATGGAATCTTCCGTAGCAGGTTTTTCAGATACCACGCGGATCGATTCAGTGAACAGGCGGAACTGCGGGAACTTTGTACGGATCGTGAAGTACAGTCCTCCGAAGAACAGCAGACAGGCCAGCGGCCAACCGGTAAGGTACAGCAGAAAATTGTAGATTGCGCTCATTTGACTCCTCCTTCTGAGACAATTTCAGGTTGCGTAAAATTTATATAATGTTTACAGTTTCCGTCCATTTCTTTCTACCAGATCATTCTGCCTGCGTCAAACACATGCAGTCTGAGTTCTTTCGACAGATATTCCAGCATATTGGCGCCGCCGATACTGTTGCCCTTATCATCCAGGGAAGGGCCGTAAATTCCGATTCCCATCCTGTCGGTCACACAGGACATGATTCCTCCGCCGACACCGCTCTTGGAAGGGATCCCGACCCTGACGGCCAGTTCACCGGATCTGTCATACATCCCGCAGGTGAACATCAGCGTCTGGATCACACGGACTGTATTTGCCGACAGCACCCGCTCTTCCGTTTCCGGGATAACGCCTCCCGCGGCGAGCACCTGTCCCAGGCCGGCCAGTGATTTTGCCGTCACACTGAGCGAGCACATCCTGATATAGAGATCAACAGCCGCCAGCGCATCTCCTTCCAGAACGCCTTTGCTCTTGAGGAGATACCCGATTGCCCTGTTGCGGTCGCCGGTAATTGATTCGGAATGATATACATCATAATCCATCGTGATCTCGTCATCCTGACAGAGTTTGCGCGAAAAGGCCACCAGTTCGTCAAAATCACAGACAGGAGCCAGAAGACCGATCACGTCGATCGCGCCGGCGTTGATCATAGGGTTATACGGTCTGTTGCTTGCTGTATCCAGTTTCAGGATCGAGTTGAAGGAATCTCCGGAGGGCTCCATCATGACATGGGTAAACACTTCGTCATATCCCAGTTTTTCCAGCGCCATAGCCAGCGTAATGACTTTTGAAATACTCTGAATCGTAAACCGGTGCGTTACATCTCCGAATTCGATCGTTTCACCCGACAGCGTTTTTATACAGATCCCCAGATAGACCGGGTTTGCCTTTGATAGTTCCGGGATATAATCCGCCACCTTTCCGTGGAGCAGGAATCCTCTTCCGTACAGCCACGCCTGCCTGACAACCTCATCAATCATTGTTTCACCTCCCGTGGAATATGCCGGAAAAATTTACATTTTCTTTACAATATATTTATAACAATAAACGTATGAAATGTATATTTTAGATTTTGTATATGACTTATTTAACAATCAAATATCGAAATATTGAAACAAAATAAAGGGGCAGTAGGATTGCCTGTCCTTTCTGCCCTTTTATGCAGCGCTGCTCTGCCTGATCATCAGCAGGATATGTCAGTTTTTATCTTTTATAGCGGATCACCTGCACCTCATAAGGACGCAGGATCCCTGTTTGTGCACCTTCCGGATAATTATCCAGGATCCTGACGCCTTCTCTTTTCCGGAAAGCTTTCGGCAGCCTGTATTTCACAGTATGTCTGGCAAAAGAACAGATGACAAGAATCGTTTCTTTTTCCGTTTTTCGCTCATACATATAGATCCTGCGGCTGTGACGCATATATTCTCGATATGACCCGAATAATAATGTCTCATTTTGTTTCCGCAGGGCAATACATTTCCGGTAAAAATGCAGGATGCTTTCCGGATCCTTCTCCTCTTCCGCCGCATTGATCTTCCGGTAATTTGGATTGAGCGTAAACCAGGGCACAGCCGTCGAAAAACCGGCATGCTTTCCTTTGCTCCACTGCATTGATGTCCTTGCCGAATCCCTGCTCGCCCTGTAAACCCGGCGCATCCTGTTCTCTTCACTGTCGCGTTTGTGAAAGGTGTTGTAAAAATTCACGGACGCAACGTCCAGGTACTCTTCGATCGTGCGCAGATGAATGTTCGTCATCCCGATCTCCTGCCCCTGATAGATGAACGGCGTCCCCTGCTGGAACATGTAGCAGGCTGCCAGCATCTTTCCGGATTCCTTCCAGAATTTCAGGCTGCCGTAGCGGTTGATGATCCGCGGATGATCATGGTTCTCCAGATACAGTGCATTCCATGCCTTTCCGGAAAGCGCTTTCTGCCATTTTGTGCAGGCCCGTTTGTACTTCGTCAGCATGAAACGGTGATGGACATATTCCGTAAGAATACAGTCCGCCATCATCGTGTCGAACTGGATCATCATGTCGAGTACTCTGTCATCCCCGCTGATATAACCAAGCGCCGTCTTTACCGGTGTGAACGGTGCTTCCCCGATCTGGATGGCACCGTACTCATCCGCCACATCACGGAACTCCCGCAGATAGTTCATCAGATTCGGGCCGTCCTTGTAATACGGAAGGCCGTTGATGGCGGGAAGGAAGGAAAGACCATCCGGGAGTTCCGGATCTTTCGATATGAACGTGATCACATCCTCCCGGAAGCCGTCCACGCCCATCTCCAGCCAGAACCGCATGACCGACTTTACTTCTTCCCGGACTTTCGGGTTATCCATATTCAGGTCCGGCTGCTTTTTCGCAAATACATGCAGATAGTATTCTCTGCGCTGTGCATTATACTCCCACGCCTGTCCTTCGAACTGGCTGAACCAGTTGTTCGGCGGGATCCGGAGACCGTTTTTCGTATACTTCGGCTTCCTCCAGATATAATAGTCGCCGTACGGTCCTTTCGGATCCCGGCAGCTCTCGATAAACCAGGGGTGTTCATCCGATGTATGGTTTATGACCAGATCAAGGAGCACGATCATCCCCAGTTCATGCGCACGGTCCAGCACTTTCCGGAACTGCGCAAGCGTTCCGTAATCCGGATGAATATTTTTATAATCGGAAATATCATAACCGTAATCCGCGTTCGGCGAAGGATAGATCGGAGAGAACCAGATACCGTCAACGCCAAGGGACCGGATATAATCCAGTTTGTCATAAACGCCATACAGGTCACCGATGCCATCCCCGTTCCCGTCACAGAAACTGCGGATCCAGATCTGGTAGATCGACATTCTGCGGAAATCCGGTCTTGCCTTTCCTGCAGTCTTCATTTTCCCTTCACCTCCGAAACGGACTGCTGTTTACCGCAGCAGTCATGCGCTCTCACAACATCCATTATAGTAACAGAACTCCGACTGTCAATGTCGTCATCCAGGCAAAAAAGTCTGACTGATTATATTTTTTTCTTGTATTATCGCTGTTTCAGTCATACAATAAGAAATAACAAAACAACTGCTCCGGCAGAAAAAGGAGGTAGCGCATGTACAAACTTTGGGAAACACTGGAAGAACTGAAAAAGCTGAAATGGGTGGAACTGTCTCATTCCCTCAACAATGACAGCCCTTACTGGAGCGGGATTCCGGAAGGTTCCGTAGAACTGTCCAAGGTCGTCTTCGACTGGGGCAATCCTATGCTGGAATGTCAGATCCAGACCTTTAAATTCCCCGGGCAGTTCGGAACACATATTGACTTTCCCGGACATTTTGTCAAAGATGCGCCTCTTTCAGAGAAGTACGGTGTGACGGATGCAGTCTTCCCCCTCTGCGTGATCGATATTACCGATAAAGTCGCCGAAGACCCCTGCTATGCGGTACAGGTAAGCGATATCCAGGCGTATGAAGCCAAATACGGTCCGATCCCGGACGGCGCTTTTGTAGCGCTTCGTACAGACTGGTATAAGAACTGGCCGGATATGGATGCGCTTTCCGGTATTGCCGAAGACGGCAGCGAGAATTTCCCGGGCTGGTCCCTGGACGCCCTGAAATATATCTATGAGACCCGTTCCGCAGCTGCGAACGGCCACGAAGCCCTGGATACGGACGCTTCCGCCGAAGCAGCCAAAGCAGAGGATCTTGCCTGTGAGCGTTATGTTCTGGCACAGGGTAAGCTCCAGATCGAAGTCCTGCAGAATCTTGACAAAGTCGCCCCTGCAGGTGCCATCCTGTTCGCGGCGTGGCCCAGGATCGAGAGCGCGACCGGACTGCCGGTCCGCGTATGGGCAATTACAGAATAAGATCGTGTTTGGGCAATTCCCGAACAGAATTCCCTGTCATAAGCGATCCGTTCCATAAAAAAGCTGTGAAGCGCCAAACTATGCATCCTCTGATGCTGTCCGGCGCTTCACAGCTTTTATGATACTGCAGTCTTATTCTTTTTTAGCGGTATATTCATCCAGGTTCATCTGCTTTGATATCAGATCGGCCCGTTCTTCCATATACCGATCCAGTTTTTCACTGCCTTTTTTATGCAGTTCCTCTGCCTCAGCGGCCCGCTCTTCCAGGAACTTTTCGATCTTCACCGTGCCTTTTTTCATATTCTCATGCGCTTCCGATCTTTTCCGTTCCATATATTCTCCGGCATGCTCTCCGGCTTCCTGGATCTCATTCTTCAGCTTTTCAAAGAATTTTTCGGTATTTTCTTCCGCTTCCAGGATATTCTCCATCATGCCGACAGCGCTGTCCTTAAAGTCGCCGAAGATCGCCTTTCTGATCTGTCTGTGACGCTCCTGCTCGCTCATGTTGTGGGCCGTTAACGCCACCATGTAATCCGTGGGCAGTTTTTTCCTGACAAACGCACCTCTCTTCTTTTCTTCCAGCACCCACTGGTACCGATCGTAGACATCATTTACACAGGACTGCCACGAAAGATAGATCTCATCCATGGCGTGC
>CAMOZZ010000014.1 GCA_946631165.1 uncultured Lachnospiraceae bacterium | reverse complement strand
ACCCGTACCGAACGGCTCGACCGCAGTCATCTGATGGAAGTGTGGGGGGACATGCGCTTCTACGAGAACTGATATGCTGTCTCCTGTTCCAATGCCTCGTCACCTTGGTCATAATAAGGACAAAAACAGCAGAATCGCAGTATTCGTACCGTATAAAATAAAGTACTCTATATCCAGAAACAAAACACCCGCTCTGCTGAGCACACATAGAAAAATGCACATCCATACGGTATGAATGAAAGGAGAAAGACAATGCTTACAACAAAACATGACGACCCTAACGCCTCCCTCGGCTGGGGAGAAAGACTGGCATACGGATCAGGCGGATTTGCCTTTAACATGATCAATGGTATTATCGGCGCTTTCATGACGATCTACTTCACTTCCGCAGTCGGAATGAACGCCGGCATCATTGCTACGATCCTTGCCGTTTCGAAGGTTTTCGACGGTATTTCCGACCTGATCATGGGCCGCATCGTTGACCGTACAAATACAAAGATGGGAAAAGCCAGAGTATGGCTTCTGAGAATGTGCATTCCTTTTGCGATTTCCACGATGCTGCTCTTCTATCTGCCTCCCAATTTCCCGGATACAGTAAAATACATCTACATTTTCCTGATCTACAATATTACGAACGCTGTCTGCCTGACCGGTATGCTGGTCCCGTTCTATTCCATGGTCGGTCTTGTGACCAGGAACTCCTATGAAAGAGGACTTCTCGGCAACATCCAGCAGATCTTCCAGACGCTCGGCAATGTTTTTGTAAACTCCGCCTTCCCGATTCTTCTCCACAAGTTTTCTGAAAATCCCAATACGGATTTCACGCAGAGATCCTTTACCCTCACCATGGCAATCTTCTGTGCGATCATGGTTGTCGTCTCCCTGTTCTGCGTTTTCAACACCAAGGAGCGCGTAAAGCTCGGCGCCGCAGCGGACGATGGAGAGAAGCAGAACACAAAGAACGAAAACGTCATGGAGACGGTGAAAGCGCTTCTTTCGAACAAATATTGGCTGCTTCTTACTCTCGGCAACTTCGTGGTATTCACGATCATCATCTTTTACTCGATGGGAACCGTTTTCTTCAGCCAGTATGTGCTCTATGACATGGGCCAGTACGGAATGCTCGCCAATGCGATCTCCCTTGCACAGTTCGGCATCATGTTCGTAACGCCGTTTATGATGAAGAAGATTTCCAAGGAGAAGATTTACACGTTTGGCATGCTGGTAATGGCCATCGGATTTGTGGGATCCGCCGTATTTACTTCCCCTGCCCTTTTGATCGCCAGCAACATTCTGAAGGGACTTGGCGTTGGATTCGCCGGCGGTATGGCTCTCGGTATGGTCGCGGATACGGTAACCTTCGGCAGACTGAAGACAGGTATTGATACCGTTGGCATGGGCAACGCCGGTATCTCCGCGGCACAGAAGATTGGCCTCGGTCTCGGCCAGGCGATCTTCGGATGGGTGCTCGCGGCAGCAGGCTTTGACGGAGCGCTTGACGCACAGGGCATTGCTCAGCCCGAGACCGTCACTACCGCCATCCGCTTTATGTATGGCTGGGTCCCCGCGATCATGGCCGGTGCAATGTTCGTGCTCTTCCTTCTGTTCTATCACTGTGAGCGTGATATCCAGAGACTGCAGCAGGCGGAATAAAGAAACCGAAACAATAAGGGCTGCCTTCTTACGGCAGCCCTCTTTCCTTCTTTTGATCAGGAGGTATCAATCATGGCAGAACCCATCATGATCTTTCAGATCTTCGCAGACGGTTCCCAGGTCTCCAACCTGGAATGCAAATACGGCGCGGTCACAATGATTCCCTTTACAGGAAAGGTGGAATCCGATCTCTTTACCGGTGAGATCCTGCCCGGTGCCTGTGATGTGCAGATCGAAAATCCGGCACTTTCCCGCAACATGTGTGCGAAGTATATGTTCAAAGGGGTAGACTGCGAAGGCAATGAATGCCTGCTGTTCGTAGAGAACAACGGGTATCTGGCGCCGGTCATGCGAAATGACCCCTGGCTGCCCGCCTGCCCGCGGTTCCTGACCGACAGCCCAGTACTCGGAGACTATCTTTGCAGGCAGCAGTTCCGTTCGGAAGTGCAGGGCAGAGACTGGGGCGTGGAGATCAGAATATATGATATACTGAAAGAATAATCATGACCCGGAAGGAGAAACGATATGTGGCCGAACTATCAATTTCATGTTCCGGAAGAGAAACGCGTCCGGTACATCGTTCATGCTGACGCAAAAAACGAAGCAGATGACCAGTTCACGCTGGCGCACATCCTGATGACAGACAAGCTGGATGTTCGCGGCATCATTGCCGGACACTTTAAGGAAGGCAATAATGGAAGGTATCCTGATAACGGGACCGCACAGGCGAGTCTCGACGAGGTGAACCTGATCCTGGATCTGATGGGACTTGCCGGGCAGTACCGGGTATTTAAAGGCGCCGAAGAAGGCATCCCCGATGAACACACGCCGATCGTTACCGACGCTGCCCGCTTTATCATTGAAGAGGCGATGAAAGACGATCCGCGCCCGCTGTTCATCGGCATGCAGGGCGCGATCACGGATCTCGCCTGCGCCATCCTGATGGAGCCCGCGATCTGCGAGCGCATGACCTGCATCTGGATCGGCGGCGGTGATTATCCGGCGGGCGCCGAAGAATTCAATCTTATGAGCGATATCCACGCTGCCAATGTGGTCTTTTCCTCCTCCATGCCGCTCTGGCAGGTGCCGACCGGCACCTATAAGCAGTTCGCCGTCTCGCTGGCGGAACTGCAGGTGCGTGTCCGCCCTTACGGAAAGATCGGCCAGTATCTGTTTGATCAGATGGTGACGCTCAATACAAAACTTGCGAACCTCTCTCACTGGCCTCACGGCGAGACCTGGTGCCTGGGTGATGAAGGAGTCATCTGCGCGCTCCTGGAGGACCGGGAACGGACCGGCGGATATACCATGATGGATGCGCCCCGTTTCGCACCGGATATGAAATATATACAGGGGACTTCTCACAGGAAGATCCGTGTGTATCACACCATGGACGCGAGGCTGGATCTGGAGGATCTGTACGCGAAACTGATGATCAATTTCCCAAAATAAGAGTGCCGTTTCCAAATACTCTTTTACCGGTATCTTAGTGCTGCAAATCCTGTTACTGTTTTTTATTGTTCTGTCAAATGAACCAAATGCGACAGCCCCTTTCTATACAAAATGACGCAGCAGTCACTTCTCCGTGCGCCCGTATATTTTGACGAACCCGTTTTGGCCTGCTAAAATAGAAACTGCATCAAATCCAGCATGAAACAGGAGAGCAGTTCCCATGATCAGACCCGAAATGGCACAGCGGTTCATTGACCAGATCACGGATTATACGGAATACAATATCAACATCATGAACGAATCCGGCGTGATCATCGCCAGCCGCGACAGGAACCGAATCGGCAGCTATCACGAAGCGGCAGACCGGATCATCAAAGGAAAAGAGAACATCATTTCCGTTGAGGATGACAAAACCTTTCCGGGCGTCCTCCCCGGCATCAACATGGCGATCATGGAGGACGGGAAAAAGGAAGGCGTGGTCGGCGTCACAGGCGATCCGGCGCATATCCGGGAAGTCGCGATGGTCACCAGACTTGCGATCGAGGCGATGCTGAAATATGAAAAACAACAGGAACGCATCCTCCTGCGCCGCGAGCGAAAAGAAAATTTCATCTATATGCTGACCCACATGGAAGATGCCGATCCGGCGGAGCTGCGGGCAGCGGCAGCGCGGCTGGAGTACGATGAATCGATCCTGCGCGTACCGATCCTGTGCCGGATCCTGGACGACACTCCTGCGGAGGAACTGTTCCGGCAGATACGGGCCAATGATGATCACAGCACACAGGATATGACGGTCATCCCGGATGAAAAACATGTTCTGGTCTTCCGGACGATCCGGGAAGATCCGGGCTCCCGGTACTCCCATTTCCGTGAGAAGATCCTTGCCTATCTCGACAGAACACTGCTGACGATCCGCAAAAAAACTTCGAAGCCTTCCGTCGTGTTTTACATTGGAACGCCGCAGAAAGCATTCACACAGTATATACACGCCTACCGGCACTGCAGATGGCTCGAGACAAATACTGCACCGCCTGGTGATGCGGCGGCGGAAGTGATCTTCTTCTATGATCATACGGAGGAATATTTCTATTCTGTCCTGCCGAAAGAGGAGCTGCACCGGGTCTTCTATCAGTATGTGCTGCAGCTGCGGACGGAGGATAAAGCGCAGTTCATGGAGACAGCAGGCGCACTGATCCGGAATAATTTCAACCTGACCGGTGCCGCCAGGGAGCTGTATATTCACAAAAACACCATGATGTACCGGTATAACAAACTGAAGGACCTGCTGGATATTGATCCCGTGCGGTCTGCGGCGGACAGGAACTTTCTTGTACTCCTTTATTATAGTTTGAAATAACGCAAAAAGAACGTATGTTTTGTGACAGTGTTACAAAGCATGCGTTCTTTTTTATGCCCCTGTCTCATGGGAGAATCACCGCCGGACAGGTATACTGTTTACAGATCAAGAACAGCCGGGCAGACAGCCCATTCCAGGAGGTAGGCAATGAAACTCATTTTTGCTTCGGATTCATTTAAAGGAACACTCTCCAGTGAGAAGACCGTGGAGCTGCTGACAAAAGCCGCGCACGAGGTATTCGGTCCCTGCAGCACCTGCGGTGTCCCGGTCGCGGACGGCGGCGAGGGAACAACAGATGCCGTCGTGCTGGCACGCGGCGGGAAGAAAGCTTATGCAAACGTACATGGTCCGCTGATGGAAGAGGTGCAGGCGTATTACGGTGTACTCGGCAGCGGGGAAGCGGTATTGGAGATGGCGCAGGCATCCGGACTGCCCATGGTTCCCGAAGAGAAAAGGAATCCCCTTCATACTACAACGTACGGTACCGGTGAACTGGTGCTCGCCGCGATCCACGCAGGCTGCCGCGAGATCTCCATCGCGATCGGCGGTTCCGCGACCAATGACGGCGGCATGGGCTTCGCAAGCGCGCTTGGCGTCCGCTTTCTGGATGCAGACGGCCATGTGCTGGAAGGCAAAGGCAGTGATCTGGAAAAGGTGGCTCAGATCGATGTGAACGGCATCCCGGAAGAAGTCAGAAATGCGCACTTTACCGTGATGTGCGATGTAACGAATCCGCTCTGCGGCAAAGACGGCGCAACTTATACCTTCGGGAAGCAGAAGGGCGGCACGCCGGAAATCCTGGACCGGCTGGAGGCGGGAATGTGCAGCTACAGGGATGTGATCATCCGTGAATTCGGCATCAATCCGGATGACATTCCCGGCACCGGCGCGGCCGGCGGGCTTGGCGCTGCGCTGAAGATCTTCTTCCATGCGGAAATGAAATCCGGGATCGAAACCGTCCTGGATATGATCAACTTTGACGAGCTCCTTTCCGGCGCGGATCTGGTCGTGACCGGCGAAGGACGGACCGACTGGCAGAGCTGCTTCGGCAAAGTCATGCAGGGCGTGGGCGACCGCGCGAAAAAGCACGATATTCCCGCTGTTGCGCTCTGCGGCGGACTCGGGAAAGGATATGAAGGCATTTACGAACACGGAATCGATTCGATCATTACCACAGTAGATACGCCGATGGCGCTTCAGGAAGCGCTCGAACGGGCGGAAGAACTGTATTACAAAGGCGCTGTACGCCTGTTCCGGATGGTCCGTGCGGGCATGCGGATGAAATAAGCTTCCCCTGTTCATTTTGTAATCGTTTATATCAGAGACGGATCATATATAAGGAGAGAAATACCAATGGATGCACAGTTCACAACACTCGGCGCGATCATCGGACTCGTGATCGCCATCATTCTGATCATTAAAAAAGTACAGCCCGCCTACAGCCTGATCCTTGGCGCACTGATCGGCGGGATCATCGGCGGCGGCGGACTGGAAGTGACCGTCAGCACGATGGTCAGCGGGGCCGGTTCCATGATGTCCTCCGTCCTCCGGATCCTGACAAGCGGTATCCTTGCCGGAACGCTGATCAAGACCGGCGCGGCGGAACAGATCGCTGAGACCATCGTACAGAAGCTTGGGGAAAAACGAGCCGTGGCGGCAATCGCTGTGGCGACCATGATCATCTGCGCCGTCGGCGTTTTCATAGACATTTCGGTAATCACTGTCGCACCGATCGCTCTGGCCATCGGCAAACGCGCCGGTCTTTCCCGCAGCGGCATCCTGATCGCCATGATCGGCGGCGGCAAAGCCGGGAACATCATCTCTCCGAATCCCAATACGATCGCTGTATCGGAGGCCTTTGAGCAGGATCTGACCTCCGTAATGGCAAGGAATATCATCCCGGGGATCTGCGCGCTGATCGTAACGATCATCGTGGCATCCATTCTCGTAAAGAAGACCGGGGAAGAGATCCAGGTCTCTGATCTGGAGAGTACCGGCGAAAAAGAACTGCCCGGATTCCTGCCGGCGATCATCGGTCCTGCCGTTGTCATCATCATGCTGGCGCTCCGCCCGCTTGCCGGCATCGCGATCGATCCGCTGATCGCACTGCCAGTCGGCGGCGCCGTATGCGCGGTCGTGACCGGCAAAGCAAAACATTTCATTGAATACAGTGAATTCGGACTGACAAAGGTGATCGGCGTTTCAATCCTGCTGATCGGCACCGGTACGATCGCCGGGATCATCAAAGCTTCCGCGCTGCAATACGATGTCACAACACTGCTGGAAGCCATGAACATGCCTGCCTTTGTGCTTGCGCCGCTCGCCGGTATCCTGATGGCTGCCGCGACCGCTTCCACGACAGCCGGCGCGACTGTCGCGGCGCAGACATTTGCGCCGACGCTGATCGCGAACAACGTATCCGGTCTTGCAGCGGCTGCCATGATCCACGCCGGCGCGACCGTCGTCGATTCTCTCCCGCATGGTTCATTCTTCCATGCCACCGGAGGCGCCGTCAACATGAGCATCGGCGACCGCATGAAACTGATCCCCTTCGAGGCAGTGATCGGTCTGACCAGCACGCTGGTATCTGTGGTACTGTTCCTGGTACTGGGGTAACTACAACGATTGGGCAATAAAACGATGGCACATTTCCGGCAATACCCGGAATCCTGCTTTTCCGTTATCCCTGTAAATAAAGAAGATGCTGCCGGATCATGTACTTCGGCAGCATCTTTTTTCAATTCACTCCATCGTTTTTACCCGGAACCAATACCTGTACGCATCCGTAAATCCCAGGCTGCGGTAAAGCTGTACAGCGGGCTCGTTGTCCGCCACGACCTGCAGATAAGCCTTTCCGGCGCCGGACCGGACGCCTTCCGCCAGCAGCGTTTCGCAGATCCGGCGGGCCATGCCCTGCCTGCGGAAATCATCTCTTACATGGATCGCGTAGATTCCGATATAATCCCGGTCCAGGATCCCGAGCCCCGTAGCGACGATCTGCTTATCCCGGCGGATGGAAACACACCGCACGTCTTTCGGAATGGCGGCATACATGGAAGGAACGATCTTCAGGTGTTTTACGGTCGCGTTCCCTTTTATGGAAAACAGCGCATCGATCCATTCATCCGGGATCCTGTCCTGTACCGTCATGTCTCTCATGTGGAACGCAGTAAAAGGGCCTGACGGAGAAGGCGTCCAGTCATCCAGCGGAGATTCCGGCAGATCCCGGCACATGACGCTCGTGATATTCTGTTTTTCATAACTACGCTGCTCCAGCTCTCCATCAAGCACCGGGAGGCTCAGCGGCGTAATTTTAAAGATGGCAGGGGTCTTCCACCTTTTGTACGCTTCTTCACAGAATGCGATCTTCTCTGCTAACGGGAGCTGGGAACTTCCGATCTGTTCCACGCAGTTCGTGCGGTGCGTATAAAAATACGAAAACCGCAGGATCCAGCCGTCGTACAGCTGCATCTGGTGCGACGGCCAGGCGTTCAGGGAAAGATCCTCGATGATCTTAATTTCATTTGCTTCCATATTTACACTGTCTTTCTGCTCTCTCCGAACGTTTTCATCAATTGCGGAAGAGAGTAAAATTCCATTTTTCTAAACTGTTCTGTCATCCTGAGGACAGCCTGCTGTCTGAAAGATTCATCGCATTTCACTTTCGGTTTTCATAAAACCGCCTGTTCCGGAGCGAGAATCCTTCGTCGTTTCACTTCTCAGGATGACAATTATTTACAGACTCTGCCGAACCGATTACTACGGAATGATCTCTTTTTCAGAAGTCCTCCTTCTCGATCCAGCCTCTGTTAATGCATCTGGCCAGATCCCAGCTCTCCTTCCACTCCTCATCCGTGGGTTCTTCGCGGTCCCGCAGCAGCTGGTAATTCCAGTAGAACCAGCCGTACGCTTCATTCCACGCGGCGAGCTGCATCTGTGCGATCTTCCGGAAACGCTCTTTCTTTTCCTCCGGCGTCTTCCCGGCGGTCGCGTATTTATTGGAGATGCACCATTCTCCCACGATCACGCGGACTTCTTTCTGCACACGCCGGAGCGCCCGCAGATTGTAATTGATATACTGCTGATAGACCCACGGCAGATGGAACGGCACGAACATCTCCATAGCGAAGATGTAGATGTGCGTATCCAGTGCGACATTCTCAAATTTCTGTGTCCGGAAGAAATGGTTCCAGACATTGAACCGGAAGCCGTCGTGGAAGACGATCGTTTTGTCGACCGGCAGATATTTCCGCATCCGGCGGTAGGCACGTTTATAGAATTTCCGGAGGAACGGCAGCGGAACAAAGCCGGAGCCCTTCGCTTCTTCCTTATCCTCCGCCTTTCCGGTGGACGGCGCCGTCTTATAAACAAGCCAGCTGATCGGCTCGTTCAGGACTTCGATACCGTATAAGCCGTCCCTCTGTCCATACCGTTTCGCAAGCCGCTCCAGGACGGTCAGCGCGAATTCCACCTCTTCCGGATGTTTGCACCATTTGCAGACGCCGGTGATGCCTCCGTTATCATAGCCGTTCTGGCTGTAGGGGACGGTGTGCAGGTCCAGCAGGATCTGCATGTCATATTTTTCAGCCCATTCAAACGCGAGATCGACATACTCGATACATCCGACAAAAGGAGACCTGTCACCGAACACGAAGTACGGCACCGGCAGACGCACGAACCGCACGCCGTTTTCCGACAGGAAGCGGAAGTCTTCTTCCGTCACATAAGTGTCCCGATGTTCCTTCAAGAGCGCTGCGAACTCCTCCGCCGGCGTTTTTCTCGCGAGCCACGTCTCATCTTCGGTACCGCTCGCCTCAAAAAGATCCGGTTTCATCCATTTTTCCAATACAAGCCAGTTTCCGAGATTCGTTCCGTGTACTTTGTTCATGATAGTCCCTTTCTGTTTCTTTACTTTCTCATCTCTGTATTTATTGTCTTCGATTACGACCGCTCGTTTCTTTTTTTGTAAAACAGGGAAACGCCCTCTATTTTCCTGTCACATGCCTTACCATTTTCTCTACGGGCTCTGACATATTGACCGGGAGCAGTACTGTTTCCGGATGCTTTTTCCCGAATACGCAAAAAAGTTCATGAATAAAACCCTGTCCGGTCCAGTCAACACCTGCAAAATCCAGAGTGACTTCGCTGAAGGAATCCAGACGGCTGCATACTCTTTTTGCCTGGGAACGTGAGACGGGGGCGGAATGAAAGATCTGTCCGATCGGGATCATAGTCCTGGTAAAACCTCCGTCTACGTCGGCATACATATCAAATATCTCCGAGGCTTTCCGGGCGGAATTGTCTGATAAAGACATAATGACAACCGTCCCTGTACCATCCTGCAATGCCAGATCCGAAATCATATCTTCGTTCCATTCATTGCATGTAAATACTTTGCCGTCCGAAACGATTCTGAAACGGTCCATCATTCTGGAACTGAAAAAAATCCCCTCCCCTGAATGATGTACGGCATCCGTTGTCAGTTTCCCTTTAAAAAGTTCTGCCACCGCGTCATCCATATCCGGTAATTCAAAAAATGCCGCTATCTTTCTGAAGATTCCTATCCCATTATCTCTGAGAATGACCGTAGTATCAAGCTGATCCTGCAGAACAGTTATGAACGCATTTTCCGCATCGGAATGATCGATCACATTATTCATCATCTCCGAAATAACATAAGCCCAGATATTTTTTACATTATCCGGAAAACAGCAGATATGCGGATACACACACCTGTCATAGGCCAGCGTATCCGATCTGAAATCTCCTTCTGTCCGGCTGAGGGTATACTCGTACCGTTTTTCCGAAAGAACGTATCTGCCCCGGCCTTCTTTTTTTATTACTCCTGTTCTTTCCAGTTCTTTGATATATCTGTAGACGGTGCTCTGGTCTATGCCCAAAGACGCTGAGACATGAACTGCCGCAGACGGAATTCTTTCCTTTATTTTTTCCAGGATATACAATTCGACCGCTTTCTTTTTTTCTGCAGAGATCTTCATTGTTCATTACTCCGTCTTTTTTGTTTTATTGTAGTTGATTTGTTGCAATAAATCAACAGAAACTTGCAATTAGCCATTCTGATATGGACTAATCGCAAGTTTCGCTTCCAATAATCCTTTGACCTGATTATATAAAACGGATCCTGCTCTTGTCCTGTCTATCCTTCTGCTTCCGCTCCTCCGCGGGATACCGGTACAATGAGTACAGGGGCATTCGCCGCACAGCAGGCCGCCTTGATCCTTCCCTATTCCGCAAAAAACCCGTATTCTCCTTCGATCACCGGGATATTCTTCACTTTCATATTTTCAATCCGGACATATCTGCCGCGTTCGATTGCCAGGATCACCTGATCGATCTGCGCTTCTTCTCCCTGGATCTCCATCAGCACGGAGCCGTCGTATTCGTTCCTGACCCAGCCGGTGCATCCGTAAAGATCTGCCGCATTCCGTGCGCGCCACCGGAAACCGACGCCCTGCACCCAGCCGTAAAAAGCGATTCTCTTCCTTATCAAATCCATACTCCTCCGGCTTTATCCTGTCTTCCTGCAGCCGGCACATTTTCATCCTGCCCGGAATATGGCTGCCGGCTGCAATATGCGGGGTGCAGCCCCTTTACTGCATGATCTTTTCCAGCTGGTCCGTGATAAAGCTCACTGCCACGAAATCCGGATCATCAAAATCCCTTCCATAGCAGAACATCCGCATATCCACGCCGGACATGCCGGGTTCATCCCATCCGGCCGGCTCGGATTTTTCCGGATCAAATGTATCGATCAGATAAATCATCTTATCAATGAAATCAGCGCCGAGGGGTTCCGGCCAGTGTGCGCTCAGGATATCTTTGATCGGAAGTTCTTTTGTTTTCACCAGCGCAGCGCGATATTTGCTGAAAGGCACCCCGCTGCCGTAAAATACGCGCTTCAGGATCGCGTCGCCCGACAGCAGCATCTTCGTATTGTGATCAAACAGCGCGATCGCGCCGGGCGTATGTCCCGGGATATGGCATACCAGCAGTTTCCTGCCGCCGAGATCGATCTCCTTCCCGTCCTTCAGCAGTTCATATCTGTAAGTTCCCCCGTCGATCACTTCCTGACAGGCCGCCCGCTGTCCCGGGATCTTATAGAAATAGACTTCCTCACCGGGCTTTGCTTCGTGCTCTTCAATATACACGACATCGAACTGCGCGTTCCCGCCGGAATGATCCGGGTGCACATGGGAATTTACGACCATCAGCGGAAGTGTTGTGATGTTCTTTTCGATATATCCCTTCAGGTCGGCATTGCCGAATCCGGTGTCAATGAGCATTGCCTTCTCCCCACCGATCACCACGTAGGAAATGACATAGCCCCATCCCGGGAGTCTTCCGGGACCGGGCAGAAAGCCCGGACACTGCACTGCATAGATCCCGTCGGCTGCAAGCCAATGTTCAAACTCCGTTCTGCCGTTATCAACAGCAAGTTCAATCTTTTTTGCCATCGTTCTTCCCCCTGTTCTTTCTGTTTCCGGTTATTTCATGAACATCAATCTGTCGGTTCTTCCGTTTTTCCTTTATATTCCAGGCACAGCATCGTTATATCGTCGAACTGTTCCTCTTTCCCGGCAAACGCCCGGATCGCTTCTCTGGTATTTGCCAGTATGACTGCAGGCGTCTCCCCTGCATTCCGGTTCAGCTCTTCGAGCATTCTCTGCGCGCCGAACATTTTCTTCTTCTCATTATCCGCCTCCGGAACGCCATCGGTATACAGGAAGATCTTCGCGCCGGGTTCCAGTTCGATCTCATATTCCTTATACTTCAGCCCGTCCATGGCGCCGACCACAAAACCGTGTCTGTCCTTATACAGTTCGAATTCGCCGCCTTTATGCATGATAGCCGGATATTCATGGCCCGCGTTCACTGCCGTCATTTTCCCGGTAGAGATCTCAAGGATCCCCAGCCAGATGGTGATGAACATATCCTCTCTGTTGTTCTTGCAGATGGAAGAATTTGTATCCTCCAGGATCTTCGCCGGACTTTTGCCCATCATCGCATTATTCGCGAGGATGATCTTTGAGGCCATCATAAAGAGCGCCGCCGGTACGCCTTTGCCTGACACATCCGCAATGATCATGCAGAGATGGTCTTCATCCGTCAGGAAGAAATCGAAGAAATCCCCGCCGACCTCCTTGGCCGGGTTCATCAGGGCGAACAGGTCGAATTCCGTACGTTCGGGGAAGGCCGGGAAAATATTCGGCAGCATATTCGCCTGAATACGCGTTGCCAGCGAAAGCTCCGTATTGATCCGCTCCTTTTCTGCCGTCACCCTTGTCAGGTGTTCCTCGTATGCAGCAAGATCGTGTTCCATGTCAGCCATGATCAGGCTCAGGTTCTCCACTTCATCCCCGGTCCGGATGTTCAGCAGGGCAAAATGATCCGCTTCACTCACGCCGGCTCTCCGGTCCGCCGCATAATTCTGCGCCGCTTCGGCAATGGCATTGATCGGTGCGACCAGTGTCTTTTTCATATGTCTGGTAAGAAAATAGCCGATCAGGACGGTCGCGATGCTGATCGTGATAATATACTGAAATACAAAGCCCTTCATTGCGCCGGCTACGTTTTCCAGTGAAGCATCCGCCAATGCGAAAGCGAAGATCTCGCCGTCGGCGCCCCGTAAAGGCATGCCGCCGGTGCACAGCCAGCCGTACGCCTCCGTATTTCCGATCTCATAAAGCTTTTCGGATCCGTCCCAGTGCAGAAAATGTTCCATCCCTTCCCGCTCTACCGGCTCCCATTCACACGGCATCAGCTGATCCTCTTCGGAAGGATCAGCGATATAGACCATGGCGCTTGTTTCCTCATCATACATAGCTATATAGACCGCGTCCAGTCTGCTTGATATAAGGAAATCATTCAGGACGGAAAGGAGCGCCTGATAATCTTCCCGCTCAGTTATGTAAGCGAACCGCTCCCTGTAAGCATCTGTTCCCGTCTGCCCGCGATCTTCTGCATTAAGCGCACGGTACTGTGTCATTACTTCGTCTGCCAGCGGGCTTACATCCACGACTTTCTCCACAATGGCAGCCGTGCTGCTTGCCGTGTTGAAAGTCTCCGCGATGTATCTGTTGACCAGCGCGTAAGTATACAGGCCGAGCCCGATCAGGAATGCTGCCAGACCAAGAACAGCCGCGCCCATGACAGTCGCATGAAATGTCCTTGCTGCAAGAGAGTAATGCTGCCTCTCCAGCTCACTCATTTCTCTTACGGATTTTTCCGGCATGCTGAACTCCTTTTCATTTCCACTGTATTGCGATACATATTTTAGCATGAACAGAGGATTCTGTCGATAATTGCCGCGGTTTGTGTCAGCTGCATCCACCGGTCATTTCAGCCGCCGCAAAATATCCAAAGCAGATCCTCTTTCCCGAACTGTATAACGTGTAATTCTCTCGTCTTACTAATTGCTGCGCTTTCTGTGCAAATTCTTACTAACCTGCACAATATACTGCCCCGACATATGCAATTTCTCTGCGATTTTTAAATTATACTGTCCCCGGATGTGCAATTATATCATTATCTATATAGCTGTACTGTCCTTTTTATCCAGATCTGCAGCCATTAGTAACGTTTCAGGGACAGTACACGCTAATGAAAATCAAACAATTGCACGATATCTTCTATTTCTCTTTCTATTTTCACTGACCTGCTCATGCTCAGGGACAGTACATTTTTAGAGATTCTATGTTTTCTGCACATTAACAGCCGTGATACTGTATGTTTTCCGCGCCAAAAAGCAGCCCCTATCCGATAAATACAGAACACTACAAATAAATATTTACAATATTAGCCTTATAATATAACGATTTATTTATTTTAACCTTATTTTTTTAAGTTTTCTCTTGACAAACTTTGTTTTCTTCTGCTATGCTTTTGCACAACAGCACAATAAAGCGAAAAAGCCGTAAGAAAAGGCGGCGGGGGAGGTAAAAATGACATCTTACAGACATAAAGTAATGCAGCAGGTCATCGATATGAATCCGGCAGAGCCGGAATTCCACCAGGCAGTCCGTGAAGTACTGGATTCCTTAAAGCCCGTCATCGAAAAACATGAAAAAGAATATAGATCGAGCCAGCTTCTTGAAAGGCTGGTCGAGCCGGAGCGTTCCGTTTCCTTCAGAGTTCCGTGGACAGACGACCGCGGCAGAGTGCATATCCAGCGCGGCTTCCGCGTGCAGTTCAATTCCGCGCTCGGTCCGTATAAGGGCGGTCTCCGTTTCCATCCCACTGTCAACCGCAGCTGCATGAACTTCCTTGCTTTCGAGCAGACCTTCAAGAATGCCCTTACCGGCCTTTCCATGGGCGGCGGCAAGGGCGGCTCGAACTTTGACCCCCACGGAAAATCTGACCGTGAAGTCATGGCGTTCTGCCAGAGCTTTATGACAGAGCTTTATAAATACATCGGACCGAATGAGGATGTCCCTGCCGGCGATATCGGTGTCGGCGGAAGAGAGATCGGCTATCTGTACGGCCAGTACAAGAGACTGACCAACCAGTTCGAAGGAACGCTCACCGGAAAGGGACTTGGCTGGGGCGGCTCCCTTGTCAGAACGGAAGCGACCGGCTACGGCGTCTGCTATCTGGCGCAGGAAATGCTGAAGACGCACGGCATGGGGCTGTCCGGCATGAAGGTCGTCATCTCCGGTTCCGGAAATGTTGCCATCTACGCAGCACAGAAAGCGATCCAGCTGGGCGCAACAGTCGTGGCAATGAGCGATTCCAACGGTTACATCTATGATCCTTCGGGAATTGATGTCGATATGATCAAGCAGATCAAGGAAGTTGAAAGAGCCCGTCTTGCCGTTTATCCCAAGCGCGTGCCCGGATCGACTTACATGGACGGCAGAAAATCCTTCGAGGTTCCCTGCGATATCGCTTTCCCCTGCGCGATCCAGAACGAGCTGGAGATCAATGACGCGATCGACCTGGTACAGAACGGCTGTAAAGCTGTCGTCGAAGGCGCGAATATGCCTACCACAAGAGAGGCGACAGATTATCTGTTGAAGGAAGGCATCCTGTTCCTGCCCGGCAAAGCCAGCAATGCCGGCGGCGTGGCAGTCTCAGGTCTTGAGATGTCGCAGAACAGCATGCGTATCAAACACAGCTTCGAACATGTAGACAACCAGCTCCAGGGTATCATGAGCGGGATCTGGACCCAGATCTCCGATGCTGTTGATGAATATGATCTCGGCAGCAATTATGTCGACGGCGCAAACATCGCAGCATTCAGAAGAGTTGTAAAAGCAATGCGCGAACAGGGTTATGTATAATGACCGGTTCGTTCAAAGATAAGAGAAAAGAAGGGCGGCTTCCGGAGTGGAGCCACCCTTTTATAATGCTGTTTATCATTTGAAAACAACCTGCCGGCCAAAGCTTTACGATATCCACCGGCTTTGCCGAATGCTTTTTTAAAACTGCACGTTTCAGGGCGAGGATCCTTCGAAGCATCTGCTTCTCAGGATGACAGGCCCACAAAATACGTTCAATGATTCACGAACTTCCTGCCCTGCAGGATCATCTTCCCGCCGACCATTACGGAATCGACCTCGGCGCCTGTGGCGCCATAGACCAGCGCAGAAGCCGGATCAGTATTCTCTGTAAAAGGCATCAGGGAAGGTTCCGACAGATCCAGGAATACCAGATCCGCCAGTTTTCCGGGCGCGATCTCTCCGGTGTCCAGTCCCAGTGCTTTGGCACCGTTTATGGTCGCCATTCTCAGCGTCTCGACAGCGCTGACGCTCACCGGATCTTCCTTTTTCCCTTTGTGGATCAACGCCATCAGGCTCATCTCATGGAACATATTCAGCCGGTTGTTGCTGGCCGCACCGTCTGTGCCCAGACAGACATTGATGCCTGCGGCAAGCATTTCCGGAATCGGAGCGAACCCGTTTCCCAGCTTCATGTTGCTGGCCGGATTGGATGCGACGCTCACATGCTTATCTGCAAGGATCCTGATATCGTCTTCCGTCACGTGTACACAATGCGCAGCTATGGCAGGGACATCAAAACAGCCGCAGTGATCCGCCCAGGCAATCGGCGTCATGCCGTGTTCCTTTATGCAGTTCTCCACTTCATTCCTGCTCTCGGAAAGATGGATATGCAGCCGCAGACCTTTATTCGCACAGATCTCAGCTGCTTTTGACAGAAGCGCGGCATCACAGGTATACGGCGCATGCGGCGCCATCGTGAATGTCAGCAGCGGTTCATCCGCGAACATCTCCATTTCCTGAAATGCTTCATTGATCCTTCTGCTGCCGCCGGGTACCGGCTCACCGAGATCTCCTGCAAGCCCTCTTCCGCTCACGCCTCTGATCCCGAGTTCCGCGGCAGCCCTGCTTGCCTGACCGATGAACATCTGCATATCATTAAAGCATGTGGTGCCGGATTTGATCATCTCCATCAGGCCGATCCGGGCACTCTGATATGCTTCCTCCGCGGACATGGCTTCTTCCTTCGGCATCACGCCTTCAAAAAGCCATTTTTCAAAGGGAACATCATCCGCCACGCCGCGCAGCGCGGTCATGTAGACATGCGTATGAGCATTGATCAGTCCCGGGATGATCAGCATGCCGGAGGCATCGACTGTTTCATCGGCTTTGAAGCCCTCCGGCTGCATGCCGATGCCGGCGATCTTGTCGCCGGCAACATAAAGATCCTGATCAGCTGTTTCAAAATGATCTTCAAAGGTAAGCAGCAGCTTACCGTTCTTCACTATGGTGTTCATTCATACTTCCTTCAGTCATTCATTGTGCTTATACCGAAATAATGTCATTCTGAAACGCTCGGACGCTGAAGAATCCACCGCTTTCTTCTTTCGGTTTCAGTAAAACCGCCTTTGCAAAGCGAAGATCCTTCACCGCTGAAGCGGCTCAGGATGACATACTCTTCCATTGTTTCTCTTGTTATCCCCTGCTCTCCAGTGATTTTTCCAGGAGTTTCTCGCGGTTGGCATTCCATTTTCTTAAGTAAGCCAGTTCATCCGCACCGGAAGGCAGATTACGGAAGGAGATGCCGCCGCTCGCCGGCACATCGCTGTCGCAGTAATCCAGGCTTTCCTGATCGTAATGCAGATGCTTGTCTGCGTCTGCCTCATAAAGCTGTTTCGCCCAGCCCGAAGCGGCTCTTTTCGCCCGGTCTGTTACATTTCTGGCAGTGCCGGCGGCATTCTGCCTGACAGGCTGCGGCCGGTTCGGCCGGGCAGTCTTTCCTTCCCTGGGCTTGTTCGGCACCGGGGTATCGTTTTTCTTTTTATTTTTCTTCGACGAATTCATCAGAACAAAAAACAGAATTATTATGACAACAATAAGACTTTCCATGATCAGCACTCCTCTCCCCTGTTCTTTCTGACATGATTATAACAAAGCTCCCGCTGATTATCAACGAACTGATCTGCTATTTTTCTGTCGTTTCGTTTCTGTCAAAAAATGCGGGCCGCTTTCGCGGTACCCGCATCCTCAGAAGACCAGCCTTGCGGTCTGTGTTAGTTGTGGAGATAATCCAGGAAATCATTTACCATTTTTTCAGATCTCGCACTCTGCTCCTTGTAGTAAGCGGATGCATTCTGTGCCGTTTCATTGGCAAGATCCGCGTGCAGATCGAGCAGTCCCTGTGAGAATTCCAGGGAACCGTAGATCTCCATCAGGTACGGAAGCATCTCCTCAAAATCAGGGGCCGGCGCATTCAGTTCCACTACATTGAAAGCGGTCACGATGCCCGGGGATACTTCAAAGGAGGGCTTACAGGAAGCGAACATGCACAGATACTGTTTTCCGTTCGTATGTGTCCACGTGGTGTGCAGCGTTTCGATCGTAAGCGTATTGCCGCTCGAAGAATAAGAATAGGAAGATACTTTCTTCGCCACGGTCGGCGTCTTTACGTAATTCTTATTGGAATAGAGCCCCATGAAGACGCCCGCAGCATCCTTTCCGTCTGAAGCATAACCGGTGACAGGCACGAGCCAGTCGAGCGCTGCCAGATACTCATGGCCCAGGGCAATCGTGTTTACCTGCTGCATATGTGCCGCATAAGATTTCATCATGATGACATCATAAGAGAATTTCATGGACAGATTCGGTTCCGCCTTGCTGTACACGGTAACGATGGGCTCACAGACGGAGGAATTGACCTGCGAGACCGAATAATCCCATCCGTCAGGCACTTTCATCGTGATCGATACCTTGTCATTGTATCTCCATGTTTTCTTCGTAAAAGCGATTGTGCTTACCGTCACCTTGCAGGTATATTTCTTTCCGAGCACTTTTGCGGTAATGACTGCAGATCCGTTCTTCCTTCCGGTGACAACACCCTTTTTGACGGTCGCCACACTGGTATTGCTGGACGACCATTTCACTTTTGCTGTCGTGCCTTTGATTTTGAGCTTTTTGCTGCCGCCTTTCTGGACCGACAGCTTTGTCGCGGAAAGTTTCGGGGTTACTACAGTGACTTTGCACTTCAGTGTCCTTCCGGAAATTTTGGCGGTAATGGTCGCCTTGCCTCTCTTCCTTGCAGTCACCTTTCCGTTCTTAACGGTCGCCACTTTCTTTTTGCTTGTACCCCAGACAGCTTTTTTTGTCGTGCCCTTCACTTTCAGCGTCTTCGACTGCCCTTTGATCAGTGTCAGTTTTGACGCTGAAAGCCTGACCGCAGCCTTCGCCGGTACGGCCGGCGCGAACATCAGCAGACAAAGAAGCGATACGATTGCCAATACTCCTGCATGTTTCTTTCTCATAATTCTCTCCTTATTCATGATCCTCTGCGAAATGGAACCGGCTTCTATTTGACCGTTACTCTGATCGTCTGATAAACACCGTTCTGCGCATAGACATAGATGTTGGCCGATCCCTTCTTAACGGCTTTGATCTTTCCGGTGCTGCTGACGGAGGCGATCTTCTTAGCGGAGCTCTCATACTTCAGTTTGCGATGGACCGATACTTTCAGCTTTTTATTCGCCGGAACGCCAGCCGCTTTGATCTGGAACGTCTTTCCTTTCGCAAGCGTAAGCTTGTTCTTTTTCACGTTTTTCAGCTTTACGGATTTATAATTGCCTTTCTTTCCGCCGCTTGTCGCAATATGGATCGACTTGGATGTGGCCGCAACGACAGTCGCTCCGCCGCTCTTCTTCACTGCAACGACGAGATACTTATAGTAAGTTCCCTTCTTCAGTTTTTTCTGCGTCCACGCAACGGTCTTTGCCTTCTTTATGATCTTCAGCTTCTTATACTTGCTGCCGCACTGATTTCCGTAGACAATATATCCGGCCGCGCCTTTTACTTTTGTCCATTTCAATGCGATCGAGCTGTTTGTCACCTTCACGGCGTTCAGCTTCAGCTTTCCGAAAACGGCGCCGCCGGGATCTTCATCGGTCTTCAGCTTCGCGATCTTATTCTCCTGCTGCGTGGCTGTTATCGTGCCGGAGCCGAGTTTCGGAATGACCTCCGTTCTGGTCGCATAACAGGCTGTGCAGGTATATTTGATCGTTCCCGTGCTTGTCTTCGTCGCCGCAGTGATCACTTTTCCGCTGTTCCAGGTATGCGGCAATGTTTCCACATGGGAGGCATTGTGGCTGCATGTCCTTGCGTGATAGTTCCTGTCTTTTCTGTACCAGCCGGACCAGCTGTGACCAAATGCCGGCGCATTTTCATTTTTCACCGCACTGCAGTACTCGCACTTATATGTCCGTACGCCGGCAGTAGTGCAGGTAGCCGGATTTGCAGACGCTGTCTCCTTCCAGGAATGATTCGGATAAGGCGATGATATTGTTTTGGGATCGGAATAGGCCCCGTAGAGTTTTAAGTTATTGCCCTCTGTCAGAATATACGAGCGGATCTTCACCGTATAGTTCCCGCAGTATTTATAATCAGCGGTCTCGTCCTCGCCGATCGCATCCGGGACCGTCTGCACTGCATTGCCTGCGGAATCATACAGGATAATGTCGGTACCCTCCGTAATCCCTGAATTCTCCCAGGTTATTTTGAATTCATTATGACCGTTATTCTTCAGTTCGGTAATTCTTCCTTTCCCGGGGAGGACATACACTCTTCGGATCATAAACATAACAGGACCGTAAGCAATGAAACCGGCGCTGCTTTTTCGGAAGGATCTCACTTTCACTTCATAGGAGGTATCTCTTGCAAGGCCGGAGATCGTTACGGTACTTCCATTCCCGTTCACGGTTTTCCTGTCGGATCTGCTGTAGAATGTTGTGTAATAACTGTAGGGAGAATATTCCGCGGAACAGCCTGTGGCGCCGGTCACGCCGGACATCGTGAGCGTTACGGAAGTTTCTGTGGCGCCGGTCTGGTAAACGGTCGGATAATCGTCCGGTGCTGTCACCATTTCGACCGGACTGCAGTATTCCCCGTAAACGCTTCCCCGTTTCGCCTTTACTTTCACATAAACACTTGAGCCGGCCGGTACATTATAGGCGTAGTACTCTGTGTCGGTAATATCCTTAAACTCCGTATATTTTCCGTTTTTGGAAGTACTGAGCGCGCACTTATAAGCAGTAGCGCCGGAAACAGCATTGTACTCGAAATAAGCAGCGGAAGAACTGCCCGTTGTCTGTTTCAGGCCTGTGACTTTAGAGATAGTCACTGCATTGACAATACTGGAATAAGATCCGAATGCGCCATTCTTTTTTGAACAGACCCTTACCTGATAGGAAGTGTTTTTCTTCCGGTTTGAAATCGTTTTTTTAGTCGCTGTCGTTTCACTGACAGTCCAGGTACCTGAAGTACCTGCACGATATGCGATTTTATAGCCATCTACACCGGAAACAGCTTTCCATTCCATCGTGATCGATGTTTCCGCGGCTGCGGTCTGTTTCAGGCCGGTCGGCGCAGCCGGTGCCGTTGCAGCATTGACATTGCTTCCTGTCAGCAAAGCCGCTGCGTACAATAACAGGACAGCAGTGATCATACGGGGCAGGCTATTCTTCCAAATCCTGCAGATTATTCTTTGAAACATTGCTTTCTCCTTTCTCAAGATAGACTGGCTCATTTATACAATACAAAGAAAAACCCTCTCCTTCAAATAAGGATCCGGCCAGTACAGGCAGAATCAGGGTAGGGTTTAGGTAAGGTCGACTGTATTCTGTTGTTTTTCGGGCGTTTTACATATTCTTATTTCCGGCATAGGCAGCCAGCAGTGCGATCCGGTTCCTGCAGCCGGTTTTCTGCAGAAGGTTGTGGATATGATATTTGACAGTGCCCTCTGAAATGGAAAGCGAATCCGCTATCTCCTGATTGGTCTTTTCTTCCAGCAGCATGCGCAGTACTTCACGCTCCCTTGCAGAAAGTTCATACCTGGCCGAGAAGCGGTTGAAGATCTCACCTTCACTGGCCTGATAGACATTTTTCTCGATATAGAGCATCTGATAGATCTTCAGGAACAGAACGACAGCCACTGCAAACAATACGGCAGAAACGATCAGCATCACCGGGAGATGTCCGGCCAGGATCAGGCTTACCGCGATCCCGACGGAATCGCCGATGCGTCCGAACAGAAGTCCGGCGCCGGATAACGCCGGCTGATGTCTGCTTTCCGCTATATCGGCAAACAGGATGATGCGGTATACGGAATAAAACCCGAAGGTGAAATAGCTGAGCGCCCACATAACGGTCGCTGAGATCGGCTCTCCCTTCAGCGCCAGCATGATAAAAGGGATCACCAGCGCTGTAAGCGCGCTGACAGCGCAGTACTTTCTGTTCTTATCACATACCATGCCCGCGATCAGAAGCCCCGCAGCATAAAACAGCCTGGAGAACTCAAGGCTGATGCCGGCTACTACATCAGCTGTCGGAAAACCGAATCCGCAGCTGTTCACGATGCTGAAAAGCAGTACCAGAAGACCTGCTGTGATCAGGAAGCCTTTTATATTTGTATCTTCCGGAATCTGCAGCGCCGCGGTCTCATCCATTCCGATCTCGTCCGTATTCCTGCTGCTTATTCTGATCACGGCAAATACCGCCGCTGCAATGACCAGACAAATGATCAGCACCTCTTTTGAATAATATACCCTTCCGTCCCCGACGACTGACAGAACCCACGATCCGAGAATGGACAGGCAGTATCCGGCGCCAAAAACAATGCCTCTTACGCCTGCGGGAGCTCCTGTCATCAGTTTCATCAGATAATAACCGGCGATAAACCCGCACAGAAGATTCATGAACATACCGGATACGGCGGCAAGCGTCAGAGAATGTGTGAGGACAGACGGAAACAGCAGCAGGGTATAAAGGAGCAGCGCTGTGTACATATATCGTTCCGCCTTACAGGCCCCTTTCTGCATAACAAACGCGAACAGTCCGATACCGGCAGCCTGGAACAGATACCCGGCTACCATCGTCAGGGCATCCGCAGCCTGCGGGCTCACCATCTTTGCCAGATTGTAGACCCAGGCAAGATATCCCGTGGACGTCAAAAGAAAGCACAGCGCGATCACCGCTGTGTTGTACAGTATGCCTTTTCTGACGTTCTCTTTCATATATCCGCCTCTGTCAATCATTGATTTCCGTTAATAATAGAATAGTATCATATCCTTCCGTCAAGGTCAAAAACTAATCTGTGCCGGATCTCCTTTCCGGCCGAATCATTTTGCCGTCGTAAATACGGTCTTCTTTTTCTCCGGTTGTTTTGTTTTGACTATAGATATGTATATATGCTATACTTTCAAAAGAAGATTATGCTAATCGTATAATATTTTTTACAAGGAGCGAGAAAATGAAGTATCAGAAACTATTCACGCCGGTCAAAGTCGGCAGCATTACCCTGAAGAACCGCTTTGCCATGGCACCCATGGGACCGCTCGGTCTCGGAGATTCCGAAGGCGGATGGAACCAGCGCGGTATCGATTACTATACCGAGCGCGCCAAAGGCGGCACCGGGCTGATCATCACCGGCGTTACCTTCGCAGACCAGAAGGTGGAACTGCAGAACCAGTCCATCATTCCGATCTCCACTTACAATCCGGTCCATTTTATCCGTACCAGCAAGGAGATGACGGAGCGTATCCATGCCTACGGCAGCAAGATCTTCCTGCAGATCTCCGGCGGATTCGGCCGTGTTACCATTCCCACCAATCTCGGAGAATTCCCTCCGATCGCACCTTCGGAGATCCCGCACAGATGGCTCGATAAAATGTGCCGTTCTATCACAAAAGAGGAGATCCGTTCGATCGTACACGATATCGGAGAAGGCGCTTACAATGCCAAGCGCGGCGGTTTCGACGGCATCCAGATCCATGCCGTGCATGAGGGCTATCTGATCGACCAGTTCGCGATCTCCATGTTCAATCTCCGCACGGATGAATACGGCGGTTCCCTGGAGAACCGGCTTCGGTTCGCCAAGGAGATCGTGGAAGAGATCAAGCGCCGCTGCGGTGCCGACTTCCCGGTCACACTTCGATTCTCCGTAAAGTCCATGATCAAGGACTGGAGAGAAGGCGCTCTTCCCGGAGAGGAATTTGAAGAAAAAGGCCGTGATGTTGAAGAGGGTCTGGAAGCAGCGAAGCTTCTGGCGTCCTACGGCTACGATGCGCTGGATACGGATGTCGGCACCTATGACAGCTGGTGGTGGAACCATCCGCCGATGTATCAGGAAAAAGGCCTCTACAGAAATTACTGCAAGATGGTCAAAGAGGTCGTTGACGTGCCCGTTTTCTGTGCCGGCAGAATGGATGATCCGGACATGGCGCTGGAAGCCATCGAGACCGGCGTATGTGATGTGATCGATATGGGCCGTCCGCTGCTGGCCGATCCGGATTATGTCAACAAGCTCCGTTCCGGCAGGATCGGCGAGATCCGTCCCTGCATCTCCTGTCACGAAGGCTGCATGGGAAGAATTGCCGAATATTCAATGATCAACTGCGCGGTCAATCCCAGAGCGGCCCGTGAACGCTTTACCGCTTATGAACCGGTCTACAGGAAGAAGAAAGTCCTTGTTGTCGGCGGCGGTGTGGCGGGATGCGAAGCCGCAAGAACACTTGCGATCCGCGGCCACGAACCGGTCTTTTATGAAAAAGGAAGCCGGCTCGGCGGCAATCTGATCCCCGGCGGCGCACCGAAATTCAAGGAAGATGATATCGCGCTGGCAGACTGGTATGCCAGAGAGCTTGAGAGACTGGAAGTGCCGGTGCATCTGAATACAGAAGTGAAGAAGGAAGATGTGCTGGCAGCCGGATATGATACCGTGATCATTGCCACCGGTTCCACACCGAAAGTATTCCCGCTGGGCGATGACGAAAAGGTCTTCACTGCTTCCGAAGTACTCCTGAAAGAAAAAGATCCCGGCGAAAGCACCGTTGTCGTCGGCGGCGGCCTGGTAGGATGCGAAACGGCACTTTGGCTTGCCCAGGAAGGCAAGAAAGTCACGATCGTGGAAGCACTGGATAAGATCATGGCTGTCAACGGACCGCTCTGTCATGCCAACAAGGATATGCTGGAAAGGCTGCTTCCGTTCAATAATGTGGATATCATCTGCAGCGCCAGAGTGACCGGCTATAAAGACGGAAAGCTTAACATCTCCCTGGCGGACGGCGATCAGCAGATCCCCTGCGATTCCGTGATCCTCTCCGTCGGCTATCGCGAATGCGACAGCCTGTACCACGAGCTGGAGTTCGACGTTCCTGAGATCTACCTGCTTGGCGACGCAAAGAAGGTAGCAAACATCATGTACGCGATCTGGGACAGCTTCGAGGTGGCGAATCATATCTGATCTGCCGGAATGAGAACATTGTCTGTAAAAAAG
>CAMOZZ010000013.1 GCA_946631165.1 uncultured Lachnospiraceae bacterium | reverse complement strand
GGAAAGACGCTCGGTGATCGCATACATGATCATCGGGGAAACGATCTTTCTGAACGCGGGCTCGCTGAACGGAAGCTCTACTTCCTTTGTATCAAAGATATTGATGACCTTGGAGACCTTCTGTGCGAAATTCAGCACACGGTCCATGAGCGGTCTGGTCTCATCTTCGCCGTAGAACAGGATCATGCTGGTATCCTCTTCGGTCAGCTCGATCGTGCCATGGAAATACTCTGCAGCATGGATGGACTTGGTCTTCAGCCACTGCATTTCCTCAAGGATGCACATCGCATAGTCATAAGCCTCGCCCCAGAGCATGCCGGAACCGACGACCATATGATAATCCACGTCCTTGAAAGACTCTGCCATGGTCTTGCATCTGTCTTCATACTGCTCTTTGCCCTTCAGCAGATAAGGAACGATCTGTGCATACTCTTCCACGAACTGATCATACTTCGGGAACTCGCCGGCGTTCTTCAGGAAACGGGCGATCAGGGTGATCATGTAAGTGTAGATCGCTTCGCACAGGCAGTCATCCTCGGCAAAGCTGAACAGCTTGTAATCCGCATATTCGCAGACAGGCGTATTGTCATTGGACACATAAACGATCGTCCTTGCGCCGGCTTCCTTGCAGAATTTCGCAGCGGCAACGATCTCTTTGGTATTTCCGCTGCGGGTGGAGAATACGCAGACAGAATCCTTTGAGAAGGATTTGGGCGGTGCAGCCATGAACTCGGCAGCGATCACGCTGACAGCGTTGATCTTTGTGCTGGCGGTATCGATCCAGAACTTCATGGGCAGTGAATGGGCATAGGTGCCGCCGCAGCCGATGAAATACAGGTTGGTGTAGCCTTCTTCACAGATCTTGTCTACTGCTGCTTCAATCTGGGGGCGAAGGGCGATGGCATCACTGACAACTTTCTCATAACGCGGTACGTCAAAATTAAACATTTTTATTTCCTCCTGATCTTGTTTTATATAATATTTGTCATCTGTTCGTGTGATATACGATTTGTGTCTCTGCTTTCTGATCAATATGTGCCAAATGAATGGATTATCTGATTTATACTGTCCTTGATATTGGTTCCCAAAGGTTGGTTCCCGGTTCAGTTCAACAGCTCTGTGCAATAACAACTCGTTAATTGCATCTCTACTGCCATTTATTTCACGGAACGAATCTCTCATCTCCGGGAAAATGACAGTAGAAGTTGCTGTCTTGCTTCTTTTCTGCACAGTTCAGTACAGTATATTGACGCAAGGATACTTGATTTTGCACAAACCAGGACAGTATTTCTTAGTTTCAATTGGATTCTTGCACAATCAATGTCTGCCGCTGCGGTCAATGCCTGCCGGTGCAGTCAATGCTTGCCGGTACTGCCGCCGGATTGTCTTCCGGCTGCGGTATGTACGGTCATGACCATCAATAGTTCAGTCTTCTGTAGTATCTTCTGATATCCATATCATGCTTCCTTACGTCTGCAAGGTGATGATAGGTTCTCGCGAACATTTCCCAAAGCAGTACGGGAGAGAGCAGCCAGCGGTACTTCTCGTCGATGCCAGGGATGGACAGTGTCTTTGTATCGAAGACGACAAGCTGGTTCGTATGGCCTTCCGCAAAACGGATCACACGCTCGTCAAGCGGTCTCGTGGGACCCTCGCCCATGCCTACGCAGACAAGCACATTGCGCTCCACCATCTCCAGTGTTCCGTGGAAGAACTCTGCGGAATGAACGGATTTCGTTCTCAGCCACTGGCACTCTTCCAGTACGCACATAGCCATGGAATAGGTGTGTCCCCAGGTATTGCCGGATGCTGTCCAGATCTGATACTCCTTATCTTCGGGATCAAAATAGGAAACATACTCTTCCGCGACACCGACGGATTCCTCTGCGGTCTTTACAAGGATCTCGGGAAGGTTCTCCAGCTGATCTGCGAATACATTGTAATCTTCAAAATCACCGTGATTCTGCAGAAGCTTTCCGACAAAGTAGATACCAAGGAGATCATGCGGCTCCGCATCGGCATAATTGACACTGTAATCGGAAACCTTTGACAGCGGTGAATCCGCTTCGCCGCACATGGAAACGATCGTCACGCCTTTTTCTTTCAGCCAGCCGGCAACAGCAACAGTTTCTTTGGTGTCTCCGGATTTGGAAGTAAGAACAGCAACCGTCTTGTCCGTGATCATGGGATTTCCGGTGACCATCAGCTCTGCCGGAATCTCTGTGAAAGTCGGGATCGTGGACATATGCTTGACCATCTCACAGAACGGAGAAAGCGCTGCCAGAGAACCGCCGGCGGATGTGAAAAGAAGGTTCTCAAAGCCCTTTTCGGTTACCTGATCAGCGATCTTTTCCATAGCGCCGCGGAGTGCGGTGAGTTTCTTTGCGCCGTCGATGACTTTTTCACGATTGATGTCTTTCATTTTCATGACCTCCTGTTTTTATAACATGTTTTATTGAATTGTTATGAATTTTTGCACACGTCTTATGACGTATTATCCAAAGCTAAAAAAAATACTTCTATGTTGATCTTCTTCTGTCATCCTGAAGACGGCCATGCCGGCTGAAGGATCCACCGCGTCCGGCCTTCGGTTTTACAAAAACCGCATCCGATCGGCGGTGGATTCTTCAGGCTTTCAGCCTTCAGAATGACAGAGCATTTCATATTTCTGCTTCCGGATCAGCCTATTGACAGATTTACACAGCTTATGCAGTGTTTTGATATGACCGGGATGACCTTACTCCCTGATCGGCACACCGTAGGGGAAGGCCCCTTTTACGCGGCAGGTAGCCCTGGCGCGCAGGTTTCCCATACACATCGCCATTTCCACGGCATGTTCATGGACGTCCTGCACATCCGCTTCGGTAATGAACGCGTCATCCGATGCTTCCTTCATCGCCTTCATTCTTCCCATGATCTCCACATAGGTCGTAATGAATCCGCTGATCCAGGAATCGCCGCAGCCGGTCGTGTCGATTGCGCCGGCGTCCACATTATAGGGAGCTTTCTCATATATTTTCCTGCCGTCATAGACGAAGGCGCCTTTGATGCCCATCGTCATGACAGCAAGCCTGACGCCGTACTTGTCGACGGCATCGAGCAGCATCTGCCGGTTTTCTTCTTCGGACAGCGTTTCAATTTCGGAAAACAGCACGTAATCCGCTGAATCCAGTACCAGCTTAAGCCGTGCGGGATCCCTGTTCCATACGGTGGAGAAATCATAAAGCAGCGGGACACCGATCTCCTTAATCTTGTAAAGCTGTTCGTCAAAATAGCTGTAGCAGCTGTTGTGTACGAGATCAAAGCCTTTCAGATACGCCAGGATCTCATCGGTCAGCACAAGCGGATCCGATTTCACAAGACCGCCGTCATTCTCATCGGAGAGGATCCTCTCCCCATCGACAAGTCTGCACGGACACCTTCCGGTCTCCCCGTGCAGGACCGGGCACATGTGCCAGTCCACACCAAATGCCGTCAGCGAATCCGTCACGATCTTTGCGTTCTCATCATCCGCCAGCACCCCGACATACGCAGCCTGATGTCCCATCTGCCTGCAGTAAACAGCCACATTTACGCAGTTTCCCCCCGGATGGATCATTCCGTCTATATAATTGATATCTACGACATTATCGCCGACGCATGCTATTTTAATCATTTCAGGCTCCTTTTACGGGCGTTTCATCATCCCTTTACAGCACCGGAATTGGCGCCGGAGACAAAGTATTTCTGCAGCACGATATACATGATGACCATCGGCAGTGCAGCCAGTGTAAGACCGCCGAGCAGCACACCCCAGTCTGTCTGGGAAGTGGACCGCATGGAAAAGATCGACAGCGGCACGGTCTGCAGGGCCTTGCCTTCCGTAAAGACCAGTGCGAAAGCGAAATCGTTCCAGATAAAACGGGCGCACATGACAGCCGTTGTTGCGATAGCAGGCTTGCACATGGGCATGACGACCCGGAAAAATGTTCCGAACACGCTGCAGCCGTCGATCGTCGCCGCCTCCTCCACTTCGATCGGCAGCGTTACCATGAACGACCACATCATAAAGAAGGAGAACGGGATCCGGTAAGCCACATACGGCAGCAGGAGGCCGATCCTGGTATTGTACAGATGCGTAATACCGAGCATCTTGTAGATCGGGATCAGAGAGCACTGCGGCGCCAGCATCATTCCTGAGAGAATGAACAGGAAAATGATGTAGGAAGACTTCAGCCGGAAACGGATCACGGCGTAAGCAGCCATACCTGCGATCAGGACGGTCAGCACAGTACCCAGAATTGTAAAGAACAGGCTGTTCAGGGTCGCTCTCTGGATGTATGTCTGCCAGGCATAAATATAGTTTTTGGGATTCAGGCTGGACGGAAAGCTCCAGGGCGAACCGAAGATCTCGGAATTGCTCTTGAATCCGCTGATCAGCATCCAGAGGAGCGGGAAAACGATAATAATCATGTAGGCAGTCATGATCAGATGGATGATGCCTCTTTTTGTTCTCGTTGCCATACTCATGATTCCTTGCTCCTCCCCATCATTTCATTTACGTTATACAGCCTCATCTGGATAAACGAGAACGCAAACGTGATCAGGAACAGGAGCACGCCGATCGCGCTGGCGTAGCCCATGTTATCCTTTCGGAAACCGGTTTCATACATCAGTGTGGCAAGCGTTTCCGTAGCACCGCCCGGACCGCCGCTCGTCATAACATAGACTTCATCGAACACCATGAACGCTCCGATAATGGTGATCGTCATATTCATAAGGATGGTGGATCGGATCATGGGCACTGTGACATGCAGGAATGTCTGCCAGTTGCTGGCGCCGTCGATCGTCGCTGCCTCATAAATATCTGTGGGAACAGCCTGCAGACCAACGGTATACAGCATGACCATTTCTCCGATATACTGCCACTGCGACACCATGATGATCGACATCATCGCCGTATTGGCGTCGCCCAGCCAGTCATGGGCAAATCTGCCGAGGCCTGCCGCTTCCAGAATCGCATTGACGAAACCGAGAGAAGGATTGTAGGCGATGACCCACAAAAGGCCGATCGCGGTCAGGGAAATGACAGCAGGGATAAAAATGACCACGCGGGTGATCGCCGCGTATTTTGTGTTTGCGAATGTTACGAAAAGATGTGCAATGATCAGTCCCAGACCGGTCTGGAAGATCAGGGAGACCACGGCATACATTACATTGTTCTTGATGGAAAGGGCTATCTTAGGATCGCTGAAGAGCTTCTGATAATACTTCAGACCGACGAATTTCATATCGGCTGAGTAGGCCGTCCATTTGAACAGACTGTAATAGATATTCAGAAGGACTGGGAAAAATACCAGCAGACCCACAAGAATGACAGCCGGTGCCAGGAATACCAGCACAGCCATGCGGTTCCTTTTCAGCGCACTCATTCGGTCTTCTCCTTTTTTTGGATAAGGCCGCATTCCTTACCGGTCTGCGGCCTTTTTCAGTTTTGCGGTTGCTGTGATTCCGGAATGATTATTCCATATCTTCCTTTACTTCCACCGCCGTCGCAGTGACCTTTTCCATAACTGCAGCACCGTCATCATCAGCGAAAATGGTCTGGCATCCTTCCAGCCATGTTTCGGAAACGGTCTGGTTCAGTACGCAGTCAAGCCATTCAGACATGCCGGGCGCATTGAGATTCTTCTCAATGATATCAACGATGCCGGGGCAGCACTGTGCAGGATCCAGCTCCACCTTGGTCGCAGGCAGGAAGCCAAGCTCATAAGCCATCTTCGACTGGACTTCATCGCTGGTGATATACTTCAGGAATGTGATCGCTTCATCCGGATGAGCAGATGCGGAGTTGACCATGAATACATCAGGTCCGCCAGTGATATAACCTGTCTCACCTGCTGCGCCTTCGACCTCGGGAAGATCGAAATAGCCCCAGCCTTCCTCGCCAAGAGCAGAATTATAGTTTACAAGGTTCTGTACTTCCTCATAAATCATGCCCGCTTTGCCTTCCTGTACCATAGACTGGGACATTTCCCATGTCGCGGAATTGGCATCCTGGTTGAAGTACTCTTTGTCATACAGTTCCTTTACGAGATCCATGGCCTGTGCATAACCGGGATCGGTAAAGTTGGGATCTTCCAGAGAGTAGTTCTTCGCGATGACATCCTTCGGAACCATCTTGTCATTCAGGCTTGTCAGATAGTGGCAGACAACCCAGGGATACTGATTGCCCATTGCGATCGGAACATAACCGGCTGCTTTGATCTTCTCGCAGTCCTCAAGAAGCTGTGCCCAGGTAGTGGGAACTTCGGTAATACCGGCTGCTTCAAAGACAGCTTTGTTATAGACCATTTCCTTGGAGGAATAATCCCACGGTACGCACCAGTAGGAACCATTCTTATTGCAGGCCTCCAGCATGACGGGGTTGAAGCTGTCCTTCCATGCAGAATCCTCTTCCAGATAGCTTGAAATATCAAGCGTATTGCCGGTGTCAACATACTGTGTGATACGCTCACCACTCCAGGTGAAGTAGATGTCGGGGGCATCTGCGCTTCCGAGAAGAACACGGGTCTTGTCCTTGATCTCTTCATCGCCGTAGGCTGTCATCTCGATCTTGATGTTCGGATTCGCTGCCTCAAAATTCGCTACCACTTCTTCAAAGAACTTCATTCTGTTCTCTTCGGGGAACTTGTGCACGAATTTGATCGTTACCTGGTCGCCGCTTGCAGGTGCTGCTGCCTCATCGCCGCCTTCTGCTGCCGCTTCTGTTTCGCCTGCTGCTTCCGTCTCAGCAGGGGCATCCCCTGAGCCGCCGCATCCGGCGAGCATACCGAAGCACATCACGACCGCAAGACAAAGTGCCAACCATCTGTACTTTTTCATTTCTGGTCCTCCTTAATTGTTCCCGGTTTTTCCGGTTTGTTATAAGACGTGTTATTACGTCTTTCGTGTGCTTATCATAACACGTCATATGACAAGTGTCAATAGGTTTTATTCTTTTTTTCGGATTCTGTCATCTTGATTCTGACTGC
Organism: uncultured Lachnospiraceae bacterium; assembly: GCA_946631165.1. Classification (GTDB taxonomy): domain Bacteria; phylum Bacillota; class Clostridia; order Lachnospirales; family Lachnospiraceae; genus UBA3305. The sequence continues at coordinate 18,690 of CAMOZZ010000013.1, read as the reverse complement.
ACGATACAGCCGACCTGCAGGAAAGAATTATTTTTTCGTTTTGGGTACTCGACAGGTATTAATTAACTGACGATACCCCATCTCTCACTTCCAGAATTGTTTTTACGATTACATTTGGGCAGATAAGACTTTTTTCAAATCTGCGCTACCCTTTATTTATGCATTGCAAGATTATTATTCTCTACAAAAGGGTAGCATCTTTTTTAATAATCCCATTTCAGAAAAAATCCCTGAATAACATATCAATGCAATATCTTTATGGGGTATCGTTTTCCTATTTCAGATGATTTTATGCCCGGCATCGCTGCACAGATCAGATCACAGAAAAAAACGCAATACATTGACATACAAGTTAATACATGATACAATTTTGACAAGACGTGTTAACACCTCTTGTGTGTTAGCGGATTAATCAAACAAAAAGCAAAGGCGGAGAAAGAGATGCTTGAAACGCAAAGCGAAGTGACATTATATCAACAGATCTACGATGACATTAAACATAAGATCGGATCCGGAGAATACCGGGAAGGGCAGGCGCTGCCCAGTGAAGCAAAGCTCTGTGAGATCTATGGGGTAAGCCGTGTGACGGTCCGCGCGGCCATCGCGGAGCTTGCAGAGGATGATCTTGTGGTAAAAAAGCACGGAAAAGGCACTTTTGTGAAAAGAAAAAAGATGGATTCCAGCCTTTTCCGGTTCGAAGGCTTCACCACCGCATGCAAAAGAAATAATGTGGAGATCAGCACGCATGTGCTGCAGCTCGAGGAGCAGAAGCCGACTGCCCGGGATATTCAGCTGCTGAAGCTCTCTCCTGACGACACTGTAATCTACCTGAACAGACTGCGTTCTGCGGGCGGAATTCCTGTCATTATTGAACACGTCCGGTTGTCTAAGAAAAAATACGGATTTCTCCTGGACTGCGATCTGGAAAACAAATCCCTGTATGCCACCCTTGCTGAACATACAGGGGCAAATCCCGAGGATTACTGCAATGTGAATGTGATACTTGAAGCAGGGGCTGCAACGCCTGAAGAAGCCCGGCTTCTTGATATAAAGAAAGGAATGCCGCTGTTCGTGCTCCGGGAGACTGTTGCTTCCTCCGATACCGGAGAACCCGTCCACTGGACAAAACAGCTGATGTCCGGCAGTTACTTCCAGTTTACCCTGTCAAATGATCAGAGCAAACTCGGACTGAATCTGGGCTGAACATGCCTTACAGGTATGCACAGAGCAGATTCCGCACTATATACGCCTTTTCGGACAGATAAGGAGACTGCAGCGTCTGTTATCTGTTTGGCGTGTGAGAAAAAAGGATGCCTTGCGGCATCCCTTTTTCTTTGGCTTTTCATCAGAATTTGTAGTCCTTGCAGACGGGAGAATTGTTGTCAGCAGACTCCTTATCATACCAGATCAGGTTGTTTCCGGTGGCCTTGTCGAACAGCTGAATGAGCTCAGGCTGTGTGGTGAACTTGACCTGCTGTCCCATGGATACGTCTACATCCAGACCGACGGTAGGGATAACCATAACGACTTCATCCTTATCGGATCTTGCATGCAGGTTGTACTCGGAACCGAGCATTTCGGAAACTTCGATCTTGGCGGAAAGTTCGCCGTCGCCGACAGTGATGTGCTGAGGACGGATACCTGCTACGATATCGCAGGGCTGCTGTCCGTTCTGCTTCAGAGCCTTCTGCTGGAAGTCTGAAAGTTCGAACTTCACGCCGCGGATCTCTGCATAGTACTTGCCGCCTTCAAGAAGGAGCTTGCAGCCGTCGAAGAAGTTCATAACAGGCATTCCGATGAATCCGGCTACGAACAGGTTTACGGGCTTGCCGAATACTTCTTCAGGGGATCCGATCTGGTTTACAAAACCATCCTTCATGATGACGATACGATCACCCAGCGTCATAGCCTCTGTCTGATCATGGGTAACATACATGAAAGTGGTGTTGATACGCTGACGGAGCTTGATGATCTCGGCACGCATCTGGTTTCTCAGCTTGGCATCAAGGTTGGAAAGCGGCTCATCCATCAGGAATACCTTCGGGTCACGGACCATGGCACGGCCGATGGCGACACGCTGACGCTGTCCGCCGGAAAGAGCCTTCGGCTTACGGTCAAGGTACTGGGTGATATCCAGGATCTGAGCGACCTCATTGACCTTCTTGTCGATCTCTTCCTTCGGAACCTTCTTGAGCTTCAGGGCGAATCCCAGGTTGTCACGCACGGTCATGTGCGGATACAGAGCGTAGCTCTGGAAAACCATGGCGATATCACGGTCCTTCGGCTCGACATCGTTTACAAGCTTCCCGTCGATCCACAGCTCGCCGCCGGAGATATCTTCCAGTCCGGCAACCATTCTAAGGGTTGTTGACTTTCCGCATCCGGACGGTCCGACAAGTACGATAAATTCCTTATCCTTGATCTCAATGTTGACATCATGTACTGCCGTCACGCCTCCGCTGTAGACCTTCTTGAGTCCCTTCATGATAACTTCTGACATCTGGTTACTGCTCTGACAGAAAGGCCTCCGCCAAACTGCCTCGCATGCGTTTCAAACGCAACTGCATTACGACAGGTCTCCACACTGCCGCACCGCGAGCACACGGTATAAGCCTCCTTTTCTTATGTACAGACGAACATTGCGTGGAGTGCCCGCCTGCCAATGGATTCATCTGCTTTTTGGAAAAGCAGCAAACCTGGTTTGGTGCTTATTACGGAAAGCACCGGTCCGTTTATCAAAGAATCGCTTCCACTTCCGCCGGTTCCGGCATCGAGCGGATCGCGCCCTTCTTCGTGGTGACAATGTATGCTGCCGCATTTGCGAATCGCAGCATCTCTTTTCTCTGATCCTGTGTGAGGTCAGTGCCATGATCCAGCACATAATTGATGACGCAGGCACAGAATGTATCTCCGGCCCCGGTTGTCTCGATCGTACCGCCGAGCGTCACAGCAGGAACGAATACCGTCCCTTCCGCGCTGACATTGAGACTTCCGTTCGCCCCGAATGTCACATTCATTATTTTACATCCCGGCGCCAGTTTTTTCAACTGTTCAATGCCTTCCTTTTCCTGGCTTCCCGTAAGAAATTCGATCTCGTTGTCGGCGATCTTCAGGATATCACAAACGGACAGCCCGTAAAGGACCTGCTCTTTCATCTCTTCCTGGTCATCCCACAGCATCGGACGAAGATTCGGGTCGAAAGAGATCAGCGCGCCGGCTTCCTTCGCGGCGGCCACGGCTTTCTTTGTGGCTTCCCGGACGCCCGGATGTGTCATGGACAGCGTTCCGAAATGGAAAACACGGGTGTTCTTTATGATATCCAGGGGAAGCTCCTGCGCTGTCAGCATCATATCCGCACCGGGATTCCTGAAGAAGGAGAAACTCCTGTCTCCGTTCGGCGCAGTCTTTACAAAGGCCAGCGTTGTACGGGCATCCTGATCGAACAGCAGTCCTTCCGTGCAGATGCCGGCTTCCTCGACCACGTCCTTCAGTTCATAGCCAAACCGGTCGCATCCTACTTTGCCGACGAACGCGCATTCCTTTCCCAGCTTCTTCAGCATGGCCAGAACATTGCAGGGGGCGCCGCCGGGATTGGCTTCCAGAAGGGGATTGCCCTGCGGACTCAGACCGCTTTCGGTAAAATCGATTAACAGTTCGCCTAATGCTGCCACGTCAAATCTTTTTTCCATAACGATTAAAACTCCAGTCTGTAAAAGTCTATATCAGCGGTCACACCGCCGGTCTGCTCAAACGATATGCCGTCTGCTTCCTGCGGTGCGTAAAGAACAAATGACGCTGTGCTCTTCCCGTCTCCGGCGAAGAGCTCCACACTGTAGCGGTCAAGAAGGATCTTCAGGCTGAGCGTACCGTTTTCCGGCTCTGCAGGAAAACTTTTTCTGACCGCCATGCTCTCCGGATTTCCGGATTCCGTCAGATCCACGGTGATCATTCCCTCGGACAGATCAGCCTCTATGACGGTCCTGTGCGAGAAATCCTCTGCGATATTGATCACGAACCTGCCCGGGGCACCCGGTCTGCGGTTCCTGATCACAAGATCCAGTTCCGCGCATCTGCCGTTAATATCTTCATGCGAGAATCTTCCGGCGCCGTCATGTCCTTTGATCGCGAAATACTTTCCTCTGTATGCTTTCAGCTCTCTGGCCGGCACCTGGTACAGGATACCGTTCTTTAAAGACAGTTCTCTGGGGAAGATCATCTGTCCTCTGAAATCAAGATCATCCGGCGCATCATTGGCTGTTCTCCAATACTGCATCCAGGCGGTCATGATCCGCCTTCCATCCGGTAGAAGGACAGTCTGGGGCGCATAAAAATCCGTTCCATAGTCAACGATGAATTCTTCCTCCGCATTGAATATACAGTTTTCTCTGTCAAAGGTACCGGTGCGAAGGATCGTCTCAAACCCTCTGTCTTCCTCAGGGACATCGCCGTCTTTTCCCTGCACACTGAAAAGCAGGACATCCTTTCCATCCAGTGCAAAAATATCCGGGCATTCCCACATCCTGCCGTCAGGCTTACTGTCTCCCGCAGCAGTTCCTTTATATTTCCAGGACAGGCCGTCCCTGCTCTCATAGATCAGTACGACTGCCCTTCTGTCCTTATCACGGTTCACAACAGCTGCCATATATCCGTCCGCTTCTCTCCAGATCTTCGGGTCACGGAAATCAGCTATATTTCCTCCGGCAGGAAGATCCTTTTCTGAGAGTACCGGATTCAGCGCATATTTTTCATAATCCGTTCCGTCACCCACAGCGATGCACTGGGTCTGTCTGATGTCAGCGCCGTCTTCCACATACCCGGTGTACATGATCATATGCTTTCCGTCAGCCGTTTCTACAGCACCGCCGGAAAAACACCCGTCCTTATCGTAGGGCATATCCGGCGCCAGCGCGACCGGCATGCGGTCCCAATGGATCAGATCCTTTGTTTTTACATGCCCCCAATGGATCGAACCGGGTTCCAGGGCATAATGATTCGCCTGATAAAACAGATGCAGCTCCCCTTTATATACGGAAAAGCCGTTCGGATCATTGATCCAGCCTCTGCTGCCTGTAAGATGATAGGCCGGGCGCATATTCATGGCTATTTTCGGAATATTTTCAGCTTCGAACTGTCTAGCGATCTCAAGCTTCCTGCTCATTATTTTCACCTGTCGCCAGCCATACGAAGCCGTAGCCGTCGATATGACTGTCCCCCGCTTTTATTTTGTTCCCGCTCATAAGATCAGTGCCGTCCGGATAATAGACCGGGATCGGCCATTCGGAGAAGTTGAACAGTCCCACCAGGCCTTTTCCGTCATACTCACGGTAAATGCCGAGCACAGAATCCGATCCGGTCCAGAAAGTATGTACATGCGCATCCGAACGGAACACTTCATTTTCGCTCCTCAGTCTGATCAGCTTTTTGAGCAAGCCGTACAGTCTGCCGTTCACCGTCTCAGGGTCTTTTCTCCGTTCCGCCAGTTCCCAGTTGAATTTTCCTCTGTGAACATTTCGGCTGTCATCCTGTTTTTTCGGATCCTGATGATAGCTGTAATCATTCAGCTGTCCGATCTCATCTCCTGAATACAGGACCGGAATGCCGCTCTGTGCGAGCATAAATGCGTGCAGCATCAGATCGCGCCTGAGCGCAGTCTCCGCTTCTTCCTCCGTTCCGGCAGACTCCAGTCCGCAGAGCGAAGCGGTGGTTCCGCAGAGCCTTGCGTCGCCGAGGCGCAGATCTTCATTGTACAGTTCACCTCTTGACCAGCTTCCGGAAAACCGCCCAATAAAGAAATCGTTCAGATATCTTTTATGAGCAACTTCCCCGATCCCGAACTGTGACAGGAACGGATAATCCAGTCCCCATCCGATATCGTCATGGCAGCGGAGGTAGTTCTGGAAGATGCACTGCGGGGGGAGTGCGCACACCTGATCCATCTGATGCTTCAGCAGCCTGACGTCGCGGGTCGCAAGAGTGTGCCATGTACTGCACATGGTCGTAACATTATAGAGCATCCGGCATTCCGGCCTGTCTTCGGTTCCAAAATAGGCAGCCACTTTCTTCGGTTCCATGACTACCTCTCCCAGCATCAGCACGCCGGGGCATACAACATAACAGGAAAGATAAAGGATCCTTGCGATCGTATGGACCTGAGGGAGGTTCCTGCAGTCCGTGCCGAGCGCCTTCCAGATATAAGGGATCGCATCCAGTCTTATAATATCCATTCCCCTGTTTGCAAGGAACAGGAGATTTTCCGTCATATCATTCAGGACCAGCGGGTTGGAATAATTCAGATCCCACTGGAACGGATAGAACATCGTCATAACTGCCTGATTGCAGTCATCCAGCCAGGTGAAGCTGCCCGGCGCAGTCGTCGGGAACACGTCCGGGATCGATGCTTCGAACTTCGCCGGGAGATCCCAGCTGTCAAAGAAGAAATATCTGCCTTTTGCGACCGGATCTCCGGCTCTGGCTGCCTTTGCCCAGGCATGTTCGTCGCCGGTATGGTTCATGACAAAATCCAGGCAGAGGGAGATGCCCCGCTTATGGCAGGCTTTGGAGAGTTCCTCCAGATCCTTCATGGTGCCCAGATCTTCTCTCACTTTCCGGAAATCCGTGACCGCATAGCCGCCGTCGCTCTTTTCCGGGACGGTATCCAGAAGCGGCATCAGGTGGATATAATTGATCCCGAGTTCTTCAAAATAGGAAATCCTTTCCTTTACCCCTGTAAGGTCCCCGGCAAAGAGATCTACATAAAGCATCATGCCCATGATCTTATTCGACCGGTACCAGTCCGGATCCGCCAGACGCGCTTCGTCCATCTTTTTCAGACCGGCACGGCGCCCCTCATAGCTGCGCATCAGCATCTCGGTAAAATAGGAAAATGCTTCCTGATCGTTGTTATATAATTCCATGTAAAGCCATTTCAGCTCGTCATAAACTTCTTCAAGCCTTGCTTTTACAGTATTTTTCATAGTCAGTTCCCTGCTTCCATTCTCTCCAGTGTGTTATTCAGTAAAAATGCGCTTACATACACAGGCAGCGAGATTCCGAACATAAGCGCGACCGGTGCGATCACCGTCGTAAATCTTAATGCTGCGAGATAGAAAGCGATCGTAAACGCTGTCACAGCAGCGGTCTGCGGAAAACAGCCTGCTGTCAGGAGCACAGCATTTTTCAGCGTCCCGCGTACAGTATTTTCAAATCGTGCCAGCAGTGAAAAAGCATAAAAGCTTACCGCAAGAACAATGATCCCGAGCGCCAGCGAAACAAATCTGAACGGCGGGAGAAAAGCTGCGGCAGCATAATAGTTAAAGAGGATCAGGACTGCTGCGGCAATAAAAATCAGTCCCATCAGTGATCCTGCTTTCAGATTCCTCCTGAAGGAATCGAAAAACATCTTTGCCGGATAAGTCTCTTCGTGCCTTACCATATCCCGCATGACATCATGCAGGGCGGTAAGCGAAGCGCCGGCTGTAACTACAGGCAGGCAGCAGATGACGGTGAGGAAATTCAGGATCATCAGATACGCTGCCGTGGAGAGCCCCTGCATCAGCGGATTGTCCATATCAAATATTTTCTTAATCATCCGCTGTTATCTCCCCTTCTCTTTTAAATCCCGCCGGGAAGCCCGGCGGGATAAATGATTTTCTATGGATCAGCCCTTAACAGCACCGGAGGTAACACCCTCTACGATGTACTTCTGCAGGAAGATATACAGGATCAGGATCGGCAGCATGGCCAGCAGCAGTGCAGCCATAACGAGTCCGATATCGGTCGAGTATGTTCCGTAGAATGCCTGTGTGGCGATCGGGATGGTATAGAGTTCTTTCTTCTTAAGCACAAGGCTGGGAAGAAGGTAGTCGTTCCAGTATGCCATTGCGTTGATGATGGCGACTGTAGCGATGGTAGGAGTAAGAAGCGGGAATACGATCTTCCAGTAGGTCTGCCATTTGTTGCAGCCGTCGATCGTAGCAGCTTCTTCAAGCTCCAGCGGGATATTCGTCTTGATGGCGCCATGGAACATGAACATTGCCATCGAGACGGAGAAGCCCACATGCATCAGGATCAGTGTGATCCTGTGGTTCAGGACGCCCAGAAGTCCGCCGTATACGGATACGAGCGGTACCATGAGGACCTGGAACGGAATGACCATTGACGCGATCATCAGAGAGAAGATCAGCGTTACGAATTTCCATTTGCCGTTTCTTACGAATACGTAAGCGGTCATGGAGGACACGATGATGGTCAGGATCGTTGCGCAGGTGGTGATGAAAAAGGAGTTTCCGAATACTCTCCAGAAGTTCATCTTCTTCATGGCCTCAGGGAAGTTCTTCAGCGTGAATCCATGTTCACCGATCAGTGCCAGCGGATTGGACGTGATATCGCCCTTTGTCTTGAACACGTTGATGATAACAAGGATAAACGGGGTGATAAAGCAGATGAAGACGATCAGCAGAACGACCCACATGATGACGTTCATGATCTTCTTTTTACGTGCAGCTCTTTCATTATCAGTCATTATGCAGCAACCTCCCCTCTCTTACCGATCATGACCTGTGTCACGCCTACTACTGCGCAGACGATGAACAGGATGAGGGCTTCAGCCTGGCCCAGGCCGTAGTTCTTGTAGGTGAATGCCTGGTTGTAAACGTGCATGGCTGCCATGACGGATGAGTTGAAAGGCTCACCGTTTGTCAACGACAGGTTGACATCATAGACCACGAAGCAGCGGGTGATGGAAAGGAAGATGCACTGCACGAAAGATGCGCGCATCAGCGGGATCGTCACATTCCACATTGCCTGGCTGGAGTTGCAGCCATCGATCATGGCAGCTTCCTTGACATCTGCGGAAACGCTCATGAATCCGGCGACATAGATCAGCATCATATAACCGGCATACTGCCAGACCGAAACAAGGATCAGGCAGAACATGGCTCCGTTCGTTGTGGAAAGAAGGGAAGGAGCGCTTCCTCCGGAAATGGCGCTTGCGATCGCTACGAAAGCACGGTTGAAGACGAATTTCCAGATGTAACCAAGAACGATACCGCCGATCAGGTTCGGTACGAAGAAACCGGCACGGAAGAAGTTCTGTCCCTTGATTCCCTTGGTGACCAGATAGGCCAGGGCGAAGGCGACCACATTGATCAGAACGACCGAAATGGCCGAGTAGATCACGGTCCTTCCCATTGCGTGCCAGTAGTCAACATCTGAAAATGCTGCGGCAAAGTTGTCAAATCCCACGAAAGGCTTTACAGCGCTGACGCCGTCCCAGCTGGTAAGCGTCAGATAAAGACCGTAAAGGAAGGGAATGATGACCACCGCCAGGAACAGGATTGTTCCGGGTCCCGCAAACATAAGATACTGTTTGACTTTGTATGACAGTGTATTCTGTTTCATTCTTTCTCCTCTTAAACACCGCTGCCGGGAGGTCATCCCGGCACCGGTCAAAAACAATTAGTGTGCTCCTACTTCGGCAGTTGCCCAGTAATCTGTGATTTCCTGTGCAAATCCGGCACGATCAACTTCGCCTGCGAGATACTTCTGGAAGGAAGCACCGATCTTGGCATAGTGATCATCGGGCAGATAGTTGTAGTTGGGAACCAGCGCACCGCTGTCAGAGTAAGACTTTACGGAAGCGGAAAGCGGATCGGCAACTGCAAGCGTGATGTTGGAGTATGCAGGAACAAGTGCGCACTGGTTTACAACGAAATCCTGTCCTTCTTCATCATAGACGAGCCAGTTCAGGAAATCCTTTGCAGCCTGCTGCTGTGCTTCGGAAGTATTCTCGGAAGAATCGATGAAGAAATACTTGGAACCGCCGCCGACAAGCTTTTCATTCGTGCCGTCATTGGAATCATTCGGAACAGGCATCATGCCCATGTTCTCGGTGTAATCATAAGCATTGATTACGGACCAGTCCCAGTTGCCGCCGAACATGAAAGCGATCTCGCCTTCAGCCAGCTTCTGCTCGGTTACTTCACGTTCTGCGGAGATCGCAGCATCCTTAGCATAGTTGTTGTCCTTCAGTACATCAAAGGTATCCATCATAGCGTTGAACTTGGGGTCGTCAGCAAGAACGATGGAGCCGTCCTTGATGCCGGCGATAAAGGCATCGGGATCTTCCTGCTGCTCATAAACCTCAGCAAGGAAATGAGCGCCGAGAGACCAGTCTTCCTTCATGACGCCGGTAGGGCTTTCCATACCGCCGGCCTTGCAGGCATCTACGAGCGCCTGGAAATCTTCGGTAGTCTTGATGGAAGTGGGATCAAAGTCATTGCCTGTTGCATTCTTGATAGCATCAGCATTGTAGATGATACCTCTTGCTTCTACGCAGACCGGGAAGCCGTAGGTCTTGCCGTCGATCGTGATCGCCTGGGTGGTATCCTTTACCCAGTCCTGATCGGACAGATCAAGAGCATGCTCTGCTGCCAGTGCATAGACATCCTTTGCGTCTACCATGGAAAGAGTATAAGGCTCATTGGATGCATAACGGGTTGACAGATGAGCTGCTACCGTATCACTTGAATAGTAAACTTCTACGGTTACGCCCTTCTCTTCCGAATACTTGGCTGCCATTTCTTCCATCTGGCTCTGGATCTCCATCTTGGAGTTGAAGATCGTGATCGTTGTGCCTTCGCCGCCTTCGCCGCCTTCGCCGCCTTCTGCGGCACCGCCGCCGCCGCAGGCTGCCAGGCTCAGGATCAGCAGAGCAGACAGAAGAGTTGCCAGAATTCTTTTCTTCATGTTGTGTTCCTCCCTTGGGATTTGTTGATATTTGTTTCACAATGTCTTCATGAAACGTTGCAAAAGTTACGTATGAGATTATATATGAACAGTGCGTGACTGTCAATAAAAGAATTCAGCAAATTTATATTATTTTATTATGCAAAAACGGAACTCAATATAACAATTATACCTGATTTGTTTCATATTACGCAGGAAAACGTTATTTCATTATATGCAAAAACTATAATCCGAATTATTCTCTATGTTTATAGTCCAACGTTCATGAAACGTAGTTTCATAATTCATGAAATAATTTTCCGAAAATACTTTACTTTTGCAATACACATGTTATAATCGCGATATGAAAAAGCAAAATTCACCTCCGACTATGAAAGATGTCGCAAAAGAAGCCGGTGTTTCTCTGGGAACCGTTTCCAATGTTTTCAACGGACAGGCTGTCGGTGAATCCTATCGTCTTAAGGTTGAGGAGGCCGCCAGAAAGCTCGGGTACCGTCTGAACGGTTCCGCAAGAGCGCTCAAGACGAATCAGACTGACAGTATTGCGCTGCTGATGCCTTCCATAAAACATCCTTTTTTTGCTGCACTTACGGATGAAATAACCGATTGCCTCATGAAACACGGCTACCGCAATAATCTGATGATCACCAATTTTGATCCCGAAGCCGAGCGGAAATGCATTGAACTGGTGATGCAGCATAAGATCGACGGGATCATCGGTCTGACTTATCATCCCGATCTTGTTATTGACGAAGGCCTTCCTTTTGTGTCCATCGACCGGCACTTCAGTGCGGGAATCCCCTGTGTGTCATCCGATAATTTCGGCGGCGGCCAGCTGGCAGCGGAAAAGCTGATTGCGCTCGGATGCAGGAATCTCCTCTTCTTCCGCATCGGATCCGATATTTACGGCGAGGTCAACAAAAGGGAATCCGGCTTTGAGAGTATCTGCCGGAGCAGAAACATTAAATACAATTCGATCGTTTTAAACGATTCCGAGACGGAAGCACCGTTTTATGCATATCTGCGTTCCCGGATCCGCGACGGTGTCTCAGATTACGACGGTATATTCTGCAATTCCGACCAGCTGGCGGTACATGTGGTCAGCTTCCTGCGCAGTGAAGGGCTTCGTGTTCCGGAAGATGTGCAGGTCATTGGCTACGACGGGATCAGGAGTTTCTACACAGATAAAGTAATCTGCTCCACGATCGTCCAGCCGATCCGTCAGATGGCTGAAGCAGCCGTCGATTTAATACTGAACAAAGATCTGTCAGCCGCACCTGCCCTTGTCAGCCTGCCAGTGCGATACGAACCGGGCGGGACAACAAAGGACAGCAAACCTGAATAAAACATGAAATCGCCGGTGTGTTCCGGCGTTTTTTTATGATCAAAAAAGATCTCCGGAGGACATCTCCTCCGAAGACCTTTTTTGATACCTTCATGCTGCGGTATTCACTCCGGAACCGCAGGCTTCAGCTCACCGGCATGTAATCACTCAGCACCTTTCTGTTCTTTCCGTTCCTGTCCATATAGATCAGCCTGCAGTAAACCATGCCGTTGGACTTCCGGTAGCTGTACTTTGCGAGCACCGCATCCCCGTGGGCATCGACCGACTGAATATAAGGGATCCAGTCCGTTCCCTTGCACTTAAACAGTGTTCTGCTGCCGCGTTTCAGGGCCTTTCCTTTCTCGGCAATCGAATAACTGTACTTCCCTGTGGATCCGGATGAAGTTCCGTAAGCGCTGATCGTCAATGCCGAGGATGCGTGTTTTGCCAGGGTAATGCCGGCTGCAGACGCCTTCCCTTTTCCGTTCAGCTTCATGCACATAGCGGCGCCTTCCCTGCCGTCGTAATTGCTGCCGCCGGTCATCTGAGAATAATAGATCTTCGAACCGGCCATGCTGAAGCTGAACCAGGTATGATTCGCCAGCGTCTTTCTGGACTTTCCGTTCAGCGAGATCCTGTCGATCTCAGCGTCCATGGTCCCGCCGTCAGATCCGACGCTCTTATCAAGCAGCGCATAGATATATTTTCCCTTCACGATCAGCCTGGTATATCCCCAGTCCGTCCCTTCATTTCCGCGAAGCCGGGTGTTCTTTTTTGTCTTTGTATTGTACGCACAGATATAGCCGTATTGCGGATGGACATAGTAGACGATACTCCCGACTTTGTAAACACTGCCCGCTTCGACCGCCTTCACCGTTTTAGCCTGCACTGCAGACGGTCCGGCAAGAACCGTGAATATTACCGCAAGCAGCAGGATCAGCGAAAACGGGCTGCACAGAGATCTCCTTGTTTCCTTCATATACAGTTTCCTCCCGTATGATTAGAATACTGTATTAATTTTACATTGTCAGAAAGAATATTGCAATCCTTCCGGCAGCTCCGGCAGGTGTATATTTGTCACTCCTGTTCCTTCTTCTCTGCTTCCGGCTCTTTTTTCGTATATTCGTATTTGCTGCGTTTCGCCTGCTCCTTCTCTGCTTTTTTCTTCATTCTGGCTTCTTTCCGCAGCCTGCTCTTCTCTTTATGCCTTTCCCTTAGCGCTTTGATCGGCTTTCTGAACAGGAAGACGAGGATCGCAATGATCACGATGTAGGGGAGAAGGTAGATCAGCGCCACCAGCAGATCCTGCATGTTCTCCAGGAAAGATTCGGCTGATTCAGAGATGCTGCGGGTGATCCGCTGCAGGAAAGTCTCCTGCTCTTTTGCCTCGGTATAGATCTTTACCTCGCGGATATACATCGTCACTTCCGAATAAGCCACGTCATAATCGATCTGCTCGTTGGCGGAATTCAGCTTCCGAAGCTGTGTCCTGATTTCGGAAAGTCTGTCTTCGATCAGGATCATGTCCTCGACGGTTTCTGCCGCTTCCATCATTTTCAGCAGGTTCTGCTGCTGGATCTCGAGCGATTCGATCTGGACGGCCCGGTCGTTATACTGCTTAGTCAGATCCTGGGAGTCCGTGCTCTTTGACCGGATGGACCCGGTGATCGTCCCGGTCGCGTCAAAGAATTCATTGAAATGATCCGCCGGCACGCGGAGCGTCAGCTCCAGTGTTCTGACCGGGGAACTTCCTTCATTATAATAATAGTAAGAAGCGGAATCGCTTTCTGAAGAGCTGGCTGTCTTGATGCCGTACTTTGCAAAGAGCTCCTTTAATTCGGAGACTGTCTTGTCATACTCTGTCGTCTCTATGGAAATCGATCCGGTATAGACGATCTTCAGCGCGTCATTTTCTTCTCCGGCCGTGTTGGATGTTCCGGTATCCGAAGTGCTGTCCATGCCGGGTTCATAGGCCACATCGCCATCTGCGACCATCTCTTCCGCCGCCATGGCCGGGGCTTCCTCCTCCAGGTCATAGGAGGCATTCGAATTGCCGCTGTAACTGCCCCCTCCGTAGCTTTCCGAAGCAGACGAAGTACTCTTTCCGCCGCTGCAGCCGGAGATCATTCCCGCAGCCAGTACCAGTGCAGTCATCAGAGCAAGATATCCCATTGCCTTCTTTTTCATAGTCTTATCCTCCCGTTTGATGCATTATTATTTCATGTGCCGGTTTTTGTTTCTTCACCTGTACAGTGCAGTGAAAATGCCTGCAGGGGCATTTTCACAAATCTCTTTGACAGAACTTGTTCTTACATACTTACAGTACCATAAAAAACCCCCGGGTTACACTGTCTATCCGGTTTTTCGAAAGATTTCCAAAAGAAAAATGCCGGCGGAACGCCGGCAATAAGATCAGACATGAAACAACAGCGCGCTTGCGATCCCGAAATACACAAGCAATGAAAGCGCATCTACTGTCGTTGTAATAAACGGACTTGCCATAACGGCAGGATCGAATCCGAGCCTCTTCGCAATCATGGGAAGGATGCATCCGATCACCTTCGCAATCAGCACTGTCACGGCCATGGTAAGGCATACGACCAGCGCTGTCAGCGGTGTGATATCCGTATTGCCGAGCAGCATCCTGTCGACCACCATGATCTTGACAAAACAGATTCCTGACAGGCAGACCCCGCAAAGGACAGCTGTCTCGATCTCCTTCAGAATGACCATAGGCAGATCCGGGAATTCCAGTTCGCCAAGCGAAAGCGCACGGATCACCGTAACGGACGACTGCGATCCGGAATTGCCGCCCGTGTCCATCAGCATGGGAATAAACGCGGTGAGCACGACCTGCGCCGCGAGTTTGCTTTCAAATCCCGTGATGATCATTCCCGTAAAAGTAGCCGAGACCATCAGCAGCATAAGCCAAGGGATACGGTGTTTAAAAAGATCATACGCATTGGAACGCAGGTACGTCTTGTCCGAAGGCGTCATACCTGCCATGATCTCCATATCCTCTGTCGTTTCTTCTTCAATAACGTCCATCGCGTCATCGAATGTTACGATACCGACCATCCTGTTCTCGGTATCCACGACCGGCAGCGCAAGGAAGTTGTACTTCGACAGCGTCTGCGCCACTTCTTCCTGGTCGGTATGGGTGTTCACAGAGATCACGTTCGTATCCATGATCTCGCCGACCAGCTTGTCGTCGTCCGAAGTCAGCAACAGATCCTTTACCGTGACAAAACCGAGCAGTTTTCTTCCTTCGGTAATGTAACAGGTATAAATGGTCTCCTTGTCAATACCCGTTCTCCGGATGCGGTTGATCGCGTCCCGGATCGTCATGTCCGGCCGCAGGGAGACGTACTCCGTGGTCATGATTGATCCCGCGGAATTTTCCGGGTATCTTAAGATCTCGTTGATCTTCTTGCGCATGTCAGGCTGGGCCTGCGCAAGGATACGCTTGACGACATTCGCGGGCATTTCCTCCACGATATCGACAGCGTCATCCACGTAGAGCTCATCAACAACGTCCTGCAGTTCTTCATCCGAGAAACCTTTGATGAGCAGTTCCTGCAGTTCCGGATCCATCTCAACAAATGTCTCCGCTGCCAGTTCTTTGGGCAGGAGTCTGAAAAATCTGGGGATCTTCTCGTCGTTGATCTCTTCAAATACGGTCGCGATATCCGCCGGATTCATCGTGACCAGGATATCCTTCAGTGCCTGATATTTTTTCTGTTCCAGGAGCGACTTGAGCGCGTCCTCTACATTCCATTCCATTTCTGTCATGACCTCCTCTCAAATGATTTGATGAAAGTATGAATGAAGGCTGTTCATTCATCAGTGTGGGGGAAAACATCCTTAAACGGATCGTTTTACCGCACAGGCATGACAGATCAAAGTATCAAGATAATGTCTCAGCAGGAGCAGCCGACAGACGCCCCTGCGATGCTACTTCGACCCGCCGATATTCCACTTCCGCCAGATGCGTCCATAGGTTTCCTCCTCTTTTGCTTATTCCTTCGGTTTCCTTTATATCAGGCCCTTCCGGGCTGATTTTTGTGATCGATCAGGCCATTGTCCTGGCTGATCCTCTTAATCCATGACTTCGATCTTCTGAATGACCGGCTGCGCATCCGCGGCAATGAGTCCGTTGGAATCCACCGGCTGTGCATCCGCCGCGATCTTGTCAACGACATCCTGACCGTCCGTTACGTGTCCAAAGCCGGCATATTGCCCATCCAGATACAGGGCATCGTCCACCATGATAAAGAACTGGGAGCTTGCGGAATTAAAATCATTTCCCCTGGCCATGGAGATCGTTCCCTTTGTGTGGGAGATCGCATTTTCGATGCCGTTCGCGGAAAACTCACCCTTGATGTTCTTTCCGGAACCGCCGGTACCGGATCCGTCGGGATCGCCGCCCTGGATCATGAATCCGTCGATGATGCGGTGGAAGGTAAGACCGTCATAGAAGCCATCCTTCGCAAGCGTAATGAAATTCGTAACGGTGATCGGCGCGGTATCCGCATCCAGTTCGACCATGATCTTGCCGTAATTGGCAACGGTAATGGTAGCATGATGCTTGCCTGTCATGAGTTCAACCGGTTCTTCCGGTACTGCTTCCGTCTCCGCCGCAGCAACGGCCTCCCCATTCTCATCCGTCTCAGGGACAGCGGCAGCGGTCTCCCCATTCTCATCGGTTTCGACAGCTGCGCTTTCCTGTGCATCCGCAGCGCCGCCCTCTGTTTTATCTTTTTTCGAGCAGCCTGTGAGGACAAACGCAAATACCAGACAGGTAACAAGCATAAAAATCAGTGATTTTTTCTTCATAATGATCTCCTTCGGCACCGGCCGCGATTCTCTCTGGGACCCGGCACACATTTGGAAATATTATAACACAGATCAGGAGTTGATGTCAAAAAAATGACGGCATATGCCGCCATTTTTTTCGTATTCCTTTTTCCCGAAGAGACTGGACCCACACCGTCCGGTCATCTGTACCGGATATAAGGAACATGGCTGTAGAAGCCATATATCTTGTCTTTCGCATAAAAATCATTCAGACTGTGGATCTTACCGGCATGTTTTCCCCCGGCGATCCCGCCCGAGTCCTTTACCATGAAATTGGCCGCCGTCAGATTGACCGGTTTTCCATTGACATCCAGCTCCACATTCTTATATGCGTAAATCACTGCCCAATGGTAGTGACTTCTTGCATCCGGGGAATCATACTGATTCGTCTCAAATGCAGCGATCACAGGCTTTCCCTTGTTGATCAGATTGTAAATGTCGGTAAATGTCGGTCTTCCTTTTTTCGTATACTTCTCTGCGACCTTATTGCCATCATATTTCATATTGCCATCCGGGTAGAACTTCAGTTCATTCTGTATGAACTTCTCCAGATTCACAGCTTTCCCCCTGTAATAGCTTTCCACCATGGCATAGCTGCAGGCAAGGCATCCGTAACCGGCGATCGAAGCTCTGCTTTTTCCAAGATTTCCCGAATGTTTTGTCTGGTCGAAGATCGGCATTCCCTTCAGGGCCTTCGAAACTTTCTTCACCCCGACGCCGGTCTTGTCACCGGCTCTCCTGGGATATACCCACGGCGCCTTCTTCAATGCAGCTTTCTTTACCGTTTTTACTTTTTTGCTCTTTGACACGGTTTTTGGCGCAGCCAGTGTCCAGAGCTGATATTTCGAATCTTTTTTGTAGGTTTGAAGGCATACATTGGCGGCATTCGTATTCCCCGCTGCTGCCAGGACCAGGTTTGTATTATAAGCACTTCTGACAATATAATAATTCCCGGATTTTTCAAAAAGCCAGCCCTGTGTCTTGTCATTCTTATTCATGGTGTAGACATTGACATTCGTCTTGTCGGCCGGATTGTTGCTGTACGGATTAACGGCAAGTTTTGTATTGCTTCTGGTGTAAATGTTGTACCCGCTCTTTGTATTCTTGACCATCGCGAACTGCTGGCTCAGATTGGTCTCCGTGCCTCTCGCATAAATCTGCACATTGGATTTGTTTACGGAATAACTGCTGCTCCCGCAGACATCCAGTGCTTTTCCGCTGGCGGCGTTCACAAAGTTGTACCAGGTACCGGTGCTTACGTCTGCATATACAGGCTGGTTCTCCGCCGGTGCAGTTGTCTCTTTCTCCTTTTCGGTGCTCTGTGTATTTCCGTTGACATTGGTGAATGTCCAGAGCTGTTTTTTATTGCCGGCAGAATAGGCTGCGATCTTTACATTGCTCTTATTCGCTGTTCCCTCTGCCGTCAGAACCAGATTTTTGTTATACGCGCTGCAGATCTTATATGCTGATCCGACCGCTTCGACATACCATCCCTGCGTCTTATCATTCGTATTGACAGTATAAACATTGACATTCGTGCCCGCTTTCGGCGTATCGCTGAAAGGATTCACGGCAACACTTTTGTTGCTCACGGGCGTAATGCTGAACCATCCGCCTTTTGTCTTCGTCAGTGTGAACTGCTGGGTCGTATTGCTGCCGGATGTCTTCTCATAGATTTGCACATTCGCCTTGTTGACCGTTTTATCACCGTACACATCCAGAAGCTTCCCGCTTTCGGCGCTGGCAATATAATATACCGCACC
>CAMOZZ010000012.1 GCA_946631165.1 uncultured Lachnospiraceae bacterium | reverse complement strand
CTGACGCTGGACTTGGTCACTTCGACGCCGCAGCGGTCGCAGATCACGCCCTTGTAGCGGATCTTCTTATACTTTCCGCAGTGGCACTCCCAGTCCTTGCTGGGTCCGAAGATCTTTTCGCAGAAAAGGCCGTCCCGTTCAGGCTTCAGGGTCCTGTAGTTGATCGTTTCGGGTTTTTTCACCTCTCCCCTTGACCAGCTGATGATCTTTTCAGGGGAGGCCAGGCCGATCCTTATTGCGTCAAATGCCAGCGGCTGATAAGTTTCATCGTTTAATGCGGGCATAAAAGATCTCCTTTCTTATTCGTAGTCATCATCGCCGCCGAAGCTGTCCGTATCCGCAAATACGGGCTCATCCTCAGCGAACATGGAGTCATCGGGATCATCATACAGATCTTCGGGCATCTCGGCGTCCATATCCTCAGGCATATCTTCCGGCTCTGCCGAAACGAGCTCCTCATCCCTGAACTCCTGCTTCTGATAGCCGTAGGAAGCGAAGTCTTCTTCGTTCCTGCGGTAATCCCTGTCTCCTTCGATTACGGAGCGGAAGTCTCTTGCAGCCATATCGACATTTTCCTTGACTTCGACTTCTTCTCCGAACTCATCCAGAAGCTTGACATCCAGTCCCAGCGCCATAAGCTCCTTGAGCATGACCTTGAAGGATTCGGGAACGCCCGGTGTGGGGATGTTTCCGCCCTTGATGATCGCTTCGTAGGTCTTGACACGGCCGATGACATCATCGGATTTTACCGTCAGGATCTCCTGCAGTGTATAAGCCGCGCCGTAGGCTTCCAGCGCCCAGACTTCCATTTCTCCGAAACGCTGTCCGCCGAACTGTGCTTTTCCGCCCAGCGGCTGCTGCGTGACCAGGGAGTAAGGGCCTGTGGAACGCGCATGGATCTTGTCGTCTACCAGATGGTGAAGCTTCAGGTAGTTCATATGTCCGATCGTAACTTCGGAATCGAAGTTCTCGCCGGTGCGTCCGTCCCTGAGCTGGACTTTTCCGTCTCTCGTGATCGGAACGCCCTTCCATTCGGCACGATGGTCCAGATGATCCGCAAGGAACCGGAACACCTCCGGATCCAGATGCGCTTCATATTTTTCCTTAAAGGATTCCCAGTCGGTGTTTACATAGTCATTTGCAAGCTCCAGGGTATCCATGATATCGATTTCTTTCGCGCCGTCGAAAACAGGCGTGGTGACCTTGAAGCCCAGCGCCGCGGAAGCAAGCGACAGGTGGGTCTCCTTGACCTGCCCGATATTCATACGGGAAGGCACGCCGAGCGGATTCAGAACGATATCCAGCGGACGGCCGTTCGGCAGATAAGGCATATCCTCGATGGGAAGCACGCGGGAAACAACACCCTTGTTTCCGTGACGTCCGGCCATCTTGTCGCCGACGGAGATCTTTCTCTTCTGGGCGATATAGATCCTGACGGATTCATTTACGCCGGGAGAGAGCTCGTCGCCGTTCTCTCTTGTAAATACCTTTGCATCGATGATCACGCCGTAGGCGCCGTGCGGCACCTTCAGGGAAGTATCCCTGACTTCACGCGCCTTCTCACCGAAGATCGCGCGCAGCAGTCTCTCTTCCGCCGTCAGCTCAGTCTCTCCCTTCGGAGTGACTTTTCCGACAAGGATATCGCCGGCACGGACTTCCGCGCCGATGCGGATAATACCGCGCTCGTCCAGATCCTTCAGCGAATCTTCGCCGACGCCGGGGACATCCCTTGTGATCTCTTCCGGTCCGAGCTTGGTATCACGGGCTTCCGCTTCGTATTCCTCGATATGGATCGATGTATAGACGTCGTCCTGCACCAGACGCTCTGACAGAAGGACGGCGTCCTCATAGTTATAGCCTTCCCAGGTCATGAATCCGATCAGCGGGTTCTTTCCGAGACCGATCTCTCCCATGTAGGTGGAAGGTCCGTCAGCGATGACTTCACCGGCTTCTACTCTCTGCCCCTTGTCCACGATGGGCTTCTGGTTATAGCAGTTGCTCTGGTTGCTTCTCTTGAATTTTGTAAGGTGATACTGATCCAGCGTCCTGTCATCTCTTCTGACAGAGATGTCGGTAGCGGAAACGCGCTCCACGACACCGCTGTGCTTCGCGACCACGCAGACACCCGAGTCGACCGCTGCCTTTGCTTCCATACCGGTTCCGACGACAGCAGAATCCGTGCACATAAGCGGGACAGCCTGACGCTGCATGTTGGATCCCATCAGAGCACGGTTCGCGTCATCGTTCTCCAGGAACGGGATCATGGATGTCGCAACAGAGAAGACCATCTTCGGGGAAACGTCCATGTAATCGATCTTTCTCTTATCGAATTCGGAGGTCTCCTCTTTGTATCTGCCGGCGACATTCTTCCTCTTGAAATAACCGTTCTCGTCAAGCGGTGAGTTCGCCTGCGCGACATAGTAGTTGTCTTCCTCGTCGGCAGTCATGTAAACGACTTCATCCGTTACTCTCGGGTTTTCAGGATCCGACTTGTCGACTTTTCTGTAAGGGGCTTCCACAAAACCGTACTCATTCACACGCGCATAGGTCGCCAGCGAGTTGATCAGTCCGATGTTGGGACCTTCAGGGGTCTCGATCGGGCACATGCGGCCGTAGTGCGTATAGTGTACGTCACGGACTTCGAATCCGGCACGGTCACGGGAAAGACCGCCGGGGCCGAGTGCGGAAAGACGTCTCTTATGCGTCAGTTCGGAAAGCGGGTTGTTCTGGTCCATGAACTGCGACAGCTGGGAACTTCCGAAGAATTCCTTGACGGCTGCGGTCACGGGCTTGATATTGATCAGGGACTGCGGCGTGATGGATTCCTGGTCCTGCGTCGTCATTCTTTCCCTGACGACACGTTCCATACGGGAAAGACCGATCCTGTACTGGTTCTGCAGCAGTTCTCCGACTGCACGGATGCGGCGGTTGCCCAGATGGTCGATATCATCGTCATTTCCCACGCCCCATGCAAGATGCATGCAGTAGTTGATGCTGGCGAAGATATCCTCTCTGGTGATATGCTTGGGGATCAGGCGGCTGATATTGCGGCTGATCGCCGTGCGGAGCTCTTCCGGCTCGGTGAATTCCTGCATCAGTTCCATCAGGGCAGGATAGTATACGCTTTCCCGGATGCCGAGATCCATGGGATCAAAGTCCACATAAGCGGAAAGATCGACCATCAGGTTGGAAAGCACCTTGACGGTACGTCCCTCGCTGATCACGCTGACCGAACCGATACCCGCATTCTGGATGTTGACGGCCATTTCCGTATCCACCTTATCGCCTGCGGACCCGAAGATCTCTCCGGTATCGGGATCCATGACATCCTCTGCAAGCTCAAGGCCGACGATACGGCTCTTGAAATGAAGCTTCTTATTATATTTATATCTGCCGACCTTTGCGAGATCATACCGTCTCGGATCAAAGAACATGCTCTCCAGAAGGCTTCTGGCGTTGTCGACATAAAGAGGCTCGCCGGGGCGGATCTTTTTGTACAGCTCAAGAAGTCCGGAGTCCGCATCCGTCGCCTGGTCCTTTGCAAAACTGGCGGTCAGCATGGGATCTTCCCCGAACATCTCGGTGATCTCGGCGTTCGTCCCTACGCCGAGCGCGCGCAGAAGAACAGTGACCGGAACCTTTCTGGTCCTGTCGACACGCACATAAAAAACATCATTTGAATCAGTCTCATATTCAAGCCAGGCGCCGCGGTTCGGGATCACGGTACAGGAATACAGCTTCTTTCCGAGCTTGTCATGCGCAATTCCGTAGTAGATTCCCGGGGAACGGACCAGCTGGCTGACGATAACACGCTCAGCTCCGTTTATCACAAAAGAGCCCGTATCTGTCATGAGCGGGAGATCTCCCATAAAGATCTCATGCTCATTTATCTCACCGGACTCCTCGTTGATCAGGCGTACTTTCACCTTCAGGGGAGCTGCGAGCGTGGCATCTCTTTCCTTGCACTCTTCAATGGTATACTTTACATCATCGCGGCACAGCGTAAAGTCAATAAACTCCAGGCTCAGATGACCGGAAAAATCGGAGATCGGAGAGATGTCCCTGAAGACTTCCTTTAAACCTTCATCGAGGAACCAGCCGTAGGAATCCTTCTGGATCTCGATGAGATTAGGCATCTCCAGCACTTCTTTCTGTCTCGCGTAGCTCATCCTGACGCCTTTACCGGCTTTCACCGGACGCATTCTGTAATTCTCCATAGACGCACACACCCCTGTTTTATTCGATTTTCAGCATTATTGTCCCTTTATAAGGGCATAACACACCACAATAGAGTAAACTTAATATTAGCAAAAACAAGACCCCCTGTCAATCGAAAAAAATGATGTTTTCGCGATTATTTTCATGTTTTGCTTGCATCAGCGATCGGATAGTGTTATAATATTTTGGCATTTGAGCCGTGATCCCATGAAGGGACGCGGAAAACGGAGGAACGATATGGTCTGGAAAGTGCTGTTAATCATCCTTATTGTAGTTGCTGCCGTGCTGGCAATCCTTTACTTCCTCGGCAGACGTACGCAGCAGAAGCAGGAAGCCGTGAACGAGCAGATCGAAGCCATGAAGCAGACGGTGTCCATGCTGATCATTGACAAGAAAAAGCTCCCTTTAAAGCAGTCAGGGCTTCCCCAGCAGGTGATAGACCAGACGCCCTGGTATGCAAAGCGCGGCAAGATGCCGATCGTCAAGGCAAAGGTCGGTCCCAGGATCATGAATCTTGTCGCCGATCAGCAGGTGTTCGACCTTCTCCCCGTAAAATCGGAAGTCAAGGTCGAGATCTCCGGCATCTATATCACAGGGATCAAGAGCGTCCGCGGCGGCAGCATCAAGGCCCCGGAGAAACAGGGATTCCTTGCAAAGCTCCGCAACAGAGTTTCCGCGAACCCGAACAAATAAACAGACATCATGAAACCGGACGGCACGGAGCCGTCCGGTTTTTTATTTCTGTCCGGTTATGGAAAAACCGCTCTCTTCATCCTTCGACTGGATGAGTATCTTAACAAAACATTTGTTTCTCTGCACACCGTTCACTGTCATTGTATATCGGATGTCGGCCAGGATCTGCTCCCCGTCTTCCGTGAGCGTGACCGAGGTCGTATCCGTAGACATCTGCAGTTCTCCGAAAGGCGTACTGTAAAAAGCATCTCTCGTCTCTCCCGTACGGAACTCCATTTCCGAGCAGACGACGCCGCTCTTCCGGATCTTTACGTAATCAGGTGCAGCAGTCACAAAATTCCTGATCGGTTCATCGCACCCTTCCAGCATTTCTTCATATACCAGGATATGTCTGCCGTCTTTCAGATAATACTTTCCGGGCGTAATGACATCAATATAATCTTTTTCATCTTCCCCGTCGCCGGTATAGATCAGACCGGTAACGGTGATCAGGACATCCTTTTTCATGCGTCCTCCGTCAGTCTCCGTCAGTATCCTTCGATGTCAACGACCTGCGTCTTTCTGATGTCATACGGAAGGATCGAGTTCGCGAAGATCTCGAACTTTTCCGCGCCGTCGCTTACATAGAAACGGTGTCTGGGCGGCATGGATTTTGTCCCGTGCGAAGCCAGAAGACCATGTTCGGACAGCATCTCCTTCAGTCCGATCGCCGTCTCATAGGCCGGATTGACCAGTGTCACGGAATCACCCATGCATTTGCCGATCAGCGAACGCAGCAGCGGGTAATGCGTACATCCGAGGATCAGCGTATCGATATTCTGGTTCTTCAGATCCTTGAGATACCGGTTCGCGATCTCTTCCGTGACAAAGTCGTGAAGCATGCCCTCTTCGACCAGCGGCACGAACAGCGGACAGGCTTTCCCGAACACGGCGACATCGGGATCGATACTCTGAATGAACCTGGTATACATGCCGCTGTTGATGGTGGCGTCGGTCGCAATGACGCCGACCCTGCGGTTCCTGGTCGTTTTCACAGCGGTCCTTGCGCCGGGCTTGACAACGCCGATAATCGGAAGATCGATCTCTCTTTCGATCGTCTCAAGTGCATAGGCACTGGCCGTATTGCACGCTACAACGATCGCTTTTACATCATGTGTTTCAAGGAACGAGACGATCTGGCGTACGAACCGCAGAACGGTGCCCTGCGATTTCGTGCCGTAAGGCACTCTCGCGGTATCCCCGAAATAGACGATCCTCTCATCCGGCATCTGTCTCATGATCTCTCTGGCGACAGTCAGTCCCCCGACGCCGGAATCAAATACGCCTACAGGCTGGTTATTGCTCATAATTGTCTCTCAAAAGCGGAGCGGATCAGACGCTCCACAAGCTCCTTCAGTTCTATTCCCTTTTTGTCAAAAAGCATCGGATACATGCTGATGGACGTAAAGCCGGGAAGCGTATTGATCTCGTTGAAGATCACTCTGTCCGTTCCCTGCTCCAGGAAGAAATCGACCCTGGCGAGACCTCTGCCGTCGACTGCGTCGAACACGATCCCGGCAGTACGCCTGATCTCCTCTTCCTTCCCTTCCGGCAGCACCGGATCCGTTACGGTCCTTGAATCGCTGTTGTTGTACTTCGCATCATAGTCATAGAACTCTGCTGCTGCAAGGATCTCTCCGACACCGGAAATGAGGATTTCCCCGCCGTCCTGCAGGACAGCGCATTCCAGCTCTCTGCCGACGATCGTTTCCTCAACAAGGATCTTGGAATCCTCTGCTGCCGCAAAGGCAAGCGCTGCAGCGAGTTCTTCCCTGTTCCTTGCCTTGGATACGCCTCTTGACGATCCGGCATTCGCGGGCTTCACAAATACGGGATAGGGAATTTTTTCTTCGACGTTCCGGATGACAGCGTCCTGGTCTGCCAGTTCCTTTTTTCGCACCGCGACATAGTTCGCCTGCGCTACAGGATATCTTTCGACCACTTCTTTTGTGAATACCTTGTCCATGGACACTGCGGAAGAAAGAACGCCGCAGCCTATGTAAGGGATCTTCGCAAGCTCGCAGAGCCCCTGGATGGTGCCGTCCTCACCGTACAGGCCGTGAAGGACCGGGCCAACCACATCCACCCGTTTCGTCTCCACTTTTCCGTCTTTCAGCAGGATCAGGCCGTGAATGGCTGCATCCGGCGAAAGGATCGCGCGGGTGCTTCCGTTTTCCCAGCTTCCGGGCTCGACGCTGTCCCCTTCGTTCAGGATCCACCTGCCGTCCTTTGTGATGCCGATCTTTACGAGTTCATATTTTTCCGTATTAATTGCACCGATCACGGTAGCAGCGGACATGCATGATACTTCATGTTCCGAAGACTGTCCGCCGTAGATCAGGGCAAGGACCATCTTATCCATCCAAGATCTCCCTTTTTCATTAGTATTTTTCAGGTTCGGGATACTCTGTTCCGAACGTTTCCACTGTCATCTTCTCTATGACCTGCGGCTCCCTGGGGCGGTCATTGTAATCTGTCCTGCACATGGCGATCTTATCGATCACGTCCAGTCCCTCTGTGACAGCGCCGAAAGCCGCATACTGTCCGTCCAGATGAGGAGATGCCTGATGCATGATGAAGAACTGCGATCCGGCTGAATCCGGATGCATGGCTCTGGCCATGGAGAGAACGCCCTTGGTATGCTTCAGATCATTCCGGAATCCATTCCTGTTGAATTCTCCTCTGATGGAATAGCCGGGGCCGCCCATTCCCGTTCCTTCAGGATCTCCGCCCTGGATCATGAAACCGGCAATGACTCTGTGAAAAATAAGGCCGTCATAAAAGCCCTTCTTTACCAGGCTGATAAAATTATTGACTGTATTGGGTGCAATTTCAGGATAGAGCTCCGCCTTCATTACATCTCCGTTCTGCATCGTAATGGTTACTACCGGGTTCGCCATTGTTCTTCCTCCTCGCAGTCTCCCCTGCTTCTGCAGAGGCCGGACTTTTTTCGCGTTTCACAGTAAAACGCCGTCAGTATATAGTATTTCATTTTCAACCACCTGTCAAGGATGGAGAAAAACGCTTCCGTTCATAGTCTGTTCATATTTAATTATCAAATCGTTTACACCGAAATCACGGGTTTGACATTTCTGTCTTTTAGTATATAAGCATAAAGAAAGCAAGCCAACCGATCATTTTTTTCATAAACAGTCGCATTTGCGACTTCCTCCCTTTCATAATGTGAAGCTCCCGCAGGTGGTGCGGGAGCTTCATCCTTTAAACAGAAACTCTATTCAGATAAAAGCACGGTGTTCCGCTCCTGCAGAATGCCGTGCTTTTTCGTGATTGCCGTTAAACGTCGCTTACCTGGAACATCATATCGCCGTAGCTCGGGTACGGCCACATCTTCTTGTCCACCATGAACTCCAGCCTGTCAATCGGCGTCCGCAGTGCATTCATTGCGGGAACGACCTCCCGGTTGAAGCGCAGCGCCGTTTTTACCATATCTTTTTCAGCCGCAGCGGAAGCCACCGTCTTTTCAAGCGCCGCCAGCGCTTTCTTCGCTTCCGCCAGCAGGCTGCTGCATTCGCAGAGCAGCTCTGTCTGGGCGCTCACATCTGCTTCCGGGCAGGCGTCCCGTACGGAGCTGAGCGACCGCGCAAGTTCTCCGACATATCTGATCACGGCAGGAATGTATCGTTTCCCGGCCATATTGATCATCGTATGGGCTTCAATGTTTACGGTCTTTACATAGATCTCATAGCTGATCTCTTCCCTGGCTTCGAGTTCGGTACGGCTCATAATGCCGAGTCCCTCGAGCAGTTCCACATTCTCTTTTCTCCGCAGCGCAGGAATCGCGTCTACCATGCCGGGAAGATTCGGCAGCCCTCTTCTTTCCGCTTCCTCGACCCACTCTGCCGCATAGCCGTCTCCGTTGAAGACGATCCTCTCATGCTCTGTCAGATTTTCCCGGATGACCTGCATCGCGCACGCTTTCTTATCTTCCGCCGCTTCCAGCCTGTCCGCCGCTTTCCGGAAGGCATCTGCAACGATCGCATTCAGGATCACGTTGCAGGTGGAGATCGAAGCAGAGGAGCCCACCATACGGAATTCAAACTTGTTTCCCGTAAAGGCGAACGGCGAAGTGCGGTTCCTGTCCGTCGCGTCCTTCATGAAATCCGGCAGCGTGCTGACGCCGGTATGAAGCATGTCCCCGCGCTTGCTGCTGGTGGCTTCTCCCGTCTCTATGATCTGCTTTATGATATCTTCCAGCTGTTCGCCGAGGAAGATCGAGATGATCGCGGGCGGCGCCTCCTGCAGGCCGAGCCGATGATCGTTCCCGACATCGGCGGCCGAGAATCTTAAAAGATCGGCGTGGCTGTCCGCAGCGGCGATCACACAGGACAGAGTGAGCAGAAAGAGTATGTTCTCATGCGGGTTCTTCCCGGGTTTCAAGAACTGTGTGCCGTCATCCGCCGTCAGGGACCAGTTATTGTGTTTTCCCGATCCGTTGACCCCGTTGAAGGGCTTTTCATGCAGCAGGCATGTCAGATTATGTTTGCACGCGATCTTCTTCATGGATTCCATGACCAGCTGGTTCTGGTCCGTGGCGAGATTGCACTCCTGATAGATCGACGCAAGCTCGTGCTGCGCAGGCGCGACTTCGTTATGCTGTGTTTTTGCCGGGATGCCCAGCTTCCAGAGACGTTCGTTCAGATCGCTCATGAAACCGCCGATGGATTCGGGAATACTGCCGAAATAATGATCCTCCATCTCCTGCCCTTTGGAAGGCATGGCGCCGAAAAGCGTCCTTCCCGTATAAATGAGATCCTTCCGCTTCAGGTAGATATCCCTGTTGATCAGGAAATACTCCTGCTCCGCCCCTACCATAGGCGTCACTTTTTTCGCCGTTGTATTTCCAAGCGCCCTGAGGATGCGCACCGACTGTTCATTGATCGCCTGCATCGACCGCAGCAGCGGCGTTTTATTATCCAGCGCGTCCCCGGTATAGGAACAGAACGCTGTAGGAATACAGAGGATCGTGCCTACCGCGTCATGTTTGAGGAAAGCCGGGGAAGTGCAGTCCCATGTCGTATAGCCTCTGGCTTCAAAGGTAGCTCTCAGGCCTCCGGAAGGAAAAGAGGATGCATCCGGTTCGCCTTTTATGAGCTCTTTCCCGGAAAACTCCATGATCGTTCTCCCGTCCGGCGTAGGCGCGGAAATAAAGGAATCGTGCTTTTCCGCCGTAACGCCCGTCATCGGCTGGAACCAGTGCGTATAATGGGTGGCGCCTTTTTCGATCGCCCAGTCCTTCATGGCGTTCGCGACCACTTCGGCCGTAGCCGGACTGAGTTCGCGTCCTTCTTCGATCGTCTTCTTCAGATCCTTGTAAATCTTCCCGGGCAGGCGTTCGCGCATCGCTTTGTCATTGAATACGTCTTCGCCGAATATCTCATCTATCGTGCATCTGACTTCCATAGGGGTCTCCTGCTCTTTTTATTTCCGCTCATTTTACCACAAGATCCGGCATTTCGTCTACGATTATCGCAAAGATCTCGTCTGCGATTTCCTGCGGCGAGCGGCTTCCGTCAATGATCTTTACATTTTCAGTGTCTTTCACGGCCTCGAATGCGCTGAGATACTGATTCCTGGTCTTCTCCAGGATCTCCTCTTTCTCGAACAGTTCTGTCTGTCCTCTGTTCGTGTTGATCCTCTCCATCGCCGTTTTCGGGGACACATCGATAAAGAAGGTGAGATCGGGGTGCATCAGCGCGGCGCAGGGTTCGTTGACCGAGATCACATACTGCAGCGGGAGCGAAGTGCTCTGATAGGCATAGTTGGAGAAATAATATCTGTCACAGAGGATCACATTTCCCCTCTCCCTGACCGCTAAAAGCCCGTCCTCTTCCCGGAGGATATGGTCCATCCGGTCCGCCGCAAACAGCGGTGCAAGCACGCGGTTATCCGCTTTTACTTTCTTTGTCAGCACATCTCTTAAGAGTTTTCCGAAAACGGAATCCGTCGGCTCCCTGGTCTCAAAGCAGGGGATCCCCGCTGTTTCGATCCTGTCTTTCAGCATCTGCAGCTGGGTGCTTTTTCCGCTGCCGTCGATCCCTTCAAAAACAATAAAGCGTCCTCTTCTATCCATGATCTCTTCCTCCCGGCGGTTTTCCGGCCGCACAGCTCACTCCAGATTTCCCGTATAGAGCTGGTAATACTTTCCCTTCTTTTCGATCAGTTCCTCGTGAGGCCCTCTCTCGATGATCCTTCCGGCTTCCAGCACCATGATGCAGTCGCTGTTGCGGACTGTAGAGAGCCGGTGGGCGATCACGAAAGTCGTGCGGCCTTTCATCAGCGCGTCCATGCCTTCCTGCACCATCCTTTCCGTCCTTGTATCAATGGAGCTTGTCGCTTCATCCAGGATCAGGACGGGCGGATCTGCAATAGCAGCCCTCGCGATCGCGAGCAGCTGCCGCTGCCCCTGGGAAAGGTTCGATCCGCTGCCTTTGAGCATCGTATCATATCCCTGCGGCAGGCGTCTGATGAATCCGTCGGCATTCGCGAGTTTTGCGGCCGCGATCACTTCGTCTCTGGTCGCATCCAGCTTTCCGTAGCGGATATTTTCCTCCACCGTTCCCGTAAAGAGCTGGGTCTCCTGCAGGACGATGCCGAGGCTCCGCCGCAGGTCCGGCTTTTTGATCTTCATGATATCCTGGCCGTCATAGGTGACCGACCCGGTATTGACATCGTAGAAGCGGTTGATCAGGTTGGTGATCGTTGTTTTTCCGGCGCCGGTAGATCCCACAAAGGCGATCTTCTGTCCGGCTTCCGCATAAAGCGAGATATCGTGCAGGACAATATGATCCTTCTCATATCCGAAATCCACATGATCGAATACAACTTTTCCCTTCATGGGGATATATTCCACAGTTCCCCTGGAGGGATACGGATGCTCCCAGGCCCACATTCCCGTGCGTTCCTTTACGGGAATGATCT
The DNA here is from genome assembly GCA_946631165.1 of uncultured Lachnospiraceae bacterium. GTDB lineage: Bacteria > Bacillota > Clostridia > Lachnospirales > Lachnospiraceae > UBA3305. The sequence goes on along the minus strand of CAMOZZ010000012.1, from coordinate 14,786 downwards.
TTCCGTCTTCCATGCGGCACCGGACCAGCGAAATGCAGCCGTTATCCTCTTCCGGCTTTTCGTCCAGCAGGGTAAAGATCCTCTCCGCGCCGGCAAGCGCCATAACGATGGAATTCATCTGCATGGTGATCTGGTTGACCGGCATCGAAAAGTTCCTGTTAAAGGTAAGGAAGCTGGCCAGCCCTCCGAGGGTGAAGCCCATAAAGCCTTTCAGCGCCAGCACACCGCCGGCGATGGCGCAGAGCACATAGCTGATGTTGCCGAGCTGGGCGTTTACCGGTCCCATGATATTTGCTGTTCTGTTGGCGGAATTCGCGCTTTCGTAAAGAGACTGGTTTAAAGCCCCGAAATGCTCCATCGCAATGTTCTCGCGGCAGAACACTTTCACGACCTTCTGCCCTTCCATCATTTCCTCGATATTTCCGTTTACCGCCGCCAGATCCTTCTGCTGCGCCAGGAACGATCTTCCGGAGATGCCGGCCAGTTTCCCGGAAAGAAAGAGCATCAGTCCGGCCATGGCCAGTGTCAGAAGCGTAAGCACCGGGCTCAGCATCAGCATACAGGCCACCACGGTAATGACGGTCAGTCCGCTGTTGATGAACTGCGGAATACTCTGACTGACCAGCTGCCGCAGCGTATCCACGTCATTCGTATAATTCGACATGATGTCCCCGTGGGGATGCGTGTCAAAATAGCGGATCGGAAGGCTCTCCATATGCTCGAACATATCATCCCTGATATGCTTGATCGTCCCCTGCGAAACATAGATCATGATCCTGTTATAAGCAAAGCTTGCGATAATGCCGACGGCGTAGATCCCCGCCATGACCAGGATGGCATGCAGCAGTCCGGAAAAATCCGGATCCGGCGAAGCGAGCAGCGGACTGATATAGCCGTCGATCAGGGTCTGCATGAACATTGTGCCCCTGGCGTTGCAGAGGACGGAAATAACGATGCAGACCGCCACGAGCACGATATGGATGCCGTAATACTTTGTCACATAGGACATGACCCGTTTAAAGAGACCGACCGGATCCTTCAGTTTCGGACGGGGTCCGCGCATCCCTCTTCTTCCGGGACCGGAGACGGGCTTACTGTTCTGTTCGCTCATCCGTTCTCGCCCCCTCTCCTGTCAAACGCCTCATCCCTGTAATCTGCATCGGCAGCACGGGCAGCTTCATCGAAATCGCCGCCTCCGCTTGTCTGCGTTTCATAGATCTCGGTATAGATCTCATCCCTGCCGAGGAGTTCTTCATGCGTGCCAAAGCCGTGTACGGCGCCGTTTTCCAGAACAAGGATCCTGTCGGCATCCATCACAGAGGAAATACGCTGGGCGATAATGATCTTCGTCACGCCCGGGATCTCCTCCCTGAATGCTTTTCTGATCCTGGCATCGGTCGCCGTATCGACAGCGCTCGTACTGTCGTCCAGTATAAGGATCTTCGGATCTTTCAGCAGCGCCCGGGCAATGCACAGCCTCTGCTTCTGTCCGCCGGATACATTGCTGCCGCCCTGTTCAATGTGTGTATTGTAGCCGTCCGGGAATTTCCGGATGAATTCATCTGCGCACGCAAGCTTTGCAGCCCTGATGCACTCCTCTTCCGAAGCGTCTTCCTTTCCCCAGCGCAGGTTCTCGAAGATCGTGCCGGAAAAGAGCACATTCTTCTGCAGGACCACCGCAACATTGTTCCGGAGCGTATCCAGGTCATACGCTCTGACATCGATCCCGCCGACCTTCACGCTTCCGCTGCTCACGTCGTAAAGCCTGCTGATCAGGCTGACCAGCGTCGTCTTTGCGCTTCCCGTGGCGCCGATGATCCCGATCGTCTCGCCCGAAGCGATCTCCAGGGTGATATCCTTCAGTACGTTGTTGTCACTGTCCCTGTTGTATCTGAAATCAACATGCGAAAAAGTCACGCTGCCGTCCGGGATCGTATAAACCGGATCTTCCGGATTCGTCAGCAGACTTTGTTCGTTCAGCACTTCGGCAATACGCTGGCCGCTTGCAGAACTCATCGTGATCATGACGAATACCATGGAAAGCATCATCAGGCTCATCAGGATATTCATGCAGTAGGCAAGCAGGCTCATCAGTTCGCCGGTCGTGAGCGTGCTGCTGACGATCATCTTTGCACCGAGCCAGCTGATCAGCAGGATACAGGTATAGACCGTCGTCATCATGATCGGCATGTTCAGCGTAAGGATCTTCTCTGCTTTGACGAAAAGCCTGTATACATTTTCGCTTGCCCGGAAGAATTTGCGTTTCTCATACTCTTCCCGCACATATGCTTTGACGACGCGGATCGCGGAGACATTCTCCTGTACGCTCGCATTCAGATCATCGTATTTTTTAAATACTTCCCGGAAATGCCTGGTGACATTCGAAATGATGAGGCCGAGAAATACAGCCAGGATAAGCACAGCCGTCAGATAGATCCTGGCCAGGCTGTGATTGATATAGAACGCCATGCACATCGCCACGATCAGCGTAATGGGTGCACGGACAAACATCCGGAGGAGCATCTGATACGCCATCTGGATATTCGTGACGTCAGTCGTCAGCCTGGTGATCAGACCGGCGGTGCTGAAGCGGTCGATATTGGAAAAGGAAAATGTCTGGATATGGTCGAACATCGCTTTCCGCAGGTTGCGTGCAAAACCGGTAGACGCTTTTGCTGCAAATACGCCGCCGAGAATCCCGAAAAGCAGTCCGAAACCGGCAGCAACGACCATGATCATGCCGACCTTCATGATATGCTGCATATCGCCTTTTTCCACGCCGTTATCAATGATCGAAGCCATAAGAAGGGGGATTACCATCTCCATGATGACCTCTGCCACCATCATGACCGGTGTAAGGATGGAAGGGAGCCTGAACTCCCGGATGTAGGATGCCAGTGTTTTTATCATTCGATTACCTGCCTGCAGTCTTTTTTACAAATGCCGATAAAGGGAACGCAGTTCGTTCATTACAACTGTTAGTGGATAGATTACTCCTGCATGAGAGCCTTTGTCAAGAACGAGTTGCCATCCGCAGCCTGCCCTCGCGGTACAAGACCTGCTTGCAAATCAGGGCAGGATATGATATAAATATAATCCGAAGCCGGCTTGGCGGAACTGGCAGACGCACGGGACTTAAAATCCCGCGGGTGGTGACACTCGTACCGGTTCGATTCCGGTAGCCGGCATCACAAAAAGCTGACGTGCACCAAACGCACGTCAGCTTTTTTATTTCACGGATCTGTCAAATGCACTCTTCCATTGCCCTGAGCAGTTCGCGCGCATTCTTTTCCGCATCGCCTTTAAAGACCGCAGACCCGGCGACCAGCACATTCGCCCCGGCTGCGATCAGCATCGGTATGCGCGATGCGTTCACGCCGCCGTCCACCTCAATATCCGTCCGCAGCCCCCGGGCATCCAGGATCCCCCTGAGTTCTTTTATCTTATCGGTCGAATAAGGAATGTAATCCTGTCCGCCGAAGCCGGGATTCACGGACATAATGAGCACCATATCGCACAAAGGCAGCACATGGGTGAGCACGGATACCGGCGTCGCCGGGTTGACGGCAGCTCCTGCCATCAGCCCCATTTCCTTTATGTGATGAAGCGTCCTGTCAAGATGTCTGCACGCCTCGGCGTGCACGGTAATGAGGTCTGCTCCCGCAGCCCTGAAATCATCCAGATATCTGTCCGGCTCTTCGATCATAAGGTGCACGTCAAAGATCATGTCCGTCGCTTTCCGGATACTCCTGATCACCGGCATTCCGTAGGAAATGCTCGGAACGAAGCTTCCGTCCATTACATCGATATGCAGATAATCTGCTCCGGCTGCCTGCACTGCGCTGATCTGACTGCCCAGCTGTGTAAAATCAGCGGATAAGATCGAAGGCGCAAGATGGTACTGCAGTTGTTCTTTCATACTGTTCACCTGTACTTTTTCCTGTCCGCAAGCTCTCTGCAGAGCTGGACATAATTCTCATACCGTATTCTGTGGACCGCTCCTTCCGCGACTGCAGCCTTCACGCCGCAGTCCGGTTCATTGATATGCGCACAGTCCATGAATCTGCATTCTTTCCTGTATCCGGCAAACTCCGCATAACAGGCTTCCAGATCCCGCTGATCTTCCGCGAAGATATCCAGCGCGGAAAAGCCCGGCGTGTCAAGGATATACCCGCCGCCCTGCACGGCAAACAGCTCGGTATGCCTGGTCGTATGCCTTCCCCGGAGATTCTTGCGGCTCAGCCCGCCTGTCGTCATCGCTGCTTCCGGGCAGATCCTGTTGATCAGGGTGCTCTTTCCCACGCCGGAAGGACCGGCCAGGACAGTCACGGAATCCGTCAGCAGTTCCCGGATCTGATCGACGCCGGCTCCGCTTCCCGCTGAGATCCTGCACATGTCATGTCCGCTGTTCCTGTAGACCGCTTCAAAAGCAGCGCTCTCTTCCTCCGGGAGCAGATCACACTTATTCCACACGATCACGACCGGGATCCCCCGCTTTTTCATCATAATGAGAAAACGGTCCAGCAGATTCAGATTCGGTGCCGGTGCGGATACCGCGAAGACCACCATCACCCGGTCCACATTTGCAACAGCGGGTCTTATCAGGAAATTCTTTCTGTCCGCGATACTGACCACATTCCCTATAAGATCCGCTGCATCAGTGATATCAAATATTACTTTATCGCCTACCAGAGGCTTTTCATTCCTGTTCCTGAAAATGCCTCTGGCTCTGCATTCATATACATCTTTTCCGTCATGGATATAGTAGAACCCGCCGACGCCGCGGATGATCGTTCCCTCCCCCGTCATGATATGACTTCGTCTTCCGCGGGCTGCGGTTCGGGTTCGTTCTCATATTCATCCGGATCGCCGCCGTCTTCGAACGAATCGGGTGTTTCCGGTTCAGTAGGCGCAGCAGCGGTAGTCGGCTTCGGTCCTTTGCCGATCACGATATCGACCTTGCTTCCTTTTTTGACCTTGGACCCGCCTTTTTTGCTCTGGCTGATCACGACATCCTTATCGCTTTCCTCGCTGTAGTCTTCACCTACGTCTCCGACTTCAAGGCCTGCGGCAGCAAGCGCGGATTTCGCCTCGGAAAGGCTCATGTAGATCACGTTCGGGACTTCCACATTCTCCGATCCGTTGCTGACGACAAAGGATACGGAGGAATTCTCCTCGACCTTCGTGCCGGCAGCCGGATCCTGTCTGATGACCATTCCCTTGGAAACGCTGTCACTGGCTTCATAGCTGATGCTGCCGGCCTTCAGATCATTGTCTTCAAGCCGCTCAACAGCCTTCGCTTCCGTAAGTCCCGTAATATCCGGCACCTTTACTTCCTTGATCGCCGGTCCTTCCGAAAGGATCAGCGTGACCGAGGTTCCCTTTGCCGCAGCAGATCCGGCAGCGGGATCCGTGTTGATCACCATCCCTTCCTCTATCGTATCGCTGTTCTCGGTGCGGGTCCTTTCGGCCACCCTGAAGCCGAGGCTCTCCAGAATGGATCTGGCATTGGCTTCCGTCGTTCCGAGCACATCGGTAGGAATCGTGATGGCTTCCACGCCGGTGCTGACTTTGATCGTAACGACTGTTCCGGCGTCGATCATCTCGCCTTCCCGGAATTCCTGTTCAAAGACCTGTCCTTCTTTATAATCATCCGAAGGGCCGGTCTCGACATTTGCCGTAAGTCCCATGTCTTCAAGCGTCTTTACCGCATTTCTCTGCGTCATGCCGAGAAGGTTCTTCATGGCGACCTGCTGCACATTCTCCGCAGCCTGCGTCGTCGTTTCGGGAGCGCTGGTCTCGGCGGCGGAAGTCTCCGGGAAAAGCGCCATGTCCGCGCCGCATCCCCTGAGCGCAAACACCGCTACGATAATGACGATGATAAGCGCAACAACGATCGAAATGCCGGTAATGACTCTCTCCATACCGGAATCCCTGCTCGTGTTATATCCTTTATAGGAATAATCATCCTCGTCATCGTACTCGTTATAGCGTCTGTGCGTTCTTTCGCGTTCGGATACATAGTTCCTCTCGTTCCTCTCGCGCCGCAGCATACGCTCATCATTATCATAATCGGCCGTATCGTCTTTGCTGTAATCCGTCTTGTAGGCGCCGGCCCGGACATTCCTCTGCCGCTCGATCTCCTCCTTGTCATCTCCGGAGAAGACCATCGTAGGCGATGAACTGGTCAGAGATGCGATACGGACAAAATCCTCATTCGGCATGGTCAGGGATTTCTTAAGATCACTGATCAGCTCCGTAGCGGAAGAATACCTGAGTTCCGGCTTCTTCTGCGTACATTTCAGGATGATCTTTTCAAGGCTCACGGGGATCAGCGGCTCGTATTCCCTCGGCGGCACCATTTCTCCCTGGATATGCAGAAGCGCAACGGAGACCGTGGATTCCCCTTCAAACGGTACTCTGCCGGTAAGCATTTCATAAAGCGTAATGCCGAGCGAGTAGATATCGCTCCGCTCGTCGCAGTATCCGCCTCTTGCCTGCTCCGGCGAAATGTAGTGCACACTGCCCATCGTATTGGAGCTTATGGTCTGCGAAGAGGAAGCCCTGGCAATGCCGAAGTCAGTGACCTTCACCTTGCCGTCCCTGGAAATCATGATGTTCTGCGGCTTGATATCCCTGTGGATAATGTGCTGCTTGTGGGCTGCTTCGATTCCTCTGGCCACCTGCATGGCCACTTCGATGGACTCCCTGATCTCAAGCTTCTTCTTTCGCTCGATGTACTTTTTCAGGGTGATTCCTTCCACCAGCTCCATGACGATGTAATGAACGCCTCTGTCCTCACCAACATCGTAGACATTGACGATGTTCGGATGGGCGAGCCCTGCCGCGGACTGCGCTTCCATGCGGAATTTGCTGACGAAATTCTTCTCATTGGAATATTCCGACTTCAGTACCTTTATGGCTACGGCGCGGTTGAGCTTCAGGTCCGTTGCCTTATAGACATCCGACATTCCGCCCGAACCGATCCGGCTTATGATCTCATATCTGTTTCCTAAAAATGTTCCGGCTCTCAGCATGTTTTTTCATCTCCCGTTTCAGGGTCTATCACCACTATGGAAATATTATCCTGTCCCCCGCGGCGGTTACCCTCCTGCAGAAGCATCAGAACCGCTTCCTGACATGTGCCGCTTGTCCTTACGATCTGTTTTATCTCTTCATCATCCACCATATTCGACAATCCGTCGGAACACAGCAGGATCCTGCTTCCCGGTTCAATGGCTACTTCAAAAAAATCGGCGGTCACGGAATCCCTTACGCCTACCGCTCTTGTGATCACGTTCTTATTCTGGATGAACAATTCGCTGTCCCGTTCGATCCTTCCCTTGGCGACCATTTCCTCCACCCAGGAATGATCCTTTGTGATCTGCCGGATCTCATCCCCGATCATGTAAAGGCGGCTGTCGCCGATATTTGCCACATACAGGATGCCGTCGTCGATGACCGCGCAGACAAGCGTCGTGCCCATCCCGTGAAGGTCGTCAAACGCACAGGCTTTCTGATACAGTTCCCCATTGACCTCCCGGATCGCCCTGCTGAAGGCGGGGATCGGATCTCCTCCGGTATCCGCACTGATCAGCTCCGCCATCCGTTCCGCCGTATAGCGCGAGGCAAAACCGCCGCCCTGATGTCCGCCCATTCCGTCAGCGACCATGTAGAAATTCGGGAGACTGCCAAGCGGTGTATCCTGTGCGAATACAAAATCCTGATTGTTCTTCCTGATCTGACCGACGTCAGTCAGCGCACAGCTCTTCACAGTCCTCCCTCCTTTCCTATACTTTTTCCTGAAATCTTCTTCTTAACTGGCCGCAGGCACTGTCAATATCTGCGCCCATACCTCTCCTAATAGTAGCATTAATTCCGGACTTTTCAAGTCGAATTTTAAATTCCTCCGCGTGCGCCCGGCTGCTTCTGCGGTAATTCCTCTCCCGGACAGGATTCACCGGGATCAGATTGACATGACAGTTTTTGCCCGAAAGAAGCCGTATAAGACGGTCTGCGCTCTGCGGGGTATCATTGACGCCGGCGATGAGCGCATACTCATAGCTGACTCTTCTCCCCGTAGCAGCAAAGTATCTGTCGCATGCCGCGATCGTCTCTGCAATGGTGTATCTGTGCGCGACCGGCATCATGGTACGCCGCAGTGCATCCTCCGGCGCATGCAGAGAAAGCGCAAGCGTGATCTGCAGCTTCTCCTCCGCCAGGCGGTCGATCATCGGCACGAGCCCGCATGTCGATACGGTGATCGCTCTCTGGCTGATCCCCCCGGCCGCTTCATCGGACATGATCCTGATAAAACGAACGACCTGCTCATAGTTGTCGAGCGGTTCTCCGGTCCCCATGACCACGACATTGCCCACTCTTTCTTTCGTGATCCTTTCAATGCTGTACACCTGGGCCAGGATCTCCGAGGCAGTCAGGTTCCGGATCAGCCCTCCGATCGTCGAGGCACAGAAATGGCACCCCATCCGACAGCCGGCCTGAGAGGAGACACATACGGAATTGCCGTGTTTATACGGCATGAAAACGCTCTCGATGATCTGTCCGTCCCGCATCCGGAACGCGAATTTCTGCGTTCCGTCCGTTTCCGAGATCTGACGGGCAGCCACTGCGGGATCCGGAAGCCATGCGGTCTCCTTCAGCCTGCTTCGCAGCGATGCTGGTAAATTTGTCATCTCTTCAAACGAAATGGCTCTCTTTTCATGGATCCATTTATAGATCTGTCCCGCCCTGTAGGCAGGCTCTCCGGCTTCGGAAAGCAGTTCCTTTATCTCGCGTTCATAAAGCGATGCGATATCCGTTCTCTCTTCTTCCGGAAAAATACTGTCTTTAACCATCATATCTTCTTTCTGAATACCGAAATGAAAAATCCGTCGCAGGGATCGATCCCCGGAAGCGTCCGGATATATCCTTCCCGTGCTGTTTCCCGGGACTGCAGCGGTTCCGGAAGAAGCAATGAGATATCTTCAGGGACCAGTGCGGAATGGGACAGGATATAGTCTCTTCCGCCTTCATTCTCTTCCTTCGTCACGGTGCATGTACTGTAGATCAGCACCCCGCCCGGCCGGACATATCTCCGGACATTATCCAGGATCTCCTGCTGCAGTTTTGCCAGCTGCGCGATCTCCGAGGGGGATGCATTGTATTTGATATCCGGTTTTCTGCCAAGCACCCCGAGACCGGAGCACGGTAGATCCGCGATCACAATATCCATGGCTTCCTCCCATTCCGGGACAAAAGCCGCCGCGTCCTGACAGATGACTTTGATATTGGCTGCTCCTGAACGCGCTGTGTTTTCTGAAATCAGTGCGCACTTCCTGTCTGATTTGTCACAGGACAGTACCATTGCATCCGGCAATACATCCGCTGCGTAAAGGCTTTTGCCGCCCGGCGCTGCGCATACATCCAGCACGGTCTCTCCGCCCAGCTTCCCGGCCAGATGACCGACCAGCATGGAAGAAATGTCCTGTACCGTCATCTCTCCCGTAATGAACAGGGGAAGATGCCTGAGATCGTCACTTCCCGATATGGAATAAGCTCTTTCCGGAAAAGCCGCTTTCTGTACGTTCACCCCGCCTGCTTTCAGGCTTTCCAGGCGCTGTCCGTCAAGCGATGCATCCCCCCTGAACCGGATATATACTTTCTGGGGTCCCTTAAAGGCAGCCGCCATCTTCACGGTATTTTCTTCGCCGAACTCCCTCACGAACAGTTTCATCATCCATTCGGGGAGGCCGAGTCTGATATTTTCCGGGACCGGGGCCCAGTCCGTCTTTCTGTAAGCAGCGCGCAGTACGCCGTTGACAAAACCGGCCAGGCTTCTCTGTCTGGTCTTCTTGACGGCTGCCACCGTTTCGTAAATGACCGCGCGGGGAGGGACCCTGTCCATGAATTCTTTCTGGTAAAAACCCATGCGAAGCGCATTTCTGATCACGGGTTTCATACGCTCCGGCGGGAGCTTTGAGACCTGGCCGATCATATAGTCCAGATAAAGCTGTTCCTCTTTTGCGCCTTTTACCAGCCTTCTGACAAGTCTGATGTCTTCGCTTTTCAGCGCATCATGCGCATCCGGGAGCGCATTCAGCAGATCGCCGATCTTCTCCCCCTCTTCAAGCTTCACCAGGATGGAAAGCGCTGCGTCTCTGGCAGTAATCATATCTATCTCCTGCGGTTTGCAATGGCAAGCAGTCTTAAGAGCTGCAGAATCGAGGCAGCCACGGCGGCCACATAGGTGAGCGCCGCTGCCTTCAGGACTCTTCTGGAACCCGACACTTCATCCTGCGCCATCATACCGGTGGACTGCAGAAGCCGGAGCGCACGGGCGGAAGCATTGAATTCGACAGGAAGCGTAACGATCTGGAACAGAAGCGCTCCCATGAAGAAAATGATTCCCATATTAATAAGGAATGTACTGGGGGATCCGCCGATCAGCAGGCCGATGATAATGAGCGGCCAGGAAAGCGTGGAGCCGATATTCGCGACCGGCACCAGCGCGCTTCTGATCGCGAGCGGCGCATATCCCTTTGCATGCTGCATGGCGTGTCCGCATTCATGCGCGGCAACGCCGATTGCGGCAAGGCTCGTAGAATTATAGACCGGATCTGAAAGACTGACCGTTTTATTGCGCGGATCGAAATGATCCGTAAGGTTTCCTGCTATATGCTGCACGCTTACATCATAGATTCCCTGCGAATGCAGCAGCTCCATCGCAGCCTGTGCGCCGGTAAGGCCGCTCCGGCTTGCGACGCGTGAGAACTTTTTGAATTCCGAGTTTACTCTCGAGGATGCGATCATGGAAATGACCGCTCCGATGATCACCAGAATATATGTCCAGTCTAAACCGTACCCGTAATAATAACCCATAAAGCACTCCTTTCTCAGTCTCTGTAAAAGACAATATCAGCCAAGCAGTTCTCCTTCGGAAACGGGATAGCCGCGCAGATATTCCGCCGCGGTCATCTCTTTTTTTCCTTCCGGCTGCAGTGTTCTGACGATCAGGATCCCGTCTCCCGTTCCGATGCCGAAACCATCCTTTGTCACGCCGGTAATAGTGCCGGGTGCAGCGTTCCCCGCGGCTGCGGCAGCGCCTGTGATCTTCAGCCTCCTGCCGTTTCTCTCCGTATAGGCGCCAGGCCAGGGATACAGGCCTCTCACTCTTCTCTCAAGCACGGCGGCAGGCTGGGAAAAGTCCATTCTGCCCATCTCCTTCTTCAGCATCCCGACATAAGATCCGCTTTCCGGCTGCGGGACGGGAACGATGGTGCCGGCTTCCAGCCCTTTCAGCGTTTCCATCAGCAGCTCTGCGCCGAGAACGGACAGCTTGCCGAACAGGCTTCCGCCCGTCTCATCCTCTGCGATCGTTATCTTTTTCTGCAGCAGGATATCGCCCGTGTCAAGGCCTTCATCCATGAGCATCGTGGTAACGCCTGTCTCTTTTTTCCCGTCCAGGATCGACTGCTGGATGGGGGCTGCCCCCCGGTATTCCGGGAGAAGCGACGCATGCACGTTCACGCACCCCAGGGCGGGGATCTCAAGGACGGCCTTCGGCAGGATCTGTCCGAAAGCGACCACGACGATCACATCCGGGGCGGTCTCCCTCAGTGCGCGGATGACAGCTTCCTCCTTTAGTTTTTCGGGCTGCACAATTTTCATGCCGTAGGAAAGCGCCGCTTCCTTTACGGGAGACATCACAGGTGTTTTTTTCCGGCCCTTCGGACGGTCGGGCTGTGTATATACCGCAGCGATCTCAATGCCGCCTTCCTTCATTGCTTTCAGTACAGGCACGGAAAAATCCGGCGTCCCCATAAATACAGCTCTCATACAGTCTCCTTTCGATGTTCCGCTCCGGTGCATGGCAGACAAAGCGGACATACCGCCGCCGGCAGAGGCGGCCTGCTTCTTCTTGAAGTATATCCTATAGCACCGTTTTCTTCTATAGCGTTCACACAACTTTAACGAATTTGCAGAAAAAAGGAATTGTAAAAGGGAACCGCAGGTTCCCTTTTATCAGATCATCTTATGATAATTTCCTCTCTTCCCGGGCCGTTGCTGATCATTTTAAGCGGCACCTGCAGTTCCTCTTCGATCCTTTCGATGTACTTCCTGCAGTTCTCCGGAAGCTTATCATACTCCTTTATGCCTCTGATATTGCATTTCCATCCGGGCATCACTTCCCATACGGGCTTTGCCTTCTCCAGCTTCGATGCCGCCGGGAAATCCTTCGTCACTTCTCCGTCGATCTCATAACCCGTGCAGATCGGGATCTCATCCAGATAACCGAGCGCATCCACGATCGTCAGGACTGCTTCCGTAGCGCCCTGGATGCGGCAGCCGTAACGGCTCGCGACCGCGTCGAACCATCCGACTCTTCTGGGCCGGCCTGTCGTGGCGCCGTACTCTCCCTTGTCGCCGCCGCGTTTTCTGAGCTCTTCCGCTTCCTCCCCGAAGATCTCGGAGACGAAGGCGCCGCCGCCCACCGCGCTCGAATAAGCCTTTACGACAGCGGTGATATTCTTAATCTCATACGGAGGGATGCCTGCGCCGATCGCGCCGTAAGCCGCCAGCGTTGAGGAAGAGGTGACCATCGGATAGATGCCGTGATCAGGATCCTTCATCGAACCCAGCTGGCCCTCCAGAAGAATATTCTTTCCGTCTTTTATTGCCTGATGCAGAAAAGCGGATACATCCGCCGCGTACGGAGCGATCATGTCGCGATAGCTGTGCAGTTCTTCCATGATCTCTTCTTTTTTCAGCGGCTCTTTGTGATAAAGATTCTCCAGCATGACATTCTTGAGCGTAACGATCTTGTCGACTCTGTCCGAGAGGATGTCATCGTCAAACAGCTCGTTTACCTGAATGCCGATCTTGGCGAATTTATCGGAATAGAAAGGCGCCATGCCGGAATGGGTAGATCCGAAGGCTTTTCCCGCAAGCCGCTCCTCTTCACATACATCAAAGAGGATATGGTAGGGCATCAGAAGCTGCGCTCTGTCCGATACCAGGATCTTCGGTGCAGGTACGCCCGCGTCAGTAAGCGCCTTCAGCTCTTTGATCAGATACGGTACGTTCAGCGCAACGCCGTTTCCGATGATATTTGTGATATGTCCGTAAAATACGCCCGAAGGAAGCAGATGAAGCGCAAAACGGCCGTAGTTGTTAATGATTGTATGACCGGCATTGCTGCCGCCCTGAAAACGGATGACTATATCGGATCTTTCCGCCAGCATATCCGTGATCTTGCCTTTTCCTTCATCACCCCAGTTTGCACCTACTATAGCACGAACCATAAATACCTCCTTACATGATCCACCGCAGGAACGGTCTTCCTTCCTTTTTCTCCTGCTACAATATACCCCATCAACGTGTCAAAATCAAGTACCGTCTGCACACGTTCCGGAAAGTGACACGATCTGTCAATCACTTTTTGTCACAAAATTTGTCGCAAATAGTTTCTGTTCATTTCCGGGTGATTTGCTATAATGAAACCCGCAGGCCGGACGCCGTCCGCTGAAGGACGCCCGGCAGGAACAGCAGAAACGGACAGATAAGCAGGACGGGGATTAATGAACAGAATACGGTATATAAGGAAAAGAAACGGACTTTCACAGCAGCAGGCAGCGGATCTGATGCACATCTCCAGGAAGAATTACGGAAGAGTGGAAAGAGGCGAACTCCTGCCATCTTCCCGCTTTCTCCTGCGCTTTTCAAAAGCCATGAACGTAGGCATCGATGAGATCCTCCCTTCCTGTGCGGGACGTACCGTCCTGTCATGCTCTCCGGTCGAGGAGACGATCCTGTCCTTATACAGGACACTCGACAGATCGGGCCGCGATTATATCTATCAGGAACTGCTTACGGAGAGCGCCATCAGCGCTCACAGCAGCCTGAAGGACGGGTCATAACGTTTCCGAAGGCCTTTCGGATAATGATTCTTGATCTGCCTTCCGTCACACGTTCCGAACCCGGCGGGAAAGCCTGCTGCCGTCATAAGCACATATCCTTTCCTGCCCGCGCAGGGAATCGTTTCCCCGTTCATCCATTTAAGCGTTTCTTCCGCTGCCATGGCATAAGCGCTGCGGACTTCGTCCGGTGCAGCTGCCATGGCCAGGGCATGCGAAAAACTGACGCGCCCTTTTTTAACAGCCCCGATCTCCAGGCCGCATCTTCTGATCTTCAGGCCGTCAAAACTGCCGGCGCCTTCCGGCGGAAGCCAGATATTATCGCCGAAACAGAGCAGGCGGTCCCGTTCCGGGACAGGCATCTTCTCCGTGTCAAAGAGCGCTTCCCACGAATCGCAGAGCATTTTGTAAACGTCCCTGTCAGGGCCGCGTCTGCGGTCTTTCTTTTTGTTCCGGCGTTCCTCCCTCTCTTCTCCGGCCGCCGTCCTGATAAGGCGTGCAATAAAATGCCCCTCCCCTTTAACAAGGTGCGGCCAGATGCGGGCTGTCCGTTCGAGCGGAAATGCCCGGTTCCCGATGCCCGGCGCAGCGCCGGGGATCTGCAGTTCCCCGAGCGTAAAATCCGGATGGGTTCTCAGAAAAGCGGCGACCGTTTCTTCATTCTCTTCCGGCGCAAAGGTACAGGTGGAATAAACGAGCGTGCCGCCGGGCTTCAGCATGGCGGCGGCGCAGTCAAGTATCCCCTGCTGCCTTTCGGCGCACATTGCGTTGGTCTCCGGCCCCCACTCGCCTCTGACTTCCGGATGTCTGCGCATCATTCCTTCACCGGAACACGGCGCATCGCAGAGAACCATATCGAAATAATCATGGAAA
>CAMOZZ010000011.1 GCA_946631165.1 uncultured Lachnospiraceae bacterium | reverse complement strand
GTCTTGCTGATGAAGATATTCGCGAACATCAGCTCGTTCCAGCACTGCAGGAAGGTGTAGATACCTACGGTCGCTACAGCAGGGCGCATCAGCGGTACGATAACTCTGAAGAAAACACCCCAGACGCCGCAGCCATCGATACAGGCTGCTTCATCCAGTTCGCGGGGAATATCATTCATGAATCCGGTGCATACCAGGATGGCCATCGCCAGTGAAAATGCCGAATAAGGAATGATCAGTGCCCAGTAAGTATTCAGCAGGTGCAGTCTGGAAAGCGTTACATACACGGGAACGATCGATGCATGGATCGGGATCGTCAGTCCGAGCATGAAGAACTTGTTCATCGTCTTGCGCTGCTTCCAGATCAGACGTGTCAGCGCAAAGGATGCCATCAGCGCAACTGCCAGCGTGATCAGGATCGTTGCGATTGCGACGATCGCACTGTTCTTGAAATACCAGAGCATGTGACCGGTATTCAGCGCGCTTTCATAGTTCGACCACAGCCAGTGTTTCGGCAGACCGATCACATTGCTTCCGAAGATCTCCTCGTTGTTCTTTAAGGAGAACGTGAACATCCAGTATACGGGGAAGAGGTTTACGATCAGCCAGAAAATGAGGGCGATATAAACGATGGTCCGCTTTACTTTATCCGAAGTTTTCATCTGTTTATTTCTCCTCCTTGAATACTGCATTGATCAGAAGGGCGAAGCCGAAGCAGAGAATGATCAGCAGCACGGCGATCGTACTTCCCATTCCGTAGCGGTTCCTTAAGAACAGCATGCTGATCATCAGTGTGCTGGGCACTTCGGTGGAGTGCATGGGACCGCCGTTTGTCAGAACGTAGATCAGGTCGAAGGATTTCAGGGATCCTGTGACAGCGAAGATAACGCTGATCCGGATGATCGGTTTGATATACGGAATAACGATATAACGGTTCACCTGTCCGTCAGTCGCACCGTCGAGCATGGCGGCTTCCCTGATTTCCGGAGGAACGCTTTTTACGCCCGCATAGAGAAGCAGCATATGATAACCGACATACTGCCACAGCGTGGGAACGAATACAGCCCAGAGGGCAGTTGCTTTATCGCCGAGCCAGATGTGCGCCAGGTTTTCCAGACCGATGTTTCTTAAGAATACATTCAGTACGCCGTAATCCGGGTTGTAGATCTTCAGCCAGAGCTGTCCGATAACAACGGTGGAGATCAGGACCGGCATGAAATACACAGACAGGAAAGCCCGTTCTCCCTTGATCCTCTTTCCGAGCGCCAGGGCCAGCGCCAGGGCCAGCGGCAGCTGCAGGAAAACGGAGAGGGCTGCGAGAAGCAGAGAGTTCCGGAGCGCTCTCATAAAGTTGATGGAATTGCTCGTAAACAGTTCCTTATAGTTGGAAAAACCGATAAAAGTCTTCGCGCCTATGCCGCTCCAGTCGAAGAAACTGTAATAGGCGGAAGCTCCGATCGGCGCGATCAGGACTCCGCAGAACAGGACCAGCGCAGGCAGCAGAAATATAAAAATGTGCAGCTTATTGCTGTATAATTTTGTCATTTTCCACAGTCCTTATCTTCTGAAAAAGGACGGCCCTCCCGAATCCCTGGACGGTTCAGGAGGGCCGCCCTGTCATTTAACAGTCAGCGGGCGTGTCCTCAGCGAGCAGGTGCTTACTGAAGGTCTGCAGAAAGGCCTGCGATGAAGTCTTCACCGTTCAGCTCTCCGCCGTAAACCTGTGATACATAATCAAGATAGGTGTTCGCAGGGTCAGCGCTCATGGCGTTGTCACCGAACAGAACCATACCTTCGGAATTTGCTACGATGTCAGCAACAGCAGCTACAAGGGGCTTTACTTCGCTGGTGTCATAGTCCGGTGTCCATGCGGGCAGTCCGGAACCTGCAAGGTAACCATAGTGGCAGATGCTCTTTGCAAGCTCGAATGCTACGTCAGCTGCGAAAGCGGGATCATCACCGGAAGCGGATACTGCGAGGCAGTCATTCGGTCCGCCGATGACCTGGCCGTAGGTAGCCTTTTCGCTGTTCATGACGGGGAACAGAGCGACCTGGAAGTTTCCTTCCGCATCGTTCACTTCGCCGCAGTTCCAGGAACCGTTCTGATAGAAAGCGGTCTTGCCGGCAATGAAGTTGGCCTTTACTTCGTCGTTTCCGAGAGCCATTCCGTTGGGATCGAAGTAGCCCTTGTTGATCATATCCTGGAAGGTGTCAACAGCTGTTGCGATCTCAGGATTGTTCCATGTGGAGCGGCCTGCGAAGATTTCGTTCATCTCTTCATAGCCGATGGTCTTCTCGATGATGGGCTCAAGATACTCAGTTACGCACCATGTCTCTTTTCCTGCGCATCCGAAAGGTACGATGCCTTTCTCAAGCAGAGCGTCGCAGCAGGCGGTCAGATCTTCATAGGTCTCCGGAACATGATCCCAGCCGGCCTCAGCAAGCAGATCCATGTTTGCGAACAGGGTTACGATGTTCATGGTAAGAGGTGCTGCATAGTGCTTTCCGTCATAGGTGGAGTTCTGAAGCATGACCTCGGGAAGGCTGTCAGCATAGTTCGGATAGATATCGTCTACGCAGTAAGCGGTTCCGGCAGCGGCAAAGTCGCCAAGGAATGCGCCTGACCATGAGAAGAAGATGTCAGGAAGCGTGGACGGATCGTTCATGGCAGCTTTGATCTTGGTCTTGTAGGACTCGTTCTCAAATGCTTCCCATTCGATCTTTACGCCGGGATGAGCAGCTTCATACTCTTCAACAGCTTTTACATAAGCGTCATGGTTCGCGTCACTTTCTGTAGCGATGCACCACAGGGTGATGGTCTTCTCTTCGCCGGCAGCAGCTTCAGTCTCAGCGGGCGCTTCGGTCTCAGCGGGAGCAGCAGCTTCAGTCTCAGCGGGAGCGGCAGCTTCGGTCTCGGCCGGCGCTTCGGTCTCAGCGGGAGCAGATGACGATCCGCAGGCGGCAAGAGCGCCGATCATGCAGAACGCGGTGATAAGAGCAACGAGCTTTTTCATCTTTTTCATGATGTCCTCCTTAAAAATAAGTTTTTTGAGTTTGTTTTTATCAGGATCCCGTTCTGCAGCGGTTCTGCTGTCCAGGCGTTTTTAGCCGCGCGTCCGGGATTCTTATCGTATTGGAATGAGTTCCTACAGCCTGATTGCAGCTGTGAGGGCTTCTGTACCGGTCAGCTCCGCAGTCCGGGGATCCGGGCCGCCGAAACCGGCGTATACAGTATAGTTCCCGCTTCCGGGAATGCGTTTTCCTTCGTCATTGACTACGGTAAAGGCTTCTTTTTCGATCTTTATCGAATACCGGGCTTCTTCCCCGGCTGCCAGCCTGATCCGTTTGAATCCGCATAACACGGGATTCGGAGGGGCGAAGGGGGAGCTGTTATCTTTCAGATAGATTTCGATCACGTCTTCCGTATCAGCCGTGCCCTCATTTTTTGCGAGGACCTGCACGGTCTCATGATCTGCCCGGATCTCCCTGACAGTGCATTTGCCGTAGGTGAGTCCGTATCCGAAAGGATACAGCGGGGTGCCGCCATAGTAGCGGTAGGTCCGGCCTTTCATGGCGTAGTCTGTAAAAGCCGGCATCTCTTCAAGTGCTTCATTGTGATAGAAGGTTACCGGGAGCTTTCCGGAAGGAGATGCTTCCCCGAAAAGAAGCTCCGCAACTGCTGTGCCGCCTCCCGCGCCGGGATACCAGGTAAGCAGAACGGCTTCAGCGTGTTCCTCTTCATAAGACAGATCGATCGAACTTCCTGCCATCAGGATCACGATCGTGGGCTTCCCGACTTCCAGCACCTTCTTTGCCAGGATCCGCTGCGGCTCCGGAAGAAGAAGATCCTTCTTGTCGCCCGAGTAATAGCTGTTTCCTGTATCACCTTCCTCTCCTTCAAGTGTTTCGTCCAGTCCCAGGACCAGGATCACCGTGTCGGCATATTTTGCAGCAGTAACGGCCTCTGCGATCCGGTCATCCTGTCTGGCCAGCGGCTCGACTCTGTCTTCTGACAGTGCACAGCCCTGTGAATACAGGATTCTGTTCGTGCCGGCTGTCATATCCTGAATGCCTTCCAGGACTGTCACATATCTGGATGATGTCCCGTGGTAGTTTCCTATAAGAGAAGTACGGTTGTCTGCATTGGGTCCGATCACGGCGATCGTTCCGCAGGTCTCTTTCTGCAGGGGGAGGATGCCGCTGTTTTTAAGAAGAACACATGACTTCAGCGCATCCTGGTGAGCAAGTTCCCTGTGCTCGTCACATTCCACAACAGTGTAGGGAATGCTGTCATAATCAGTCTTTTCATCGCCGAGGATGCCGAGCAGGTATCTTGCTGTCATCAGCCTGACGGCGGATTTTGTAATGTCTTCCTCGGTGATCTTTCCTTCTTCCAGTGCCTGCAGGATGAATTCATAAGTACATCCGCAGTTCAGGTCGCATCCGGTCTTGAGTGCCAGCGCAACGGTCTCGACCGGGCATCCTGTTACCCGGTGGTGCTCATGGAAATCATTGAGCGCCCAGCAGTCGGAAACGAAATGCCCCTTGAAATTCCATTCGCCGCGCAGCTTGTTCATAAGATAGGAATTCGCGCAGCAGGGTTCATAATTGGTGCGGTTATAGGCGCCCATCACGGATTCCACACCCGCTTCTTCCACTAAAGCCTTGAAAGCGGGAAGATAGGTTTCCGTCAGATCCTTCTCGGAAACGATGGCGTTGAAGCTGTGCCGGAGTTCCTCCGGGCCGCTGTGTACGGCGAAATGCTTTGCACAGGCGGCGGTCTTAAGATATTCTCCGTTTCCCTGCAGGCCTCTTACAAAAGCTTTTCCGAGCGTTGCGGTCAGATACGGATCTTCGCCGTATGTTTCATGACCTCTGCCCCAGCGGGGATCCCGGAAAATGTTGATGTTGGGCGACCACATTGTCAGTCCGTGATAGATATCGCGGTCTCCGAGAGAAGAGAAGGCGTTGTATTTTGCTCTCGCTTCCGTCGCGATCGCATCAGCTGTCTTCTCCAGCTGTTCGTCATCGAACATGGCTGCCATTCCGATTGCCTGCGGGAACACTGTCGCTGTTCCGGCTCTGGCAACGCCGTGGAGCGCTTCATTCCACCAGTTGTATTCGGGTACTCCGAGACGCTCGATCGCGGGAGCATTGAAGAGAAGCTGACCGGCTTTTTCTTCGGTTGTCATCAGACTTACAAGTTCTTCAGCTTTCTTTACTGCCTCCTCGCGCGTCATTTTTCTGATACTCCTTTATAAATAAGATAGATCTTCTGCGGTTCAGAGCTGCTTTACGGATTCCCCTTCCAGCAGCCGGCCGTGTATGATGAGATGTTCCGGGAGGGAAGTCCTCGGATTCTCGATCCGGTCGATCAGCCTGGCGGCTGCCGTCCTTCCGAGTTCCGCTGCATTCTGTTCCCAGGTGGTAAGCTTCGGGCTTACCATCTTCGCCATGTGGATCCCGTCATATCCGACGACTGAGATGTCGTCCGGGATCCTGAGACCGGCTTCGGTGATCGCATTCACGCCGCCGATGTAGGAATAATCGTCAGAAAACAGGATGCAGGTAGGTCTTTCCGGAAGAGCCAGCAGCCTCTTTGTTGCGATATAGCAGCTGCGCGGCTCATGGTATTCACACTGTTCAAGATATTCATCCGGAATATGGAGTCCCAGCTCCTCACAGGCCCTGAAGAAGCCGGTCATGCGGTTCTCTGTTACCGCTGTGTCATTTCCGCGGATATAAGCGATCCGGCGGTGGCCTTTTCCGTATACATAATGCAGCAGTACAGCCATGCCTTCCAAATTATCGGAAAGGACTGCCATTCTGTTGTGGAACGCGTGATCCAGCGTGACGATCGGAAGATTCGAATAGGCCAGTTCCTGGATCATGGGATCTTTGAAATCCGCACAGATGATGGCGACGCCGTCCACGCCTCTGTAGCGTGCATGCTGCAGATATGTCTGATTCTGAGGTCCCACACGGTTGTTTAAAAACGAAATATCGTATCCCTGCCTTTCGGCTTCGATCCGGAAATGGGTCAGCGTGGAAGCGAAGTATTCATGCATGAAACCGCTGTTCTGAAGATCTACGAAAACAAGTCCGAGATTGTACGTGCGGTTCGTCTTCAGTGCTCTGGCAGCCGAATTGGCTGTATATCCCATTTCTTTTGCAGTTTCAATGACAAGCTGCCTGGTCGATTCTCCTATGTCCTGATGTCCGTTGAGCGCTTTGCTGACTGTAGCAATTGAGACGCTGCAGCGCTGAGCGATATCCTTCATTGAGACCAAGCGATCATCTCCTTAATTGCTTACTTAAACGTTTTCGCAACTCCATCATAAAACAACTTAAACGTTTTTGCAAGCATAAATTATAATAAACATAAAACTTTTACAGAAAAGCCGATTTTCGGCATTTTTTATTAACGAAAACTATATCGATATTCGGATTTTGGATATAAACGATGCCGAAACTGGCCCTGACGGGAGACAATTGTCAGCATTTTGTCCGAAAATCGGCTTGCTTTTTCGAAAAAGATGGTATAACCTTGTAACGAAACCGAACTTAAACGTTTAACCATAAGAAGGAGCCTGCCATGAAGTACGGGTATTTTGATGACGCAAACAGAGAATATGTGATCACCACGCCGCGCACGCCGCTGCCGTGGATCAATTATCTGGGGAGCGAGGATTTTTTTACGCTGTTAAGCAATACAGCCGGGGGCTACAGCTTCTACCGGGATGCGAGGCTGCGCCGCATCACAAGATACCGTTATAATAATGCGCCGCTTGATCAGGAAGGCTTTCATATTTATATAAAGGACGGAGACGCTGTATGGAATCCCGGCTGGCAGCCTGTGCAGGCGGAGCTTGACGAATATTCCTGCAGGCACGGCCTTGGCTATTCCGTCATCAGCGGTATGAAAAACGGAATAAAAGCGGTGCAGGAGCTGTTCGTCCCTTCGGGAGATTCCTGTCTGCTTATCAGATTGAACGTATGCAATAAGACAGCACAGGAAAAACAGATCCGTATATTTCCGTATATTGAGTTCTGTCTGTGGGACGCCATGGACGACAGTACCAATTTTCAGAGGAATTACTCGACCGGGGAAGTGGAAATCGAACCGGCAGCGATCTATCATAAGACAGAGTACCGGGAAAGACGGAATCATTATGCGGTATTCTGGTCGAACGCCGTCCCGGATGCTTTTGATACAGCAAGGGAGGCGTTCCTGGGAACCTACGGCAGCCCGGCCCGTCCGGAAGCCGTGTTCGGATCCGGCTGCACCGGGAGCATTGCACACGGCTGGCAGCCGGCGGCAGCCATGCAGTTCGATATCACACTGCAGCCCGGCGAATCCCGAAGCCTGCTTTTCGGCCTTGGTTATATAGAGAATCCGAAAGACAGAAAATGGGAAAGCAAAGGCGTGATCAATAAGGAAAAGGCGCATGCGATGGTCGCCCGTTATCCTGATGATGCGCATTTTGATGCGGCGCTGGAAGCCGTAAAGGAAAACTGGACGCGGCTTCTCGGCAATTACAGCGTTTCTTCGGGCAATGAAAAACTGGATCGCATGGTCAATATCTGGAACCAGTACCAGTGCATGGTCACGTTCAATATGAGCCGTTCGGCAAGCTATTATGAGAGCGGTATGGGAAGAGGCATGGGCTTCCGGGATTCGTGCCAGGATCTTCTGGGATTTATCCATATGATCCCGGAAAGAGCAAGGGAAAGGATCCTTGATATCGCAGCGACACAGTTCCCGGACGGCAGCGCGTATCATCAGTATCAGCCGCTGACCAAAAAGGGAAATCTGGCTGTGGGCAGCGGGTTTAATGACGATCCGCTCTGGCTCATTGCTGCGGTTGAAGCTTACCTGAAAGAGACCGGAGACTGGCAGATCCTGGATGAAAAGGTGGATTTTGACAATGACCCTTCCCTGGCGGCGCCGCTCATGGAACATCTGCGCAGAAGCTTTACCTTTACAAAAACGCATACCGGCCCGCACGGGCTGCCGCTCATCGGCCGCGCGGACTGGAACGACTGTCTGAACCTGAACTGCTTCTCGGAAGAATCCGGGGAGAGTTTCCAGACGACCGGTCCCAGCGAAGGCCCTGTTGCGGAGAGCGTATTTATTGCAGGAATGTTCGTCAGGTACGGCCGCGCATGGGCAGAGATCTGCCGCCGCAGGGGACTGACGGAAGAAGCGGCGGAAGCCGAGAGTGCAGTCCTTGCCATGGAACAGACTGTGCTGGAGGCCGGCTGGGACGGTGCATGGTTCCGCAGGGCCTATGATGCATACGGAAATGTGCTCGGCAGCAGAACCTGTGAAGAAGGGAAAATATTTATAGAACCGCAGGGCATGTGCGTGATGGCAGGCATAGGAAAAGAAAGCGGACAGGCGGCGCTTGCGCTGAAGAGCGTAAAAGAACATCTCGATACGGAATACGGGATCGTGCTCCAGCAGCCGCCGTATTCGGCCTATCATCTTGAACTCGGTGAGATCTCCAGTTATCCGCCGGGATACAAGGAAAATGCCGGCATATTCTGCCATATCAATCCCTGGATCGTCTGTGCGGAAGCGGAACTCGGACACGGGAACAGGGCGTTTGAGGTATACAGGAAGACATGTCCGGCTTATACGGAAGAGATCAGCGAGATCCACCGTACGGAACCTTATGTATACAGCCAGATGATCGCCGGGAAGGACGCCCCTTCCTTCGGAGAAGCAAAGAACAGCTGGCTCACCGGTACGGCGGCATGGAGTTTCGTGGGCGCTTCACAGGCAATCCTCGGAATAAAGCCGGATTATGACGGACTGGTGATCGATCCGTGCATACCGGCAGACTGCAGCGGATTTGCAGCGGTACGCAGGTACAGAGGCGCCGTATACGATATAACGGTGAAGAATCCTGACGGCGCAGAGCACGGGGTTAAATCCATGACGGTCAACGGTCAGCGGATCAGCGGCAATCATGCGCCGGTCTTTCCGGAAGGAGAACATGTTAAAGTAGAAGTGATGATGTGACACGGCAGGAATGGGAAGCCGGTATGATCCGGGTCCCATTCCCGTTGACTTGTCACAGTGCGTGATGTACACTCGGTCTGTAAAGACCGTTTGCGGGGAGGACACGTTATGAAAAAGGGGATTGCTGCGTTTCTTATGATTGTTCTGCTGGCGGCCGTTGTCATTCCGGGACATGCATATGCTGCCGAAAAAGGAAAGGACGGAGAAGACCTGCAGGAGGAGACGAAGGCGGAAGAGGAAGAAGACGGCTTCCGGGTAAGGAACGGGAGGACCTTTTATTATATTGACGGAAAGCCCGTAAGGGCAAAATGGATCGAGGAGGACGGGAACCGGTACTACTTCAACAAAAAGGGAAGGATGGTCACCGGAAAATACCGCACATCAAAAAGTATTTATTATTTCGATGAGAACGGCGTCTATCTTCACCGGATCAGCCTGAAAAGGAAGATGATCGCCATTACTTATGATGACGGCCCTTCGGCTTATACGCCGGTCATCGTAAACGAGCTTAAGAAAGTCGGCGGCCGCGCAACCTTTTTTGTGGTCGGCAACCGGGTTAATTCTTATAAGAAACAGATGAAGGAAGCGTTTGACGCCGGCTGTGAGATCGGGAACCATTCCTGGGACCATGCGAATCTGAACAAACTCGGCACAGCAGGCATCCGGAGCCAGATCAGCAGGACGAACGCAGCCATAAAAAAGGTGACCGGCACGAATCCGGTGGTGATGAGGCCGCCTTACGGTGCCAACAGCAGCCGCGTGAAAAGCACCGTCGGCATGCCGCTCATTACCTGGAATGTTGATACGCTTGACTGGAAGACCAGAAGCACCTCTGCCACGGTCTCCCATGTAAAGAACCATCACGGAGACGGCAGCATTATCCTGATGCATGATATCCACAGGCCTACCGCAATGGCGGCGAAGACGATCATCCCGTGGCTTGCAGGGAAAGGTTATCAGCTCGTTACCGTCAGTGAACTGGCGGACTGCCGCGGAGGCATGAAGAAAGGCGTCACCTATTCGTCCTTCCGGAAAAAGTAAAACGCTTGACTTTCAATTTATCCCGCATATACAATAACTTCGTCTGCAGGAGCTGCAGGCGGAGTTATTTTCTTTTCGGACAGAGGAACAGATGCTGTGAAAGATGAAAAACAATCCAGACGGGAATTGAAAATGCTGACGGATCCGATCCCGAAGGTAACGCTTGAGATGGCAGTCCCGACGATCATAGCATTTCTGATCACCTCCATCTACAATCTGGCGGATACCTATTTCGTCAGTTCCCTGGGAACGAATGCGACAGCAGCAGTCAGCGTGAACGCTTCACTGGATCAGATCATCATGATGGGGGGATCCGTTTTCGCGATCGGCGCGGCAAGCTATATTTCAAGGCTGCTGGGCGCAAGGAAAAAGGAACAGGCGATAGAAGTGCTCTCTACGGTGTGGTTTATCGCCTTCACATTCGGCATGCTCATCTTCCTTTTCGGAACAGTGTTCATGAGACCGATGGTGCGGGTGCTCGGCGCGACAGACACCTGCGAGACTTATGCTGTGCAGTATGCGACTTATGTTCTTCTGGTCGCTCCGATCATGGCTTCCAGCTTTGTAATGAATCAATGTCTGCGGGCGGAAGGGAGCGCGCTTTATTCCATGATCGGCATGGGGTTCGGCGGCGTGCTGAACTGTTTCCTGGATCCGATCTTTATCTTTAAACTGGGACTCGGCGTGACCGGCGCATCCATGGCGACGGCCATCTCCAAACTGGTGAGTTTTCTGATCCTGATCGTGCCTTATCTGAGAGGCAGCAGTATGCTTTCGATCAGCATCCGGAAATTCCGCCTGGAAGGAAAGATGCTTTACGAAGTCATAAGCGTAGGATCCTCCTCCCTGCTCAGGAACGGGCTGGCGGTCATTTCCGCCATCGTACTGAATCATATCGCAGGGGGAATATCGGATTCGGTGCTCGCGGGAATCGGCGTTTCCAACAGGATCATGATGTTCCCGTTCGGCATTATCCTCGGTTTCGGTTCGGGGTACCAGCCAGTCGCCGGCTTCAACTGGGGTGCGGAAAGATATGACCGTGTCCGGGAATGCTACAGGTTCGCCTGCCGGTTTTCCATCATAGGATCTGCCGTTATGGGTCTCCTGATCGCGCTGCTTGCCGTACCGATCATTCACCTGTTCTCTGCAGTGGATCCGCACATGCAGCAGATCGGTGCACTGTGCATCCGGCTGCAGTGCATCGCGCTTCCGGTCCATGCCTGGGTCGCTATGGTCAACATGCTCTGCGCCAGTCTCGGCTATGCGGGCTATGCGGTCATCCTCGCCACGGCAAGACAGGGAAGCTGTTTCTTTCCCCTCGTATATCCGCTTGCGTGGCTTTTCGGCGGAAAGGGCGTGGCCGGAACGCAGGCTGCTGCGGACCTTCTCACCGTGATACCTGCATTGGTCATTATTAAACGGATGCTCAGGATCATTGATGAAAAGGAAGCGGCTGCGCAGAAAGCAGAAGGAATTGCCGGCTGAGTTTTTATATATGGTAAAAAGCTGCAGGGCATGTTATAATCATAGATACTGAAAATGCATTTCGGGCGGACACGCTTTCGGAGGATACAGTTATGGAAAACGAAAAAGAAGTAAGAAATCAGCATGTGATTCATGAAGTAGAGGAATCCGGACAGGTAATGGTAGAAGACGATGTCATCGCAGTCATCGCCGCGCTTGCTGCCGCGGACGTGGAGGGTGTTGACTCGCTCGGGGATAATTACAAGAGGGACAAGATCGCGAAGCTCGGCCGCGGCGCACTGAAAAAATGCGTAAAGGTCGATGTGAAGGACGAGACGGTCAAAGTCTATCTCGGGATCAACATCTGCTTCGGATACAGCATTCCGAAGGTGACGGCGAAAGTGCAGGAGCATGTGGCGGACGCAATTGAAATGATGACCGGCTACAGTACCTCCAGAGTTAATATAAAGATCTGCGGCGTCAGCATGAAAGAGGAATAAGGAACACATCCATGACGAGAAGCGAGATGAGGGAACAGGTATTCAAAGAGCTGTTCCTGATAATGTTTTATAAAGACGATGAGATCGATGCGCAGTGCGAGATCTACAAAGAGAATCTTCAGGAACTTGAAGAAGAGGACAGGAATGAGATCAGTGAGAGAGTGAAGGCGGTGATCCCGCATATTCCGGAACTCGATGAAGCGATCGATTCTGTCGCGGAAGGCTGGAAGGTGAAGCGGATGGGAAAGGTAGAGCTTTCCATTCTCCGTCTGGCAGCCTATGAAATGAAGTATGACGACCAGGTCCCGGTGCGCGTGGCGATCAATGAAGCCGTTGAACTGACAAAGACATACGGCGGAGAAGAATCTTTCGCGTTTGTTAACGCGATCCTCGGAAAACTTGCCAGAAAGTGGGAGGAATAGTGGACAGCATGCCCGGTTCTGCCCTCACCGTCGGGCAGGTAAATTCGTATATCAAAAATCTTATGACAAGAGACTTCTTGCTGCGGCAGCTTGCCGTTAAGGGAGAAGTCTCAAATTGTAAATACCATCCTTCGGGGCATATCTATTTTACGCTCAAGGACAGGACGGGCACACTGTCAGCCGTTATGTTTGCCGGTGACAGAAGAGGCCTTTCCTTTGTCATGAAGGAGGGGATGAGCGTTCTGGTGACCGGAAGCATTTCCGTGTATGAACGATCCGGAAGTTATCAGCTTTATGCGAAACGGATCATTCAGGACGGGATCGGCGATCTGTATGCGCAGTTTGAGGAACTGAAGAAAAAGCTTTCGGAAGCGGGCATGTTCGATGAACAGTATAAGAGGCCGATCCCGAGATATGCAAAAAGGATCGGCATCGTCACGGCATCGACCGGCGCCGCGATCAGAGATATCGTCAATATTTCTTCGAGACGCAATCCGTTCGCGCAGCTGATCCTGTATCCTGCTATTGTGCAGGGGGAAGCGGCGGCACCGAGTATCGCAGCCGGCATAGAGACGCTGGATAAGATGGGCGTGGATGTTATCATTGCCGGAAGAGGCGGCGGATCCATCGAGGATCTGTGGGCTTTCAATACGGAAACGGTCGCCTGGGCGGTCTTTAACTGCGGTACGCCCGTGATCTCTGCCGTAGGCCATGAAACGGATTTTACAATTGCCGATTTTGCAGCGGATCTGAGAGCGCCTACGCCTTCCGCGGCAGCAGAGCTGGCGGTCTGTGATATCAGGACGCTGTTTGCTGAGTTAGCGGGGTATGAGACGAGGCTGAGAAAGAATGCAAAAGCGGCTGCGGACAGGGAGCGGCTGAAGCTGTCGGCATACAGAGCGGCGCTGCAGCGGCAGCATCCGCGGATGAAGCTGGAGCAGTATAAGAAAGGGACCGGCGACAGGCACAGGGATCTTTCGGATCTCATGCACAGGAAGCTGACGGAGGAGAAGAACCGCACCGCGCTGCTGGCGCACCGGCTGGAGGCGCTGTCGCCGCTTGCCCGGCTGTCCGGCGGGTATGCGTTCGTGACGGATGCCGGAGGGAAGAATCTTGTGTCGGTGAAGCAGGTGAAGGAATCCGACGGGATCACGGTTACGGTGAAGGACGGCAGTATTCATGCCAGGGTCGGTGAAGTGTCGATGCGGGATGTGCAGAAGTGACGCGCCGGCAGAATGGTGAGGATCTGACCGGTCTTACCGGAAATGACTGAAAGACTATCAGATATCATGAGGAAAGGATAAGCACTGATCATCATGGAAGAAAAAAAAGAACAATTCAGCATGGAACAGGCCTATGAGCAGCTTGATGCGCTCCTTGCCGACATGGAGGAAAACGAGCATTCTCTTTCCGAAACATTTTCCATGTATGAGAAAGGCCTGAAGCTTATAAAACAGTGCAATGACGAGATAGACCATATCGAGAAACAGCTTGTAATACTGGAAGAAGGCGCGGAGTGATCCGCCCCGGTCTGGAGGAATCTATGAATATCGAGGAGACCATTAAAAAATATCTGCCGGAAGAGGGCGGTCCTGCCGGCGTGCTTGCCGAGTCCATGATCTATTCGCTCATGGCGGGCGGCAAACGCATCCGTCCTTCCCTGATGTACGACGTTTATAAAATGTTCGGGGGAGAGGAAGAAGTGATCGGGCCTTTTATGGCGGCGCTGGAGATGATCCACACGTATTCCCTGGTGCATGACGACCTGCCGGCGATGGACAATGATACGTTAAGACGCGGGAAGCCGACCACATGGTCTGTCTACGGCGAAGATGTGGGCATTCTCTGCGGTGATGCGCTGCTGACATTTGCCTTTGAGACGGCGGCAAAAGGATTTGCAATGACTGCTTATCCGGAGCGGGCGGCGAAAGCGATCGGCATTCTGGCGCAGAAAGCGGGCATTTACGGCATGTGCGGCGGACAGACCGTGGATGTGATCAATACCGGAAAGACGCTGACGGAAGATCTTCTGGAGTATATCTACAGGGATAAGACCGGCGCCCTTCTGGCAGCAGCGCTCATGATCGGCGGCGTGCTTGCAGGAGCAGAGAATATCGATAAGCTGGAAGAGACAGGCTATATCCTCGGCAGGGCTTTTCAGATCCAGGATGATATTCTTGATATTACGAGTACGGAAGAGGAACTCGGCAAACCGATCGGCAGCGATGAGAGGAACAACAAGGTGACTTATGTGACGCTTCACGGGCTCTCCGGCGCGAAGGAGGAAGTCCATGCGCTGACAGAACGGGTACGGGAACTGATCGCGGAGATGCCGGGAGACGCGGAAACGCTGCTGGCGCTCGTGAATAAACTGGAGACCCGCACATACTGATTGTTTTACAGGGGTTTTCTGAGTTCCGGCTTAAGTTTATAAGAGGATTGATCTATGGTACTTGAACGCATAAACAAAGCAGGAGATATCAAAGATATCGAACCGAAAGAGTATGGTCTTCTGGCACAGGAAATCAGGGAGAAGATCCTTGATGTGGTCAGCAGGAACGGCGGCCATCTGGCTTCGAGCCTCGGCGTCGTGGAACTGACGATGGCGCTCCATCTGACATTCGATATCCCGAAAGACAAGCTGATCTGGGATGTGGGACACCAGTCTTATACCCATAAGCTGCTGACCGGCCGTTCCGGTGAATTCGGGACCCTCCGGACTTTCGGCGGCATAAGCGGTTTTCCGAGAACGAGTGAAAGCGACTGCGATCCTTTTGATACGGGACACAGTTCGACATCCATTTCTGCCGGGCTCGGATTTGCATACGCCAGGGATGCGAAGGGAGAAGACTATAAAGTCATCTCCGTGATCGGGGACGGCGCGCTGACCGGCGGCATGGCCATAGAAGCGCTTAACAATGCCTCGCGGCTGAAGAGCAATTTTATCATTGTCCTCAACGACAACAACATGTCCATCGCGGAGAATGTGGGCGGCATCTCCACGGCGCTCGGGAAGCTGCGGACTGCGCCGCGGTACAATGCCCTGAAAGAGAACGTGAAGGATTCGTTCTCCCAGATCCCGAAGATCGGAAACGGACTTGTTTCCAGGATCAGCCGGACCAAGAACAGTATCAAGCAGCTGGTTATTCCGGGAATGATCTTTGAAGACATGGATATTACCTATCTGGGACCGGTGGACGGCTATGATATCGAAGCGATGTGCAGGACTTTTGAGGAAGCATCGCGGCTTAACCGCGCCGTTCTTGTGCATGTCATCACAAAAAAGGGCAAAGGTTATGAGCCTGCAGAGAAAAACCCGGAGCGTTTCCACGGCGTCGGCGCGTTCGATCTTGCGACCGGGAACAGCCTGAAGAAGAAGGAAAAACCTGACTGGACGGACGTCTTCTCACATACTTTCCTGCAGATGATGGATAAGGATCCGGATGTCGTTGCGATCACAGCTGCCATGCCGGAAGGGACCGGCCTCAGCAAAGTGAAAAGCAAATATCCTGATCGCGTTTTTGATGTCGGCATAGCGGAACAGCATGCGGTCACCTTCGCTGCCGGTCTGGCAGCGGGCGGGCTGAAACCGTATTTCTGCGTCTATTCCTCATTCCTGCAGAGGGGCTTCGACCAGATCATTCACGACGTATGTCTTGCTTCGCTGGACGTGAAATTCTGTATCGACAGAGCCGGGCTTGTCGGCAATGACGGCGATACGCACCAGGGCATCTTCGATCTGTCCTTCCTGTCCATGATCCCGAACATGACTGTCATGGCGCCGAAGAACAGATGGGAACTGACGGACATGCTGAAATACAGCCGTACTTTCGGCGGCCCGCTTGCGATCCGGTATGCCAGAGGACAGGCGTCGGAGGCGTTTCAGAATGACCGGGCGCCGATCGAATACGGACGGGCGGAATGGCTGATCAGAGGAGAAAATGTCGCGCTGCTGGCTGTCGGCACCATGGTGCCGGTCGCGGGTGAAGCCGCAGAGCTCCTGAAAAAAGAGGGGATCCGGGCGTCCGTGATCAACGCCAGGTTCGTCTCGCCGGTCGATGCGGATGTCCTGCGGGAAGCTGCCCACAATCACAGGATCGTCTTTACGCTTGAGGAAAATGTGAAGAGCGGCGGATTCGGTGAACATGTGGCAAGGAAGATCGCCGAAGAGGGGATCGGACTGAAAGTGAAGATCCTGTCTGTGCCGGACGGTTTCGTCCAGCACGGCAGCGTGAACGAACTCAGGACCATGCTGGGACTGGATGCGGAGGGCGTCTGCAAAAGCGTGCTCTCCGTGATGAAAGGCGCGGGCAATGAAAGAAAGGCTTGATAAACTGGTCCTGGCTGCCGGGCTTGCCGATACCAGGGAGAAGGCCAGGACCATGATCATGGAAGGGCTGATCCTGGTCAACGGACAGCGGGAAGACAAGCCGGGGAGCATGTTCAAAGAGGACGTGCTGATCACAGCGAAGGAAGGCGGCCTGAAATATGTGAGCCGCGGCGGCCTGAAGCTTGAAAAAGCGATGAAGGAATTCGGGCTCGACCTGACAGGAATGACATGCATGGACGTGGGCGCCTCCACCGGCGGCTTTACGGACTGCATGCTGCAGAACGGCGCGCGGAAAGTGTATTCCGTAGATGTCGGATACGGCCAGTTCGCGTGGAAGCTCCGGCAGGATGAGCGGGTCGTGTGTCTGGAAAAGACCAATATCCGTTATGCGGATAAAACGATCATTCCGGAAGAAATCGAGTTTACTTCGATCGATGTCTCCTTTATTTCCCTTACGCTGGTCCTGACGCCGGTGAAGGCGCTGCTGGCGGATCAGGCCTCGCTGGTATGTCTGATCAAGCCGCAGTTCGAAGCCGGCAGGGAAAAAGTCGGCAAGAAGGGCGTTGTCAGGGATCCGGCTGTACATGAAGAAGTCATCATGAAAGTGATCGGACATGCAAAGGATCTCGGGTTCTTTGTCCGAGGGCTGACATTCTCCCCGGTCAAAGGACCGGAAGGGAACATTGAATACTTGCTTTATATTTCCAATCAGCCGGGAGAAGAAAGGGAGACAGATGCTTCCGCTGTCGTTGCGGCAGCCCATGAGGCGCTGGATCACGGGGGACAGAAATGAAGAAGTTTTATGTTATTAATAATGAAACAAAGGATCCGTGCAGGAGAACGGCCGGCAGAATAAGCGACTATCTTATGAAGCGGCACGCATCCTGTATCGTGCAGGAGACGGTCGGGATCTATGACGATATTCCGGATGACGCGGACTGTGTGATCGTGCTCGGGGGCGACGGAACGCTTCTGCGCGCTTCCAGGAATCTGGTAGACAAAAACATACCCTTTATCGGCATCAATCTCGGAACACTCGGGTATCTCACCGAGGGAGACAGGAATAATGTGCCGGAGATCCTGGAGCGCCTGCTTGCGGGCGAGTATATTATTGAAGAACGGATGATGCTGCGGGGGCGTGTTTTTTCACCGGACGGAACGATCACCCATGAAGATGTGGCGCTGAACGATCTGACGGCAAACCGGAGCAGATCCCTGAGAGTATTCAGCTTCAAGCTCTATGTAAATGGCGAATTCCTTTATATGTATACCGCGGATGGTATCATTATTTCCACCCCGACCGGCTCGACGGCGTACAATCTTTCCTGCGGCGGCCCGATCGTGGAGCCGACGGCAAAGCTGTTCCTGGTCACACCGATCGCACCGCATTCGCTTAACAACCGCAGCCTGATCCTGTCCTCTACGGATACCATTGAGCTGGAGATCCTCGGGAATGAAAAGGATGCGGAGCCTGACAGGAAATATGTGGCGTATTTCGACGGCGATTCGGAAGCGGAACTGGTGCCGGGAAGCCGGGTGGAGATCAAACGGGCGGACCAGGTGACGAAGATCGTGAAGCTCTCGACCCAGAGCTTCCTGGAGACGCTGAGAACAAAGATGTCATGATACAAGGGGATCGGAATACAGGACCCGGTTTACCGGAGTTCCTGTATTTCGAAGACCCGAACAAACATGAGAATGGAGCCGTTTTGAAGAAACGAGCGGAATTCGAATGTTTGCAGGATTTCGAGAGCAGCGCGCTGCGGAGAAATCCGTGGTATCATGACAGAGAAGAGATACAAGGGGATCGGAATACAGGAACCGGTTTACCGGAGTTCCTGTATTTCGAAGCCTCTTGCTCCGGTCACGCTTCCCATCCGTCTTTGTCTGTGAAAACAGGGTCCTCAGATTGCTTCGGATCCGGGACGAAACATTCGCACTCCTCCGGCCCGACAAAAAGCGTGTCGGTTCCTCCGTCGGCGGTTTCGCCCGATCCTGTCGCTCTTCACACACAGCTTCCACAGACAAACACGGCTGTGAAGCTGTCTGCCGCAGTACGGGAGTAACACGGAAACAACGTTGGAAGAAAGGAAGTCTATGCTTCTTAATCTGCATGTGAAAAATTTTGCGCTGATCGAAGAGGCGGATCTGGATCTGGGAACCGGTCTGAATGTCCTGACCGGTGAGACCGGTGCCGGCAAGTCTCTTCTGATCGACGCGGTCGGCGCTGCCCTCGGCGGACGATGCGGCAGCGACGTGATCAGACACGGAGCTCCCTTTGCGTATACGGAGCTCGTTTTTGAAGTGTCGGAAGAAGAGAAAAAAGAACAGCTCCATGCCATGGATGTCAGTACGGAGTATGACTGCATCGTCATTTCCAGGAAGATCCTCCCCGGCAGGAGTGTGCATAAGATCAATGATGAGACTGTAACGTCGCAGAAGGTGCGGGCTGTAACGGCGCTTCTTCTGGACATGCACGGCCAGCATGAGCATCAGTCGCTGATCAGAAAAGAAAAACAGCTGGAAATCCTGGACCAGTTCGGCGGAGCGGAGATCGAGCGGGCGAAGGAACACACGGCAAAGGCATATTCCGCTTATATGAACGCAAGGAAATATCTCGAGAGCCTTACAATGGATCCGGAAGAACGCAGGCGTGAACTGGATTTCCTGTCGTATGAGATCTCGGAGATCGAAGAAGCCGGGATGAAGGAAGGGGAACTGGAAGAGCTTGAACGGAAGTTCCGCAGGATGAACAATGCCAGAAGGATCGGTGAAAGCCTGGCGGAAGCGGAGAACAGTCTGTCTTCCGGAGAACCTTCCGCGGAAGAACTGCTTTCCCATGCCTCCAAATGCATCTCCGGCATTGTGTCCATGGATGAAGGCGCGGAACCGCTGATGGAGATCCTTGCACAGACGGAAGACCTGCTTACGGAAGCGGTCCGGGAACTGTATTCCTATAAGGAAGAACTTACCTTTGATCCGGAAGAGTTCCGCGAGACAGAGGAACGTCTGGATGAGCTGCACCGCATCCACAGCAAGTACGGCAGCAGTTACGCGGATGTAATGACTGCGCTGTCTGACAGAAAACAGAGAGAAGAGGAACTGCTTGCTGCAGAAGACAGGAAAAAGGAAGCGGAAGCAGCTTTTTCGGAGCAGGAGAAGGAACTTGCCCGCTGCGCGGATGAACTTACCCTGCTGAGAAAACGGCAGATTCCCATGCTGTCGGAAAGACTGGCTTCCGCGATCAGGGAACTGAATTTCCCTTATGTAGAGCTCTTTATCAAACAGGAACTGAAAAATGCACCTGCGCGCGACGGACAGGATGCGGTCGAATTCCTGATCTCCTTAAATGAAGGCGAGGAGGAAAAACCGCTTGCGTCAGTGGCCTCCGGCGGTGAGCTGTCCCGGATCATGCTGGCGATCAAAGCGGTGCTGGCCGATAAAGATGAGATCCCCACACTTATTTTCGATGAGATCGATACCGGGATCAGCGGGCGGACAGCGCAGAAAGTATCGGAAAAGCTCTCGGAGATCGGCAGATTCAGGCAGGTCATCTGCATTTCCCATCTGCCACAGATCGCCGCGATGGCGGATCACCATTATCTGATCGAGAAACGCAGCGCCGGCGGCAGTACAAGCACGCAGATCAGGGCGCTGAATGATACGGAAACCGTGGATGAGCTGGCCCGGCTGCTTGGCGGATCAGAGATCACGGAGACGGTCTATCAGAATGCGCACGAAATGAAACTGCTGGCGGGAAAGAAGAAACATTCCCGATGATCCGGCAGGAAAAAACGGATGATAAGAGTATCTCATAAGTTCGTCCGGATTCCTTGAATATGCCCTCCTTTTGTGGTATCTTATTCAGGATGAAGTTAACAAATGCATTGACGATGACGAAAAGTGTCATTGCCAAAAGAAGGAGAAAAGACAATGAATGAGAACGGCAACATCAGGGATGCCAGAAGCCTTGGCATGCCAAAGATGCTCCTGCTGGGACTGCAGCACATGTTCGCCATGTTCGGCGCCACGATCCTTGTTCCGATCCTGGTAAACGGATATTTCCACGGAGAAGGACTTTCCATCCAGGTCACCCTGTTATTTGCCGGTTTGGGCACACTGTTCTTCCACCTTTGCTCGCGTTTTAAGGTTCCTGCGTTCCTGGGATCCTCTTTCGCATTCCTCGGTGGATTCGCTACAGTCGCAGAGCTTAAGACCGGCATTTTTGCGGATATGACCTACGGTGAAAAGCTTCCCTATGCCTGCGGCGGCATCGTTGTTGCCGGTCTGTCCTATCTGATCCTTGCACTGCTGATCAAAGTGGTCGGCGTGCATAAAGTCATGCGTTTCCTGCCGCCTGTCGTGACCGGCCCGATCATCATGTGCATCGGTCTGAGCCTTGCGCCTTCCGCGGTCTCGAACTGTGAGACATGCTGGCCGCTGGCGCTGATCGCCCTCTGCACGGTCGTCATTTTCAATATCTGGGGCAAGGGAATGTGGAAGATCATCCCGATCCTGATGGGCGTGGTCATTTCCTATATCTGCGCGATCATTTTCAACGCCATGGGAATGACGGCAGCGGACGGAAGCCCCCTGCTTGATTTCGCAAGCGTTGCTTCCGCAAAGTTCGTCGGCCTGCCGCCGCTTCAGATCTGCAAATTCGATCTGACTGCCATCCTTGTTATGGCGCCGATCGCACTGGCTACCATGATGGAGCATATCGGAGACGTTTCCGCGATATCCGCGACTGTCGGCGAGAATTTCCTGGAAGATCCCGGCCTGCACAGGACCATCATCGGTGACGGCCTTGCGACCGCCATGTCCGCCTTCTTCGGCGGTCCGGCGAATACGACCTACGGCGAGAATACCGGCGTTCTGGAACTCTCCCACGTACACGATCCCAGAGTCATCCGCATCGCGGCCTACTTTGCCATTTTCTTCAGTTTTATTCCGAAGATGGCCGGCATCATCGGCACCCTGCCTTCCGCGATCATCGGCGGCATCAGCTTTGTCCTGTACGGCATGATCTCCGCGATCGGCGTGAGAAACGTTGTTGAGAACCAGGTAGACTTCAAGAAGTCCAGGAACCTGATCATTGCAGCTGTCATCCTGGTCTGCGGACTCGGATTCGCGAACGGCCTTACGTTCACCATCGGCGGCGCCAATATCACGCTGACCGGTCTGGCGCTGGCAGCGATCTTCGGCATCCTGATGAATGCCATCCTACCCGGCAATGATTATGAATTCGGAAAGAACCCTATAGGCGATATCCACCGCGGTATCGGCATCAATACATATCCTGAGAAGAAAGAAGGTAAAGAATAATGTATCTTGACAATGTAAGTATCCTTGATCATCCGCTTCTTCAGCACAAGATCTCCCTCTTAAGAGACAAGAACACCGGTACGAATGAATTCCGTGCTATGGTCAGCGAGATCGCAATGCTCATGGGATTTGTAGCCTTAAGTGATCTTCCGACAAAGGAAGTCGAGATCGAAACACCGATCGAGAAATGCATGACGCCTGTTATCGCAGGAAGAAAGCTTGCCGTGGTACCGATCCTGCGTGCGGGTCTCGGCATGGTGGACGGCATCCTGAAGCTTGTACCTTCGGCTAAAGTCGGTCATATCGGTCTTTACAGGGATGAAGAGACCCATGAGCCGCATGAATATTACTGCAAACTGCCGAGCCCGATCGAAGAGAGAACGATCGTGGTAACGGATCCCATGCTCGCAACGGGCGGATCCGCTGTATCCGCTGTGGATTTTATCAAGCAGCACGGCGGAAAGAAGATCAAATTCCTTTGCATCATCGCTGCGCCGGAAGGCCTGAAGAGACTGCACGAAGCGCATCCGGACGTACAGATCTATGTCGGACATCTGG
Source organism: uncultured Lachnospiraceae bacterium (assembly GCA_946631165.1). Classification (GTDB taxonomy): domain Bacteria; phylum Bacillota; class Clostridia; order Lachnospirales; family Lachnospiraceae; genus UBA3305. The sequence goes on along the minus strand of CAMOZZ010000011.1, from coordinate 5,335 downwards.
ACCGCGAACTGAACGAGAACGCCTACATCTGCCCCGGACTGGGAGATGCGGGAGACAGGATCTTCGGAACGAAATAAAAGGAATCAAAAAGCCGCCGCCGGCGGCTTTTTTGATTCCTTTTTTCAGAGCCGGGAACAGGAGAACCATCCCCCGGGCTTCCTTTTTATCTGTACTTTTCCTCGGCTTCCTTCAGCCAGTCGGGATCAGTGAAGTAGTTGATCTTCATCGCGTTCCTGACATTGTTCAGCGTTTCTGCAGCGGTGCGTTCCGCTGTTTCCGTGCCTGTCTGCAGGATGTCGCGCACATCGGACAGTCTGCTTTCCCAGTAATGCCTTCTTTCCCGGATCGGCGCCAGATGCTCGTTCATGACTTTATTCAGGAACTTCTTGACCTTTACGTCTCCGAGACCGCCGCGCTGGTAATGGGCTTTCAGCTCATCCAGATTTGCGTATTCCGGCAGATATTCCGCAAAATACTCATCCAGACAGCAGGCGTCCAGATAGGTGAACACGGTGTTTCCTTCGAGCTTTCCGGGATCGCTGACTTTCAGATGGTCGGGATCCGTGAACATGCTCATGACTTTCTTCCTGACATCCTCTTCGGAATCAGACAGATAGATGCAGTTGCCGAGGGATTTGCTCATCTTGGCCTTTCCGTCGGTTCCGGGAAGTCTCATGCAGGCTTCATTGTCGGGCAGAAGGATATCCGGCATGGTAAGCACTTCGCCATAGGTCGTATTGAATTTATGGACGATCTCCCTGCACTGCTCCAGCATCGGCGCCTGGTCTTCCCCGACAGGAACGGTCGTGGCATTGAATGCCGTGATATCCGCCGCCTGGGAGATCGGATAGGTGAAGAAACCGACCGGAATCGAAGCATTGAAGCCCCTCATCTGGATCTCGCTCTTAACGGTAGGGTTGCGCTGCAGTCTGGATACGGTCACCAGGTTCGCATAATAGAACGTAAGCTCGGTAAGCTGCGGGATCATGGACTGGATGAACAGGTTTGACTTTGCCGGATCAAGTCCCACGGATAGATAGTCGAGGGCGACTTCCATGATATTCTGCCGCACTTTTTCGGGGTGCTCCGCGTTGTCCGTGAGCGCCTGCGCGTCTGCGATCATGATGAAGATCTTGTCATATTCGCCGCTGTTCTGCAGTTCGACTCTTCTTTTTAATGAACCCACATAATGTCCGAGATGAAGGCGTCCGGTAGGGCGGTCGCCGGTAAGGATGATTTTAGCCATGTTGTCTGCTCCTTAAACTGGAACGGCATATTCGCCGATATCCTGAATATCATAAATGAAATCAGGAAAAAGGTCAAGGAGGCCCGAAAGATCCGTAAAATACAGAAAACAGGGGATCGAAATATTTTTTTTGATGAAAACAAAACGGGATTTTCATGCCGGATGCCCTTGCCCGATAATTATTTCTATGGTATAGTTTCACATTGATGCGGCTGCCGCGGCCCGGCGCATCGGAATAAGAAAAAGCAGGCCGTACGGTAAAACAAGCAGGAGTTTCGTTATGAACAAAAAAAGAGAATCATTTTCCGGATCGATCGGTTTTGTCCTTGCTGCAGCAGGAAGCGCTGTCGGTCTCGGAAATATCTGGAGATTTCCGTTCCTGGCTGCAAGAGACGGCGGCGGACTGTTCCTTGTCGTCTATCTGGTACTGGCGCTGACCTTCGGATTTACGCTGCTGACCGCAGAGGTGGTCATAGGAAGAAATACAAAGAGCAGTCCTCTGACTGCTTACGGAAAGCTGAGCAAGCGCTTCGGCTGGGTCGGTGCGATCGCCAGCATCGTCCCTTTCATGATCCTTCCGTATTACTGCGTGATCGGCGGCTGGGTGCTGAAGTATTTCATCGTTTTTCTGGCCGGTTACGGCCTTGACACCGCCGCAGACGGCTATTTCGGCGGCTTCATCACCGCCCAGTACGAACCGATCATCATGCTGGTGATCTTTCTGGGAATCTGCGCTTTTATCATTTATAAAGGCGTCGCGTCCGGTATTGAGCAGTATTCCAAGATCCTTATGCCGGTCCTGATCCTGCTCGTGATCGGGATCTCCATCTTCGCGATGACGCTGAAATCGACCGATGCATCCGGCAATACAGTTACCGCGCTGCAGGGAATGAAGGTGTATCTGATTCCTTCCTTTGAAGGTGTCACCTTCAAGAAATTCCTGCTGATCGTCATGGACGCCGCGGGACAGCTGTTCTACAGTCTGTCGATCGCCATGGGTATCATGATCGCCTACGGATCCTATGTGCCGGATGAAGCCAATCTGGTACAGTCCATCAACCGCATCGAGATCTTCGATACTGCCGTAGCATTTCTGGCAGGCGTTATGATCATTCCCGCCGTGTTCGTATTCATGGGACCCGACGGCATGGCAGCCGGTCCTTCCCTGATGTTCGTATCCCTGCCGAAGGTGTTTGCCGCCATGGGCCCTGCCGGCCGTGTTGTAGGAACGCTGTTCTTCGCCATGGTCCTTTTTGCGGCCGTAACAAGCGCCATGTCCGTGCTGGAGGCAGTTGTATCCGGCCTGATCGATCACTTCAAGCTGTCCCGTACAAAGGGTACGGTCCTGGAGTCCGTGATCGCGTTGGCGCTGGGCATCCTGGTATGCCTGGGTTACAATGTGTTCTACTTCGAACTGCCGCTTCCCAACGGAGCGGTCGCGCAGATCCTGGATATCATGGATTACATTTCCAACTACGTGCTGATGCCGGTCGTAGCCATTGCGACCTGTATCCTGATCGGCTGGGTGATGAAACCGGAATTCGTGTTTAAGGAAGCAGGAAAGAACGGGGAAGAACTCGGAAGGAAGGCCCTGTTCACGCTGATGATCAAGTTCGTTGCACCGGTCATCCTCTCCATCCTTCTTCTGATGTCCCTCGGCATTCTGTAAGGACAGCCCCGGGAATCTGACCGCGCTCTTACCCGCGGGAATGCGGGCATGTGAAACAGAATAAAAACGGCTCTTGATAAAAGAGCCGTTTTGTTTTATCATGGTAAAACCTGAAGAAGACTTCAGGATCAGAAAGAATATTGATTTCCTTATCAGGAGAATATAAATGGTCATTAATTTTGAAGAGGAACTGGCAAAGTTCCGTCCCAGCAAGGAAGTGGAAGAGGCAGAGGATGCCATCGTAAATATGAATCTGAAGGATATGACAGACATTATGCTGGAGATCCTTAAGGAAAAGGAGAGGCAGTAAGCATGTATTGCTATAAATGCGGGAGCCGTCTGGGCTCCGGCCGCTACTGCCTGCACTGCGGCGCAGATGTCGGCGTATATAAAAAGATCATCCGCCTGTCCAACAGCTATTACAATGCAGGCCTTGAAAAAGCCCGCTTAAGAGATCTGACCGGCGCCGCACAGATGCTCGGCTTCTGTCTTAAGCTGAATAAAAAGCATACCGAAGCCAGAAATCTTCTGGGTCTCATCTATTATGAGACAGGAGAAGTCACGGAAGCGCTCTGCCAGTGGGTCATCAGCAAGAATCTGAAGATGAACGATAACCCGGCGGACAAATGGCTGTCGGCACTCCGTGATGACAAGAATCATCTGGATGACATGAACCAGGCGGTCAAGAAGTACAACCAGGCGCTTGTCAATACAAAAAGCGGAAGTTCTGATCTGGCAGTCGTTTCCCTGAAGAGACTGGTAAGGCAGTATCCGAATTTTGTCCGCGCGCATCAGCTCCTGGCACTTATATACATTCACGAACATTCTTACTCAAAGGCGGGAAAAGTGCTGCGGGCAGCGCTGAAAGTCGATGCCGGCAATGCGCTCTGCCTGAAATATCAGAATGCGATCAAGGGAAAGCTCGGCAAAAGCGGACCGGAAGCCAGGGAGCGCATACAGAATGAGATCGCGAGAAAAGCAGCTGTCGGAAGTACGGATCCGGAAGAGGATGTGATCGTTCCCGAATATAATGCAAGGGACGGAAAGATCCGGACAATGTGGGCGGTGCTTGCCGGCGCGGCAGCGGCCCTCTGTATGTATCAGTTCGTGATCATGCCGGCGATAAACAGGAACAGTAATGTGCGTTCTAATCAGGAGATCGCAGCCTATGACAGCAAGCTTTCCGATAAATCGCTGGAAGTCACGAACCTGGAGAACCAGATCTCCGATATGCAGGTGGAGCAGCAGAATATGGAAGCCAGGATCGCACAGCTCACGGGCGACGACGGTCTTTCACAGCAGTATGACGCGATGCTTTATCTGCTGAAAATGTACATGAACCGCGAGAGCGGCAATGTGGATGATCTCGTGGAAGCGTATCAGCGCATCGATGAGGATCTTGTTGATTCCGAGATCTACCAGGAGATGTATGATCTCGTTAAGCAGTACGTGACCGTAGACCGTATATCAGGCGTCTATAAGGAAGCCAAGCAGCTTTATGACGATAATTATTATAAGAAAGCAATCCCCGAGTTCGAACGGGTGCTGGCACTGAATCCGGATTATGTGGATGCGATCTATTATCTCGCGAAATGCTATGAAAAACGGGAGGATGCTTCCTCTGCCATGAAATATTATCAGCAGATCGTCGACCGGTTCCCGGCGAGCGATTATGCGGATGAAGCCACCAGGAAGGTGGATGCGGCCCAGGCGCAGCTGCGGGAGGAAGAACTGGAAGCTGCCGAGCAGGCTGCTGCCGGCGGAGAGGATGCAGACGACGCAGAAAATGCAGATGACGCAGAGAATGCGGACGACGCAGAAGACGGGGACGGTCAGGATCAGAATGACGGGGAGAACGGAGACTGATAATGCCTGAAACAAAAGACAGCTTCGGCTGGCCGGCAGAACTCCTGGAAAGAATGCAGGAGCTGCTGGGAGACGCGTTTCAAGATTACAGGGAGAGTCTGTCAGAAAAAGGCTGGCAGGCTCTCCGTTTTAATGGGATAAAGACAGGATGCGGCGAACAGCTGACCGGACAGCTGCGGAACGCAGTGATCCCGTGCAGCACACAGCAGGTCCCCTGGGAGGAAAACGCCTGGTATTATGAACTGCCGGATACGCCGGGCAAAACGGTCTGGCATGATATCGGCCTCTTTTATATTCAGGAGCCTTCCGCCATGATCCCCGTGCCGCAGATGGGCGTTCAGCCCGGAGAACGCGTGCTGGATCTTTGCGCGGCGCCGGGCGGAAAAACGGCGCAGATCGCGCAGCGGCTATCGGGAAAGGGCCTGCTGGTTTCAAATGAGCCTTATCCGGAACGTGCGCTCGTGCTGTCCCAGAATGCCGAGCGGCTCGGGATCCGGAATGTCGTTGTGACCAATGAAATGCCGGACCGTCTGCTGGCTCATTTCGGTGCCTTT
>CAMOZZ010000010.1 GCA_946631165.1 uncultured Lachnospiraceae bacterium | reverse complement strand
GGCTTTTTCTATGTTCTCCGACAAAAACGGAGGACTTTCCTATTAGATAAAAAAGGCTGTCTGACGACAGCCTTAATAATATATCGGACTGAATCTGATATTACTCCTCTTCTGCAGGTTCATCCTCGTCTTCAAAGAAGTCCTCAAGATCTTCTTCATCATCAAAGATCATGTCATCTTCGATCTCTTCAAGCTCATCCTTGAAGAAATACTGATAGATGAAATAGCAGGCTGCTGCTGCAACCGCGATGACACAGATGGCGATCAGGATCTTGATAATAAGACACTTTTTTTCTTTGGCCACAGTCTTAACTGTTACGAAGCTGTCACTCATATCGATTCCCCTTTCTGACGGAGCAATTTTTATGGTCATAGGCATTATATCACACTTTTTCGTTAAATACTATATATTTTTTTACTTTTATATAGTCCGTGAATTCCATGTCCGGATTTTGATTCATTATACTTTCTTCAGTTTTGCAAAGGATGCAAACAGGTTCTTGACGCCGACTCTGTCAAACCGGACGGTCACTTCAAAGTCCTTCTTGCCCTCTTCGATCTTCTCGACCGTTCCTTCACCGAATTTTATATGCCTGACTCTGTCTCCGACTGCATAATCCAGAGAGTCCGAACGTTCTGTCGTGAAATCCTTTCCGACCCTGTAATTCGCGGACGCATTCGTCCCCAGGATCCTTGCCTTCGGCCTGTAGCTGCCGTTGATCGAATCCACATCCTTATAAGCTGCCTGCTTCATGGATTTCGCAGCAGCAGTACGGATCTTCTTTCTGAGCATATTGGAAGGGATCTCATTCACGAACCGGGAAGTTTTCGGGTAAGTTGTTTCTCCGTTAATCATTCGTGAATGCGCAGCAGTAAGCGCCAGGAACTCCTTTGCTCTGGTCATACCAACATAGCAAAGTCTCCTCTCTTCCTCAATTTCATCATCGCCGGAAAATACAGCCATTCTTCCGGGGAACAGACCTTCTTCCATACCGGCCATGTACACTTTCGGAAACTCCAGGCCTTTTGCAGCATGCAGCGTCATAAGCACTACCCGGTCTTCATCGGAATTCAGGCTGTCAACATCTGCGACCAGCGCGACTTCCTCCAGGAACCTGGACAGCGCTTCCTGATCGTCCGGTTCATCGCCGAATTCTGCTGCCTTGCTGATCAGTTCTTCAATATTTTCCAACCGGGCTTTGGATTCGACCGTATCTTCCGCAATCAGTTCCGCTCTGTATCCGGTCTCATCCAGCACCTTTTCAAGGAGATCTTTTACTGTGATACCGGCGGCAGCTTTTCTGAAACCGGCCAACTGTCTGCCGAAATCGGCGATCTTTCCGGCGGCACGTCCGATACCGGAAAGAAGTTCTTCTTCCTGCAGGACATCATACAGCGCCATGCCGGCTTCGGCTGCGATCGACTCCAGTCTTGCAAGCGTAACATTTCCGATGCCGCGCCGGGGTACATTAATGATCCTGAGGACTGCCAGATCATCCCGTCCGTTCTCAATCGTCTTCAGATAAGAGATCAGATCCTTGATCTCCTTTCTCTGATAGAAATTCACGCCGCCGACCATTCTGTAGGGAACATTATAAGCTACGCATTTTTCTTCAAAAATACGGGATTGTGCATTCGTACGGTAAAGCACTGCACAGGATCCATAAGGGAACTTCTCACGGTTCTGGATGATATCCCTGATGATGCCGTCCGCTTCGTCATAAGCGGATTCATATTCATAAAATTCGACCTGCGGGCCGTCACCGTTCTTCGTCCAGAGCGTCTTATCCTTCCTTCCCTGATTGTTGCGGATCACTTCATTGGCTACGCCGAGAATGTTCTTGGTGGAACGGTAATTCTGCTCCAGCTTTATCACTCTCGTGTCCGGGAATGTCTTCTCAAAATCCAGGATATTTCTGATATCGGCGCCGCGGAATTTGTAGATCGACTGATCATCATCACCGACCACGCAAAGATTCCTGTGTTTCTTTGCAAGCTGGGATACCAGCCTGAACTGAACGGCATTCGTATCCTGATACTCGTCCACATGAATATATTTGAACCTGTCCTGATAATAGGAAAGGACATCCTCATTATACTCAAAAAGCTCGACCGTCTTCAGAAGCAGATCGTCAAAATCCATAGCGTTGTTCCTCTGCAGCTGTTCCTGATAAGCACGGTATATATCGGAGACCTTCCGCATACGGTAGTCTCCCATATTTTCTTTTTCGAACAGATCCGGCGTCAGCATGGCGTTTTTGGCAGAAGAAATAACAGCCAGCATGCTTTTTTCGGGATAATTCTTTTTATCCAGTTCCAGCGATGCTACCACCTGTTTGATCAGCGTCTTCTGTTCATCCGTATCATAAATAGAAAAGGAAGATGTATATCCAAGTTTTTCAGCGTTTCTCCTGAGGATCTTCGCGCACATCGAATGAAATGTGGATACCCAGACATCCTGTCCGTTCGCACCGGTAAGGGCATCAACACGGTCCCTCATCTCTCCGGCAGCCTTGTTCGTGAATGTGATAGCGAGGATATTCCACGGCATCGCAAGCCTCTGATCGATGATGTAGGCAATGCGGTGCGTGAGCGCCTTCGTCTTCCCTGAGCCGGCTCCCGCAAGAATAAGTACCGGGCCTTCTGTTGTGACCACCGCTTCTTTCTGCGGTCCGTTTAATCCTTCCAGTATCTTGTTCATATCTCTCCTCCGTGTGAAAAAAAAAGAGAGGACATCCTCTCTTTCATTTCAGGCGGTCCATAACAATATTGTATCCGTTTTTACCGTAGTTCAGGCATCTGTTCACTCTGCTGATCGTAGCTGTGGATGCTCCCGTGCTTTCAGCGATATCCAGGTAAGTCTTTCCTTCCCGCAGCTGTCTGGCTACTGCCAGCCTCTGGGATATGGCGATCAGCTCATTCACCGTACAGACATCTTCAAAAAATGCCTCGCATTCTTCTCTTGTCTGCAGGGAAAGAACAGCATCATAAAAAACTTCTTCCGCCGCTTTATCTGGTTTCTTATTCATGACAGTTACCCTGTGTGGCTATATGGTAATTACAATAATAAAATACCATAAAGCCGCTTTTATGTCAAACAAGCTCAATAAGTTCTTTGCGTGCCGGCGTAAGAATCTCCGCACCGTCTTCCGTGATCAGAAGCGTATCTTCGATTCGTACACCGCCCCATCCGGGAATATAGATTCCGGGTTCGGCAGTCATTACGGTATCCTTTTCAAGGATATATTTATGATTCGGTCCAAGGAAGGGAACTTCGTGGACGAACATGCCGATTCCATGTCCTACGCCCGTATAATGATACTGATAGTACTCCGTACCCTTTATGATATCCGCGCCGACCTGATAAACATGGCTTGCTGATGCGCCGGGTCTCATTTCCGCTTCCATAGCGGCAATCATTTCCTGCTCCAGCCGGTATACTTCGCGCTGCTTTGCATTTGCTCTGCCGACCACGACCGTTCTTGTCATGTCAGAAAGATATCCCTTGTACTGGCAGCCGTAATCCATAAGAACAAAGTCGCCGAATTCAAGCGCCTTTGACGAAGGAATGCCGTGCAGAAGCGATGTCCTGGCGCCGGAGATCAGGATGTTCCCGTAAGGTTTGGTATCAGACCCCAGTGCTACCATATAGTAGGAAAGCCTGGCCGCAAGTTCTTTTTCCGTGACGCCCACTCTGATATCCTTAATGATTTTCTCAAACGCATCTGCGGCGATCTGGCAGGAAGCTCTCAGATAATCGATCTCCTGCTGTGTCTTGTGGGAACGCATCTCTTCCACTACACCCCGCTGCGGTATCAGCTCTACATCACAGGCATGCTTAATGGAAGCATAGAAGGCATACGTTAAATGATCCTCTTCAAAAGCGATCTTCTTCAGCCCTTCTTCCTTCACGATCTTTCCGATCGCATCACCGACCGAGCCCATGCTTCTCCACTCCAGGATCGTAAAGCTGAGACATTCTTTGGACGCCTGCTCGGTATAACGGGGATCCGTTATAAAATAGTGGCCTTTCCTTGTCAGCAGCAAATAAGCGTCATCGCTTGTATAATCACTGATATATCGGACATTCATCAGTTTGCTGATGAAAATGGCGTCCAGATTGTTTTTTTCAAGCCATTCTGCAAGTCTCTGTCTTACTATTACGCTCATATAACCTCCGGCGTTGTTATTTCAGGGTACGGTATTCTTCTTCCGCAGATTTTAGTGTTTCGTAATTATATACGTACCCCCGCCCGGTACTGTTCAGTCCGTTATAAAGCTGTCTTGCTCTGTCGATCCGTTTTTTGCAGTCTTCCGTTTTCTGCACCATTCCGATCGCTTCAATGGCATCGATCGCGGACTGTGCAATATCTTCATCGGTCTGCTCGGTGGTCTCCTTTGATTCGGTTCCCTCCAGGTGATAACAGATAACAGCGGTCCCGCTCTCCACCATCTGATACAGTTCTCTTGCGACTGTATAAGGAAGATTGACACAACCGTGGGAACCAGATGACATATTGATATCGGCGCCGAACTTTCTCCGCCATGTGGCGTCATGAAGTCCGACATTCTTATTAAAAGGCATCCACCAGGAAACAGGGGTGGAATAATTTTCTCCGACCAGTGTGGCGTTTCGTTCTTTATACGTTATACCGTAAACACCTTCCGGCGTGCCGTTCCCCCGCCTTTCATTCCCTGAAACGCAGTCCGACTCAAGCATCAGGACGCCGTTCTTGTAGAAGAAAATATGCTGGGCCGTCAGGTTTACCTCAACATAGGTATCGCCGTAATCCTGTTCTCCGTACTCGGCTGCAGTCTGGAAATACACCGGCTTCCGCTCTCCGCTTTCGCCTTTCAGGATCATCTCGGTCAGTTCCTTCTCTTCCGTAGTATAATCCATCCACCAGCCGTAATCGCCTTTGTCTTCTCCGCCTTCGAGCGTGACCGCTACGCCGTAACTGGTCATGAACTCCCTGTCACGGAAAATGGTATCATATTTTTTTCTGAGCGTAGCCACATACTCTGCCACATGGGAAGTATCGACCGTAACATTTCCTGCATCATCTGTCCGGATCCATGTGTGGATGATATCGCCGTCCAGAATCTCCTTCTGATCTCCGAAAGTATAGACGATCTCCATGGTGGCATAGCGGTTCAGCTTGTCCCTTCTGTCGATCAGTTCCGGATCGCTCGCGAATACGGTCGGATCTTCATAGATCCCTTCCACGGCTGTCAGATCGACTTCGGACTGAAGAGACAGGACTGCTTCAGAGAGCAGCTTTCTTACACGTTTCTTGTCAGGCTGATTGCCGTAGTTTTCCGGAATGATAACATATCCCTCACCAGGCTGATAATCGCTGATCTTTGCATTTGACGGTGAAGTAATAAAGTCTTCAGACATGCATTTCATGCTGGCCAGCTTCATTTTCCAGGCTTCTCTGTTGTATTTTACGGAGGAAGAAAGCGTAAGCTCGTTCGCATCCGTATGTCTGAATCTTCGTTTCAGCCACTCCAGACGGGTCTGCGCTCTGAGCGCATTCTCCAGGGTTCTGTCAAAATCCATCTCCAGCGCGATCTCTGCACCGTTGATCGACTCACTGACACGCTCACCGTTCTCATCCCTTTCAAAAACGGTAAGGGTGTAGTCATCGAGTTTTGCAGACATGGCATTTTTTACTTCTTCGGCAGTCCTTCCGGATATATCCTGCCCGTTCACTCTGGTTCCCTGCAGGAAATGATGTCTGTAGTAATGTTCTCTCAGCGCAAGGAAAATGCCTGAAATATTGACCAAAATAAGCGCAAAAATAAGGAAGATCCAGAAAAGCCGTACCTTTCTTACCGGCCTGGCTCTTTCAGGTTCTTCATCGAATTCTTCCAGTTTTCTGTCCCAGTTATTTCTCATCAATACAGCTGCCCTTCTTCAGAATAAATGCAGATAGTGGGACTCGAACCCACACGGTGTTAACCACTGGAACCTAAATCCAGCGCGTCTGCCAGTTCCGCCATATCTGCAGAGCACACGACAGTCAGACCATGTGCTTCATTTATTATACAGCTTTTTTAAAGAACCACAAGAAGCGTCGTGATGATAATCGTACTGATCAGGATCGTGATGGAATTGATCGTACTGGACAGGCTCACATCGCCGCCGGTACGCTCGGTAAATACGGGCGTAAGCGCAGAAAGCGGTGCGAAAGCAGCCAGTATCATGGCTTTAATAACTTCCGGGGAAAAAGGAAGCAGCTTTACGGCAAGCACGGCGCACACAACAGCCACGGCATACCGGATGACTACAACAAATACCGTCTCTTTTACCTCTTCCTTTCTCATTCTCCATTCAAACCCGATGCCGATGATCAGCATGGCCAGGAATGCATTCGCATTGCCGACGATTCCCGCAAAAGTGCGGACCAGCAGCGGCAGTTTGATATGGAAGAAAGAGAGGATCACCATGATCACGTATACATCCATCGGGATCGATGAAAACAGTTTCTTCAGGAATCCTTTTATACCCTGCCGATCTCCTTCCCCTGCGACCATGGATGCCATAGCATAGGTGCCGCCGGTGCACATGATCGAATTACCGCAGTCAAAAACGCACAGCGCAACCACGCCCTCTGCTCCCAGAAAGACCTGTGTAAACGGAAGTACGAATGCGCCGATATTAAAACCGGACAGATTGATCATGTTGAATGACCGCTGCTTTCTTCCCCCGGCTGCACCGGAGATAAAGCCGATCAGGATCGTCAGAAGATTGATCGCGATCCCGACAGGCAGCAGAATCAGGAATGCTCTGTTCATGTCAAAATCCGAGAATTTTGAGATGATCACACACGGTAAGGTAATATTGACAGTTATTCTTGACAGCACAGGAAAGAGGCTCCTGTTAAGAAAGCCTCTTTCTTTCAGTACATATCCGAGGATGATGATACCCATCATGGATATCGCTCTGGCAATCACTTCCGCCATACGTTGTCCCTTCCGGCTCAGATCTTCTTTTTATAGATTCCTGCCTTTTTGTAATTGGGGATCCGGTTCTTTCCGCTCATGCCCATATCCATGTTGTAATAGCTGTACCGTTTATCGGTCCTGGCCCACGACGGATCGAATACCCTTCCGTTAATCTCGCACCATCCGTGTCCGCCGCTTGAAACAGCGTAGGATTCCGCATAGCCGCAGGCGCTGCCGACATAAGCCCAGGCAGCTCCCAGACCATAGCAGTTGCCTTTTCCGGTAAGAAAAACGCTTCTCGCATAGGAGACATCCCAGTTCGTACCGCTGCGGAACTTCAGTTCGCCTCTGTAAAGGTATTTCTTCTGAAAATAATCCCAGCTCTTTTCCAGTTTGACGGCAGGTCTGTCAGCGGGTCTTGTCGAGGCTTCGACGATCCGCTGCGCTTCGGTGAGGGCATACAGACGGTCTGCGTTTCCCGAAGTATAAGCCCTTCCGTTCTTCCGGAGAGAAACGTGATTTACAGTCTGTGATCGCAGCATATATCCTCTTTTGCCTTTGGCGCGTCTGAAGAAATAATAATTCTTCCCGATCTTCTGCCAGCCGAAATGCTGTTTTCCCGCAGCGTCAAAATAATAATAGTATTTCCCGATCTTTTTCAGGCCGGTGACTTTCTGTCCATCCTCATCATAGTAACGGAAATTCCCGTTCGATTCGACCCACTGTTCCGCGTATTTCGCAGCCCGGGCCGTGACAGGCAGCAGCATAGTGCAGAAAGCAAGTGCCAGCATAATAAATGCGATTCGCTTTTTCATTTTGATCATCTCCCGTTATCCGGAAATGATGTTGCGTTCCGGTTGATCAGTATTCTACGATCTTTTTGCTTCCGTCGGAATAGGTAATCTCGTAGTAGCCGTGTCCGCTTCCGTCACAGTCATCGTACTTCTGACGGCTGACTTCTTTCTTGCCGCCGCTGCTCTTCTTCTTGGACTTCTTGGAAGATTTCTTGGAAGAGGAATTCTTCTCTGCAGCAGCCTTCGCAGCCTGTTCTGCATCATATTCTTTGGAAGCCTGGAGCGCTTCCTCCTGATCAGTGGTCAGATAAGCTTCGTATACATAGCCTTCCTGCTCTTCGTATTTGATCAGAACATATTCATTGCCCTCTTCATAAACATCGATCTCAACTCCGATCGGAACAACAGCAAGCTTATCACCGTCCTTGGAAGGTGTTGATCTGATGATCAGGTTTCCGGTCGTATATTTCTTTACAGCCGTCTTTCCTTCCGTAAGGGAAGCCTGGGACTCCGCAGCAGATTCCTCAGCGGCAGCGGTCGTTTCCGCCCCGTCAGCAGCAGCGGTCGTTTCCTCTGAGGCAGCTGTAGTGACCTCTTCGTCGTCTGCGGCTGTTGTTGCTTCTTCTGCAGCAGCGGCAGCAGTGGTTTCCTGTGCGGCAGCAGCGGTCTCCGCAGCGGTGGTCTCCTCGGCAGCAGCGGTGGTCTCCGCAGCAGCGGTCGTTTCCTCTGCGGCAGCAGTGGTCTCAGGGGCTTCTGTCTCCGGTGCCTCTGTGGCTGCCTCGGTCACAGCTTCTGTTGCAGCAGCAGTGGTCTCCGCAGGCTGTCCGCTTTTACCCGAGCAGCCGGTCATCATCATGGTACCGGCTGCAAGTACAGCCAGCATGAACATTGCCTTTTTCTTCATATCCATTTGGTGTTCCTCCCTTTACTCTGCCGCCAGTTCCGATGCCGGAACAAGACAGAGCTCATATGTATTATTCCCGGAAAGCAGTTCCGTGATCAGCATCAGCGAAAAGCTTTCCTGCCCGCTTTCATTGGTGACCGGAAATGCTTCATAATTGACCTCTCCGTTCACTCTCACGAAGATCCTGGCGTCTGCGGGGATATTCTCCGGCAACTCGCCAGTTATTATAGTATAAATATCCGATTCCTCTTCTGCAAGTCCCGAAATCGATTTTTCATAATTTCTTTCACCAAGCACTCTGCTCGAAATGACCGGTGCAAGCATCCTCGGCGCATTCATAGCCAGTTCCGGGATAAACCGCTCCGCTCTCTCGATGATCAGTGTTTCGCATTCATCATCGTAAATATCATCCGTGATCTGATATGGAACACCTCTTGAAAAATGACTGTAGGTAAAGCATTCCGCCATAAACGGGACCAGCGCGTTCCCGAACGAATCCCTGTACATCAGCAGATTTCCGTTCTCTGAATCACTTTCCGTATAGATCTGCGGTGAGAAATTGCTTTCCACCTCCTCGATATAGGTAAAATCACAGGCAGGTTCATAATAGATCTCAGCTTCCGGCTTCATGGCTGCCGGAAAGATCATGGCATCCAGATCGCCTGTGAAATCCTCCCTGACAGTCTCCTTCCTGTCCGTGAATACGGGATGCTCGGTCTCGGAAGCATCGAGTACTGTCTGTGCCGCCAGTGCGGCCCCTTTATTATTCCAGTGCGAATCCCTTTCATGATAAAGGATCTCATCTTTATAGTCATCCGAAGTAAGCACGCTTTTCGCATCAGCGACATTTACACCGTACTCCTGCAGCAGCGGCATCAAACGGTCATAATTCTTATGATCCTCCCTGTACGAAGTATAATAATACGGCATGTTCTGATCATACAGAGAATTCTTGTTGGGCGCGATCATAAAGGCGAAATCGATATCCTCGGATTCCGCTTCCTCCTGGATCATCTTTATCGTCCAGGCAGCGTCAAACAGCTGTCTGTCGTTCAGATCATAGCCTCCCTGATAGTCTGTCAGGGAATCTTTATAATACAGCCAGTCGTTTTTCCCCAGAATAACACCGTTCTGCGAGGAAACGCCGAAGCACTTCGCCAGGATCTTTCCGTATGCAGTCACCCATTCGTTCCGCAGTCCGAAATGGTCTTCAAAATAGGCACCGGCATCAGACAATACATTTACATTAATATTTCCTTCTTCATCTGTTAATGCAGGAGCAGCCGCAAGCTTTCTGTTTTCCGAAGCCGTCTGATCTCCCTTTACCGGAAGAAGGATCACCGGAAGCAGACAGATTACCAGACACAATATGAAATATATGAGGTATTTCTTCTTCATATCATCTGCCTCCTAGAACCTGAAATAAATGAACGGATTATACGTGCCGCCCGCAAGGAAAACGAGAGAGATCAGCAGAATTACGGGCGTAATGATCCAGGACGCCTTTTCCGCCCACGGTTTTCCTGCAAGCGGTCTGATCAGCGGCGTCGCAGCAAAACAGCCGGCAAGGAAGGTGACAATATACAGCGGTGTAAGCTGCGCCATGACAAGTCTCATGGCTGCCGGCGTGAAATTCATTCCCGCGA
The DNA here is from genome assembly GCA_946631165.1 of uncultured Lachnospiraceae bacterium. Classification (GTDB taxonomy): domain Bacteria; phylum Bacillota; class Clostridia; order Lachnospirales; family Lachnospiraceae; genus UBA3305. Next base: position 18,263 of record CAMOZZ010000010.1, on the reverse strand, counting down.
ACATGTTCCTGATCCAGATGAACGCCGTGCCGACGTCATCAGCCCGGAAGATTGCCATACTGACAAACACAACGATCAGGGTATAGATGTGTACAAGCACTTTTTTTACAGCGCCACCTTCTTTCCTGATCCCCGGGAAGATTTCCTCCAGCATCAGGAACAGGCCGTGGTAGATACCCCAGAGAAGGAACGTCACGTTGGCGCCGTGCCATATACCGGAAAGCGTAAAAACGATGAATTTGTTGATCACCGTTCTGGCCTTTCCTTTCCGGTTTCCGCCGAGCGGGAAATACAGATACTCCCGGAACCAAGACGTCAGGGAAATATGCCATCTCGCCCAGTAATCCTTGATCGAACCGGCGATGATGGGATAATTGAAGTTCTCTTTGAAATGGAAACCGAACATCCAGCCAAGGCCGATCGCCATATCGCTGTAGCCTGAAAAATCAAAATACAGCTGCAGGAAGAATCCGGCGGTTCCGATCCAGGCGGAAATAATGTTCAGGTCTCCCGTACCGGCGGCAAACAGTCCGTCGACCATGGCGCCGAGTGTGTTCGCGATGAGCACTTTCTTCCCGAGACCGCAGATGAACCGTCTCATTCCGCGGGCCATTTCCGGCAATTCCTGCTTCCTGTTCAGAAGTTCTTCATCGATATCGTGATATTTTACGATCGGGCCGGCGATCAGCTGCGGGAAGAAGGAAATATAAAGCAGCAGTCTGCCGAAATTCTTCTGCACATTGCAGTCGCCTCTGTACACATCGATCATGTAAGACATTGCCTGGAATGTGAAAAAGGAAATGCCGATCGGAAGGGCGATCTGCGGGACCGGAATCCCGAGACCGGTCAGGCTGTTGAAGGATTCGGCAAGGAATCCGGCATATTTGAAGACGCACAGAACACCGAGGTTCTGGATCACGCCGACCGTCAGCACCGTTTTGCGCTGCGCCGGATATTTTTCCATCAGGACAGCCCAGAGATAATTGCAGAGGGCGTTTCCGACCATCAGTAGGACATAGACCGGTTCCCCATAGGCATAAAAAAGGATGCTGAAGGTCAGCAGAAGAATATTCTGTGCCTTAACAGACGGCAAAAGCCGGCAGCCTATGATGACTGCCGGGAGAAAGATACATATGAATGTCAGTGAACTGAATACCATAAACGCTCCCCGGAAACAGCAGCTGTCTTAGACAGCCGCCGTCCTCCTGTCAGATGATCGGGTCAGAATGAAAGGTTGAAATACTTTGCGCCTTTGTAGTTGTAGTACTGTTTCTTGACTTTACTGGTCTTGCGCTTCTTGTAATAAGTGAGAGGCTTCTTGACCTTCGGCGAGAATTTATCCATGATCGTGTCGTAAATGTACCACTTTTTACCGATCTTTACTTCTGTCCAAGCATGTGCCTGATTGGGATTGCCGTAGCCCTTTGTTGTTCCTACCGCAACTCTCACCGGAAGCCCGGTCCCCTTTAACGCCATATATCCGAACAGGGAAGCATACTGATAGCAGCTGCCGGCTTTGGTGCTGATCATTTTCTGGGCATAAGTCTGTGTCCAGGTCTTTTTCTTTACATCTTTTGCAAATGTCGTTGCACGGGCATACTTATAATTCTGCTTCGTGATAACGCCTTTTGTATTCCGCTCGGCAAACGTCATGTACTCAAAGATCTTCTTCAGCACTTCATCATTTGTATCGTCCGCTTCAAGGCCGGCCTTTTTGACTTCTTTCACAATCTTCTTTTCGAATTTTGTGGCGGCCTGCGTCCTGACCGGCGCAAGGGAAAGTGTGAGTGTCAGAGCAAGAGCGGCGAGCACGGTTAAAGCAAGTTTATTCTTCATCATTTTTCTCCTCCTTAAGGTTATAGTAATGCAGGAAATACATCAGATATCCAGAGAGAATCCCATGAATATCTCTTTTCCGTCAGTATCCCGGTAGATATCGATCGCAAAGTTCTTATAAACAAGATGGCCATCTTTGCCGTCTCCATAGCAGCCGTCTGTATAAGAGGCTTTGAGCGGTTCGCCGATCAGAGCTTTCAGCGGGGCAAAATCTTGTTCATATTTGGCGAGCTTATTCAGCTTCGCCGTAAGGGCTTTATCTATCAGCCCGGTATTTTCATCCAGTGCTGCGAACTTCGGATCCACCCATGTCTCACCGTCTTCCTGCAGACCGCCGGTCACGATAATACCTTTTGCTTTTTTCCCTTTGGCATCCAGGTAGAATTTCTTATCCGTACTCCAGCCTTTTCTGATCCTGGCCCCGTTCTTTGCATAACAGTAGACCTGCGTTTTATCCCAGCCGGCTTTTGCGCAGCCCTTCTTATCGATCTGGTAATACTTACCGCTGATCTTCTTTACATGAACGCCTTTGCCAGTCAGAAGTACGCCCTTTGTACTGAACACATAGTACGTCTTTCCGATCTTTGTGCTCTTGGTCGCAGCCGCGCCATTTTTACCGAAGTAATACTTTGAACCCTTAACCTTTTTCCAGGTATTCTTTACTGCTTTGCCGCTCTGATAGTAATAGTATTTTCCCCTGACCTTTACCAGTCCGGATTTTTGCGCAGCTGCATCTGCACGGCCGGGAACGGCGGTCAGGCATAATACCGCTGCAAGAAGCAGCAATCCGATCAAACATGATCTGCCCTTTTTCATGATCTCTCCTCTTTCAAAGCCTTTTGAACAGTCCCGGTCTTCTATCTGTACTTTATTGCTGACAGAAAGCAGCCGGGCTCTGTACTGTTCTTTATTGTATCAGACCCGGCTGTTTTTTACAATAATAAACGGCAGAACGATATCTGCCGTTTACTGTCATGTTGCATTATTATTTATTTCTTCTGTGTCTGACTTTGTAATCCGCCCGGATCTCGCCGAATACGCAGTCCTGATCAAGGGTATCCTTCATGGCTGCGGCGCTTGGCGCGCATCTTGCGATCGATACAGCATCGGATATGGCTCTGTAATTGAGCGCCTGCCCTAAACTGTCATTCTCGAATGTCACGGCACGGGAACGGTGAATCCCGAATCTTGCCGCTTCCGCAACGGCGTCCATATTGGCTCCCATGAACAGGAACTCCCAGCCGTATTTTTCTTTCTGCTGTTCGATCATCTTCCGTACATCCTCATAGGAATACTGTCTGCTGGAATTCTCCAGGCCGTCTGTTGTGATAATAAAAAGCGTCTTCTCCGGCCTGTCTTCGTCTCTGGCGTATTTATGGACCAGCCCGATATGATGGATGGCGCCGCCGACCGCATCAAGGAGCGCTGTCGTGCCCCTGACATAATACTGTTTATCCGTCATCGGTTCTATCTTCCTGATGTCCGTGCGGTCATAGATTACATCGTTCACATGATCGAACAGAACAACTGATACAAGCGCCTCTCCTGCTTCCTTCTTCTGTTTTTCGATCATGCTGTTGAATCCGCCAATCGTGTCCTGCTCCAGTCCACCCATGGAACCGGAACGGTCCAGGATCATAACAAGTTCCGTAAGTCCTTTTCTCATCCTTATGTCCTCCTTGTTTGTTTTTGATGACATAAGGATATCGTTTTCCGACACGGAAATGGTCGCTTTTTAAGCGACACTTTCCTGTAATAGCAGACAGCCTGTCCCGGAATCTCATACAAATCAACAGCCCAGGAGCGGTTGATCATATTCAAACAGAATAGCGTTTACCGTAAACAGATCATAGATCTTATTTTCGATGCAATAGGTAATGATCAGATCGAACCGGCTGGAATCCGAGAGCGCGATCCCGGCTCTTCCCAGCAGATCAAGGGTTTCATCCATATTCAGTTCAAGCGCCATGGCAAGTGCTACTGCAGTCTTTTTCTTCGGCAGATATTCGGGGTTGCAGCGTATCTTGGAGAAGAGTTTCCGGTCGATATTCGCCTTCTTATATACTTCAGCGTCAGTCAGTTTTTTCCTGTCGATCAGTCGGAAAAGTCTTGTCTGAAAGCTGTCTCCCGTATGGGTGATCAGATCCTTCAGGCTGATTTTCCGGGCCGCACGCGGTTTTTCCGGCGCTGCGGCTGCAGGAAACGGCATCCCGAATACGGGGACATCCTCTCTGTGCGGCTTCCTGTGTGACGGCGCCTGCGCGGGAAAGTTGTTTATACATTCAAATTCCTGATCCTTATCGTCGAGGTCCGTCGGAAAAATCGAACTGTCCGATAAGAACGGTTCATACCCGGCATTGCTCTCCGCCAGAAAATCCTGTTTTTTCTCTCCTATATATCTGTCGTCAATAAACGCGCTGACATTGCCAACAAGCGCAGAAGACAGTTCGTATGCTGAACGGTCATACACTGCCAGTGTAATTTCCATCTCTTTTTCTGCCAGGAAGCTCCTGAATTCTCCCAGCGCAGTCTCCAGCGCCAGATCTTTCGGGAAGCCGTATGTGCCGGCGGAAATCAGCGGAAACACGATGCTCTCACATCCCAGCTGTTCTGCAAGCAGAAGGGACTTCCTGTAGCAGGAAGCAAGGATTTCCTTTTCATGATATTCACCGCCTCTCCATACCGGACCGACCGTATGGATCAGGTATTTTGCCTGCAGCTGAAAAGCTTCCGTTACAGCCGCTTCACCAGGGGCAATATTTCCGATCTTTTTTCTGGCATCAAGCAGCTGACCGTATCCTGCCGCTCTGTATACATCAAAATCGGTTCCCCTGCCTGCTGCCGGCCTGGGATTGGCAGTATTAACGATCGCATCTGCTTTCACTCTTGTGATATCTTCACGGATGATCTGAAATGACATACACTCCTCCTGCGCCGGCGGCGCATTCTCCTTTCGAAAACAGCCGCCCACAGGGGCGGCCGCAACCTCAGAATCTATTCTTCGGAATTCTCTTTTTCATTCCCTTCGACTGCTGCAGCAGTTTTCGCGGCAGCCTTTTTTCTTCTGTTGTAAACGATCAGGAATGCTCCGACTGCAGCGGTAACCAACGCTACCACCTGTGAGATGGCGATTCCCGTATCGCCGATCTGCAGCTGATCTGTCCGCAGACTCTCGATCCAGAACCGTCCGATCCCGTAGCCGATCAGATACAGACAGAATACTTCACCGTTCCATTTTTTATGTTTCGTAAACAGGATCATGATGATCAGCACGCCCAGATTCCACAGGCTTTCATACAGGAACGTCGGATGAACCTGGATATAATTGACGCCGTCCACGGTAATCATTTTATCGGCCAGTTCCTGACTGATCATATAGGAATGCACTTTATCAACATTCAGACGCATTGCGAGAAGATTGTCTGTATAACCGCCGAATGCTTCGCAATTGACGAAATTTCCCCAGCGGCCAACGATCTGTCCGGTGATCAGACCGCAGCTTGCCGTATCACAGAGCTGTCCGAAATTCAGCTTTTTGATCCTGGAATAGACGACCACCGTCAGCACCGCGCCGATTGCCGAGCCGTACATGGCTATACCGCCGCCGCGCAGATTGAAGATCTCCGGCAGATTGTTCCTGTAATAATCCCAGGAAAACGCCACGTAATATGTTCTGGCGCAGATGATGCCGAAGATGGTGCCGTAAATAGCAAGATCCAGGTAAATCTCGGGATTCTCGCCGTTCTTCTTTGCCATGATCGTGGCAACCAGCAGCCCGAACAGAACGCCGCTGCCGAGGATCAGACCGTAATAAGCGATCGAAAAGTCTCCGATGGAAAAACTCTTTTGAAGGTCCGTAATCCTGATGCCGAGATTAACGAACCAGATATCGACTGTACCCAAAATAATCCTTTCCGGCGCATATGCGCCGCCTTTTTTCGCTCTGCTTCAGGCCGCGCGGGACAAACGTCCCCGGACTTTCAGTGCCCCTGAAGGGGGACGGCATTTTCCTTTTATTTGATCTCGCGTCTGTCGTAAGGTGTGCTCTGATAGACGTAGTAGTTAAGCCAGTTCGTGTAAAGGAGCTGGCCGGTGGATCTCCAGTTGACAACAGGTTTCTTCGTCGGATCGTCATCCGGGAAATAATTGATCGGCAGAAGGACCGAGTCAAGTCCCTTTGCCATATCGCGGTCATATTCCAGTTTCAGGGTATTCCAGTCATACTCGGCATGGCAGGTCACAAAGAACCTTCTGTTGTCTTTGCTCTTGAAGATCGTAGGGCTTCCGTCCATCGTAGTCGCGAGCATTTCAAGCTCCGGGCAGGCAAGGATATCTTCCAGATGAAGATCTGTCGCCCTGGACTGCGGCGCAAGGAACACATCGTCAAATCCCCTGAACAGCGGGGAATTCGGTTTATAGATCTTATGCGGATAGACGCCGAACATTTTGATCGGATGATCAAATTTTTTGATCCCGTAATGATAATAAACAGCGGCAAAAACGCCCCAGCAGAGATGGAAAGTGCAATGGACATGGGTTTTCGTCCACTCCATGATCTCGCACATCTCATCCCAGTAAGCGACGTCCTGATAATCCACATAATCAAGCGGTGCGCCGGTGATGATCATACCGTCATACTTTTTATGCTTTATCTGATCAAAGGTATAATAAAAATGCTCCAGATGATTCAGATCCGTATGAGAAGATGTATACGAACTGGTCTGCAGAAGTTCGATCTGGACCTGCAGCGGCGTGTTGGACAGCTTTCTGATCAGCTGTGTCTCCGTCGTGATCTTCGTAGGCATCAGATTAAGGATAAGTACGTTAAGCGGCCGGATATCCTGATGCTCCGCCCTGTAATTCGTCATAATGAAGATATTTTCATCTTCAAGCGTCTGCCGTGCAGGCAGCGCGTCGGGTATTGTAATAGGCATGAAGATACGCTCCCCTTTCGAATACACATTTGAATGATATGATACTTCATTTTGTTCTGAAAATCAACCTGTCATTAATATGTGAAAAGCGCCCCGCAGCAGATGCTGTGAAGCGCCATATCCTATCGTATTCTTCTCGCCTCGAGATAATATCTCTTCTCTCTGGCATGTCCCATGGAAAAACATTTTCTTGTAAGCGGCCCATCGGCTTTCAGGCTCGGGAAAAGCTTCTTCTTGTCAATCGGATCCATCAGGAATCCGATGCTGCCCGGTTCTTTGGCAAGTTCCCTGACCACATCTTCTCCGTGGATATAGTCGATCTCTCCCTCTTCATGGGAAAGATAATAATCCAGAAAATCCTGCAGGATGCCGATGGCCAGCTGGCCTCTTTCCGGATCCAGATATACGGTCCCTTCCCTGTCCCCGGAACACCAGGATACGGGATAACCGCCTTCAGCACAGATATGTTTCATCTGTTCCAGCATCTTTTCCGGAGCAGTATTTTTGATGATCCTGTAGATCGGTTCGATTTTCTGCACATCATCGTACAGATTATTCAGTTCGACCAGTGTATATCGCAGCGGATCATTGGTGAAGTCTTTCTCCGGGTGTTTCTTCTTCTCCGCTTCATACACTTCCTTTGCCGTCACAATGGAATGATTTCCGTCTCCGACAGCAAACAGCACCGGATCGCCTTCCAGATCTTCATAGCGGTGCGTTTCCCGGATCATGTATTCCGAAACACGCCTGTCAAACGCTTTCGCTTCCGCGCCTTTCACCAGCCATCCTCTGATCCTGCCGCCGTTTTCCATCAGTTCAAAATCATAAAGCAGCGGCAGATCATTCTTATGTGCAGTAAGCGGGGCGATCAGGCTCATCTTATCATCATCCGCAAGCATCAGAACGTGCGAGACTTCGAGCGGCGCTTTTTCCCTGATCTTTACTCTTACAGGGATTCTTCCGAGCACAGTCTGTTCGGAAGCACGGATCGGCGAGGATGAATCCGGCCGGTAATCATATGCTTCGAGATCTATTATTCCCAGGATCCCGCGGCGGATATCACCGTTTTGCAGAGTTCTTTCTATATAAATATAACAGTCTTTATATTCCGTAAACAGATCTCTTTTTATATAATCATCCATTGCCCTGTGGACGCGGGCCACCCGTTCTTCCACATCCCTTTTCAGGTCGACTTCGGCGATGATAAGCTCTCCTGTCGACGGCTTGCCTTCAGCTCTTTTCTTTACGCGTTCCCAGTAATCCGGCTGTGATGTGAACTGATCACAGGCAATCACAGCCCAGTCCTCCATGGATATGTTTTGGGGGATAAGCACATCCGCGGATCCAAATACTCTCATTAAAACTCCTCTTTTTCACTTCCATGCGATATATCGCAGATTTTCAGGACGCTCCGGCAGGTCCCGTGCGGGATTCGGAATAACTTCAGCCGATGCATTTTCTTACCGAATCCCTGTATAAAAATCATGGGACTATATTCTCTTTATGAGATATAGTCCCACGATTATACAACATGCCTCCCCGTATGGCAAGATTAGATATATTACAAATCCATATCATTCAATCTATTGATCCAATCTCATGTAAAAAAGAGATGTCTTGAACTCCCGAGCAGCAGGATGATCAGGATCGCCGTATACACAGCCAGTTTCAGGAGCGGAAAGGCATTGATCTTTCCTTTCAGCTTCACAAGAACCGAGCAGATGGAAAAGGCATTGAAGCCGAGGGCAAACCAGTAATGCACTGCACTCCCCGCGCTGAATATACAATATGAAGTAATCCCCTGTACGATCCCGACAAGGAAGGTGACCAGGCCCATTTTCCGCGCAAAGGCATTTCTCTTTGCCGGATCAGAAAGCCGCTCCATAAATTTGTCGGAAAGTTCCAGCGGATTCAGTTCCTTTTTGCCGGTCATGTATATAATCCCCGTAACAATGCTGAAGACACACAGAATGGCATAGAATACAGCGCACAGTGTAAGAAAAAGATTGTGATGATACATGGCTTTTGTTCAGCTCCCGGCTTCTATGACAGACAGTGAATGATTTACTGCGTTCACTATAGCACAGAATCCTGCCGTCTGCATAGACGCCTTTTACAATCTAATCACCTGCTTCGAATCTCCGTCAAGCATACGATCACCGTCATTCAGAGAACCTCTGTGCATGAATTTAACTGACGCCTAAAACAATTTCAATAAAATCCCTTGCTGCTTCCGACAGATATCTGTTCGGGTATCTGATCAGGTACAATGTGCGGGACAGATTGACATCAGTCACCGTCAGTTCCCTGATCTCTCCTTTCTCCAGTCTTTCCCTGATCATGAGATACGGCAGGACCGCGATCCCTTCACCGGCCAGGACTGCGTTCACCAGTACAGTTGTGCTGCTGCTCTCCCAATGCGGTTTGATTCTGATCCCTTTGGACAGACAGATCATATCGAACTGCTCCCGTACACCGGCGCCTTTTTCCCTGAGCAGGAAAGGATGGTCCGCAATATCTGCAAGCGTAAGGCCTTCTCTTTGCAGCAGCGGGTCAGCTGGATGTGTGACAATGGTGATCCGGTCATTATAAAACGGATCCATCCTGTAATCGGTTTCATGAACCGGTTTTTCCATCAGCAGAAAATCCAGCTCGTGATCATTCAGTTTCTGCTCCAGGAGCGAACCGCGGGTGCAGAAAACATTGACTGTTGAATCCGGATGTGTCTGACGGAACTGACACAGGTAATCCATCAGCAGGGCGTTGCCGGCGGACAGATTTGCTCCGATCCGGACGGGGCCTTCCTTATCATTCTCCCGCAGGGATATTTCCATCTCTTCCAGATTATCCAGAAGCCGCTCCGCAGAACGGCGCAGGATCTTACCGGATTCCGTGATTACGAGTTTTCTCGGAAAACGGTCAAACAGTTTTGTCTCATAATGCTCCTCCAGGTCACGGATCGTCTGGCTGACAGCCGGCTGGGTCATATATAATTCCTCTGCTGCCGCAGTCATACTGCCGGTTCTGCAGACAGTCAGGAAAACACTGAGCTGACGAATAAGCATACTTTTCACCTCTGACAGGTCTTTCGTTATTTTTTGTTCAGTATAACATTTCTTTCCTCATCTGTCTGCATCAGATTGCATAACTTATTTCTTATGTTATGTATAAATAAGCTTAATTTGATTTATGACAATAAAACTGATACTGTTTAACCACCGCAGGGAAAACAGATGGATCCCCTGTTAAAATCAATTATGAATTTATTTATTTCAGAAGGAGAATATCGCAATGAGAATCAGTGCAAGAAACCAGCTTCGCGGAACTGTCACAGCCATAAAGGAAGGCGCTGTGAACGGCATCGTAACGATCGATGTAAACGGGTGCGCCGTATCTGCAACGATCTCCATGGCTTCCATTCAGGAGCTCGGACTCGAAGTCGGTAAGGAAGCCATTGCTGTCATCAAGGCTACCGAAGTCATGATCGGTCTCGGAGAAATGCAGCTTTCAGCCCGCAATAAATTTGCAGGAACCGTTACAGCCATCAACAGAGGCGCTGTAAACGCCATCGTAACACTGGATGCCTGCGGCGGAAACACCATTTCCTCTACGATCTCGCTTGCAGCAGTGGACGAACTCGGACTTGAAGTCGGAAAAGAAGCTGTGGCAGTCATCAAGGCTACTTCCGTTATGGTCGCCATAGACTGATCATACTTCACGAAACAAAAAAAGCCGGAACGACTCCTCCTGGAAACCGTTCCGGTCTTTTTTTGAGCCTGGGGACGGTACTCCCGCTCCCTTTGACTCCTGCAGCATCACGCCACATGCATAATAAATATAAGAGCTGTTATAAATATTGAACTGAGAATGAACGAGCAGGAGGTGATGAAGCTGCAAAGGCCGACATCGCCTTTTACATTTTCGGTAAATATCGCTGCCAGGCTCGGGATCGGCGCAAATGCGATAAGCACCAGCACCTGTCTGACAAGCAGTTCAAACGGCAGCAGATAAAAACAGATCAGTGCGACGATGACAGAAAAAGCATATTTCCGGATCAGAACAAATGCTGCTTCCTGCATATACGCCTTCTCAAAATGGATCTCGAACATCAAGCCCATCATGAACATGGAAACAAATGCGTTCGCATTTCCGGTCAGGCTGCAGATCTCCGCGACCGGTTCCGGTATCCTGAGTTTTGCCGCCGTCATTATGATCATGACGATATATACCAGCAGCGGCGGCGAAGCGAGAAGCTTCCGGAAAACATCTCCAACCGTTGTCTTTTTCCCTTCTTCCCCCACGATCGTCGTGATCGCAATATAATGACCGCCTGTACACATCGGGGAATTGCCGGCATCAAACAAAGCCGTTACCGCAACGCCTGCACTGCCCATGAACTGCTGGGCGAACGGGATCAGAAAGTTCCCCATGTTGAAGCCGACCACAGAAAACATGTCCATGCAGCGCAGTTTTCTGTTCTTTATGCCTGCGGAAGTGATCACTGCATAGATCAGAACGGCGATGTTCAGCACAAATGCAAGCACTGAGATGCTGATGAGACTTCTGTCGAGCTCCAGCTTTGCAAAAGAAGCAATTACAGTACAGGGAAGCGTAATATTGATCGCGATCTTTGCCAGGATCTTATAATCTGTCTTTCCGAAGAAACCGACCTGCTTCAGGAAATATCCCAGTGCAACAGGGAAAAGCATGGCAATCAGTTTGATCACTATACTGAACATTTCACTCAGCCTTCCCGGAAGGTCTCTTCCAGAATATCCACGGCATTCCGGATGCAGTCATCACAGGAACAGAGGACTGTTCCTGTACCAATGCCTTTGAGATCTCTGCACTTTGCTGCGCCGCAGCGGTTCACGAATTCGTTGTACAGCGTTCTGGACTCCCTGTGCATCTTTGCGCCCTGGTATTTAACGAGTCCCAGGATCATCTCCGCTCCTGTGAGCGCGCCGCAGTCTCCGTCCATGCCGCCCATACCGGAGCCGAAACAAACGCCGATCTTCATCAGTGTCTCGTCATCCAGGCCGGTCATATCTGAGAATGCCAGCAGCACGGCCTGCGCGCAGTTGCAGCCGGTATGTTTCAGTTCCACGGCTCTGTCTTTTCTTTCCATCTTTTTCTCCTGTTCCCTTTATTCCATATGTCCGTCTCTGAACATGGAGAACTTGTCCATCGGGTAATTCTTCAGATTATCCAGGATCTTTCTTCCATCCGCGTTTGCGAGAAGCTCGTTTCGGGATTTTGTGATCGCCGTCTCAATGACCTGCTTGGAAGGACCGCCGACACAGCCGCCGGGGCACATCATGCCTTCGACAAAATCTTCTTTGAGCCTGCCTGCTTTCAGCATCATCAGCGCTTTTTTGCATTCATCGCCGCCGGCACATGTCAGCAGACTGATCTCCGAAGTATCCTCTCCCATTTCCTGCATCACTTCGATCACAGCTGCAGCCACTCCGCCGCTGGCTGCGAAACGTTTTCCGAACAGCGAGGCTTCCTGATAATCCTCTTCTACCGGTACGATCTCGATGTCACGGGAATCGAGGATCATCTTCATCTCGCCAAATGTCAGCGCGTAATCCGCATTATCGACGATGTATTCATTCAGCGTCTCCCCTTTCTTGGCGATGCACGGTCCGATAAAAACGGTAATGCAGTCGGGATCCATGGATTTCAGATATCTCGAAACAGCGACCATCGGGGATACGGTCGTCGATTTATTTTCTTCATACTGTTTCGGGAAATGATGGCGCAGCATGGAAATAAAGGCCGGGCAGCAGGAAGTGGTCATTTTCCGTCCTTCCTTCTTGGCTTCGATCCATTCCTTTGCTTCATAAGCTGCCGTCATATCTCCACCGAGTCCGACTTCGACCATATCGGCAAAGCCGACCTTCTTCAGCGCAGCTTTTACGGAAGCCATGCCGATGCCTTTTCCGAACTGGCCTTCTGTGGCAGGTGCGCACATGGCAACGACCCGTTTTCCGGCTTTAATGGCTTTAATGATATCCACGGAAAACGTTTTGGAAGCGATCGCACCGAACGGGCAGCTGTGTACGCAATGTCCGCAGTGTATACATTTTTCTTCATCGATCATACAATAACCGTATTCATTATAAGTGATCGCCCCGACGGGACATGCCTTCTTGCAGGGACGTTCCGTATGAATGATGGCTTCAAACGCGCAGGCTTTGGCGCACTGACCGCAGGATTTGCATTTGTCCGGATCGATCCTCATCCTTCGTTCACCGGGCGCGATCGCATTGAACTTGCAGGCGGACAGGCAGGGCCTTCCCAGGCAGAACCTGCAGCTGTCGGTCACCATGTACTCCTGGATGGAACAGTCATCACAGGCGGCGGGGATCACGGCTACGACATTCTTCGTGGGATTCGCGGCATCCGGGCTGAGTCCCATAGCCATGCGGATACGCCCGCGGACAATTTCTCTTTCCTTATAAACACAGCAGCGGTACTGCGGCTTCGGACCGGGGCTGACTTCCGCCACGATCTTCTCACAGTTGTCCGGTGTAATCTCGTCCTCCCAGGCCAGACGGTTCACTTCACGGATAATAAAATGCCTGAGATCCATGATTCCTTTATCATTTGACTGCATACGTTTCAATTCCTTTCTGTAAATAACACTGCATATATCTTACCACAAGTAAGCGGCTCTTTCCACGCAAATCACTATTTGTTTTTATATATTATTTTTGTTGTTATCCTCTCCCTCATCTGCTATCATTAGATTTGAAGAGACAGTTTCTGTCTCCGCTGAATACGCATATGTTTCAACGAAGACCGCTGAAAGGAGAATGAAACAATGAAAAGAAATAAGCATATGCTGCTGATCCTCATTTTTCTGTTCACGCTGATCCTTTCCGCAGGAACAGCTATGGCGGCTGTGAGAGCGCCGAAAAAGATCAAACTGAACAAAAAGAAAGTGACACTGACTGTCGGTAAGAGCTATAAGCTGAAAGCAACCGTTTCGCCGAAAAAAGCGAACAAGAAAGTCAAATGGAAATCTTCCAACAAGAAGGTCGTCTCAGTTACTTCCAAAGGAAAATTAACTGCAAAAAAAGCCGGAAAAGCTACGATCACCTGCACTTCCAAGGCAAATAAAAAAATTAAGGCAAAATGCACAGTCACCGTAAAGAAAACGAAAGCCAAAACAAAACCTGAATCACAGGATCCTGCAGTGCCGAAGCCTGATACTCCGGAACCATCTGAGACTGTACCGCTGAAAAAACTGACTCTGTATGACAAAGCCAAAGGTTTCGATCTTACAGGAGGCATTCTGCTCGATATCGGATTTGAATATACACCGGGCGTAAAATATGATCCCTCCGATGCCACTTACAAGGATGTCAAATGGACAAGCTCGGACACCTCTGTTTTTACGGTGGATCAGAACGGAAAATGTACCGGCGTCGGCGGCGGAACAGCAACGCTGACATGCACTTCCGTAAAATATCCGACGATCAAGACTGAATGTCCCGTAGAAGTTATGAAGCCCAGGAATGTACGGGACGACGAGGATCTTCTTGCAAAGACGAAGAACATTCTTTCCCGTACCTGCGAACCGTTCTACCGCAAGCTGCAGGGAGGCAGTATTTCCTCCAAGTATGATGCATCCGGATATCTCATGTGGAACGTCACCGAGAACCTCAACGGCACTATGAAGTATGTGTTCGCCTATGAGCCGGGGACCTACAATGTCATCGGCGCAACATACTGCCTGTACAGTTCTCCTGTCATTACGCTGAACAGCGAAACCTCAGCTCCTTCCGATGTCCGCTCCGCGCTGCGTGAAGGGACCTATGACTTTGCCTCTGACCCTGCTGATGTCACGATCGGCTGGAGCATGTGGACAAGTGAGACCACAAAGGCTGAACTGCAGAAAATGCTGAACGGAACGATCTCTGACGAGATCTTCAATCAGCTGAAAACATACAAATCCGGCACGGGCAAAAGCGTCATTATCGTATACGGAAAGAATGCTGCCGGAGCACTCTGCGGCAAATATGCAGGATCAGTAAATTACAACTCAGCTTCCAACGCTGCCGTCTATAACCTGGTCGGTGTCGATTCTGAGAATGAAGAGATTTACGGCAAGCAGTTCAACGGGATTGCAGAATACTGAGAACCTGCGTTTCACACAATAAAAGCAATATATGTTTTGAAGTCGTAAAACATTTTCCCGGCCATGGCATCACGATGGCAAAAAAGCATTCTATTTACAAAGCGGCTGCTTCTTTCCGGGCAGCCGCTTCATTATTTTTGTTTTGCAGCAGCATTACCTCCGCATTGGGATTGTATTCCAATTGCACAGCGAATATAGTATGCTTGTTCATAAAACAGCTGTATTTTCAAAAATTACACCCCTGTTTAACAAATTCTTGTTGTAATTATTTATGATCCCTGGGCTTGCAGTGTCATATTTTGTCACTGCAAGTCAAAAACACAAATGTATGCAACAAATAATTGCTAAATAGGGGTGTCATTTTTTGAAATCAACCGTATATATGAACATTTGAATTGATCCGGCTCTGATCTGGCTCTGAGGAGCCCTTAATCCGGCTCTGAACAGCTTCTGATCCGGCTCTGAGCAGCCCCTTGATCCGTCACTAATCAGTCCATAATCCGTCTTCCAATCGCACAGCACGCAGGAATCCATCCTGTATCGATATGCTGTCTTCAGAACGGCTCCTTGACAATATTCCTTACCACCATCGGTACGATCATGCAGCCAAGCGCGATGCCGGCCAGTCCCTCGATCAGGAGGATAAGCTTTGCATTGATCATCGGCAGATCCGTCTGGATCATCGCCATGATCAGTTCATACAGCACATCTCCGGGGATCAGCAGCACGAGCGCGGGATAAAGATATTTGGCGATAGAAGCATTTCTCTTTCTGCCGACGATCTCTGCAAATACCGTCGCCACAGTCGCGGCGATCAGCGTATAAACAAAACGATCAGGGAATACCGGCTCACAGATCATCAGGACAATTCTTGTGACAATACCGCCGAGACCGGCAAGATACAGCTCCTGCGGCTTTATCCCGAAGCATATTCCGAAGCCGCATGTACAGGTGAAGGAAAAGACCAGTGCAAGAATTATATTCATCATTACATTACACCTCCAAACAGCATCATGGACAAATAGAAACCGCATGCTACAGCTGTCGTTTCCAGAAAAGCAGTCATGAACAGCAGGCCGCCCGAAAGCACTTTTCCGTTCAGCAGCTCACGGCAGGCGTTGATCAGCGGTACGCCCGGGATCAGTCCGATACAGGTGATGACCATCAGAAGATAGGGATTGTCATGCAGTCCGAAGCGAAAAGCCGCCATGAACAGCGATCCCGCAAGGAACGAACCCAGTCCGCACAATACAAAACGGTTCATCGGGAATATCTCATCCATATACATCTGTACGCTCATGGCGATAATGATGCCGCACGCCACCAACACTCCGCCGATCAGTCCGCCGCCGATAAAGTAGTTCAGTGACAGAAGCGCGATCGTCATGCCTAAAATAATCATGTGCCTGGGATAAGCCGGTTTGTTCGGCACAAGCCTGATCAGTTCCGGCAGTTCTTCCGGCGCCGGGCGGTTCTTCCTGACGCCGCGGATCATCTGATTCAGTTCCGTCAGCTGCTCCATATTCGGATGGATCTCTCCGGGCGTACGATGACGCATGATCATCTCTCCGTCTTCCGTCCTGGCGGAAATGATGATCGTGTGCGGCAGGATAAACATGTTCGGATCCTTCACTTCATAAGTCTTAAAAACCTGCTTCATGATCTCATCGACGCGCCAGATCTCTCCGCCGCATACCAGGACGCGCTCTCCAACTTCGGAAGCAAAGTCCAGTATCATGGACAGTTCTTTCTTTCCATTCATTGAATCATTCCCCGTTTCATATAAATATAATATATAATATCAGCCTTGACTGATAGATTCAATAAACTATCTTACCATTTTAAAGAAGAAAAACGTATTATCCCCTAAAATAAAAAATCATATTCTGCTCTCTCTGTTATATTAGATTGATATTTCATTTATTTGTGCTTTTTATTTATTTCTCCTAAATACTGTTGTCCCGAAAACGCTCCTCCGGCATGGGTTGTCCTCCTTGAAAATATCCCGCCGCCTGCAGAATCCACTGTTTCTGCTTCTCAGGTATTACTGCGTCCGTCAACGCAGCAGTGAATATCTTTCCCTGCTTCCTTCTGTGCACGAAATTAGTCAATGTTATGCAAATGCATAATTGCAGAACGGCAATGTCCGCTTTACAAACCAGTCTGTCTGAAGTATTTTATCAATATACGGGCAACCGGAATAGTATTCACATATCACGGAGGTAAAATAATGTCCGCTCAATGGCTCAATGACGCTGTATTCTATGAGATCTATCCCCAGTCTTTCTATGATACCAACGGAGACGGGATTGGCGATATAAACGGTATCACGGAGAAACTCGACTACATTAAAAGTCTCGGCTGCAATGCGCTCTGGATCAATCCCTGCTTTGATTCTCCTTTCAAAGACGCCGGTTATGATGTCCGTGATTATAAAAAGGTCGCGGAAAGATACGGTACGAACGAAGACCTTTACAGACTGTTTGAAACAGCACATCAGAAAGGAATGCATGTCATACTCGATCTGGTTGCCGGACATACATCCGAAGAACATGAATGGTTCAGAGCGAGTCAGAAGGACGAGAAAAACGAATATACCGACCGCTATATCTGGACCAATTTCTGTTTTGAACCTGCTGACGGATTGAACTATGTTGCCGGGGAAAGCGAACGCAGCGCAGCCTACGTGCTCAATTTCTTCAAATGCCAGCCAGCGCTGAATTACGGTTTTTACAGGGTGAACCGTCCCTGGCAGAAGCCGATGGAGCATCCGGCTGCCATAGCGACCCGCGAAGCACTGAAAGATGTCATGCGCTTCTGGCTGAGCCGCGGCTGTGACGGCTTCCGCGTCGATATGGCGGCCTCGCTGGTAAAGAACGATGATGATCAGAAGACCGGCACAAGCGCTGTATGGCATGATATCCGCCGAATGCTCGATCTGGAATTTCCGGATGCCGCCATGGTCTCTGAATGGGCAAATCCGCCGCAGGCGCTCAGAGCTGGCTTTGATATTGATTTCTATCTCAATAACAGATATAACGGCTACTCCACCCTGCTCCGTGATTATGAAAACCCGGACGGGGAAGATCACAGTTATTTCAAAAAGGATGCCGGGGGGAATATCAACCGTTTCCTCGATACTTATCTCCGGTGGTATGAGGATACAAAGAACATCGGTTATATTTCGCTGATCACCTGCAATCATGATACCCGCAGACCGGCTTATACGCTCACTGCAGAAGAACTGAAACTTGCTTATGCATTCCTCTTTACCATGCCCGGCGTGCCGTTTCTTTATTACGGCGATGAGATCGGCATGAAGTATCTGGAAATTCCGACAAAGG
>CAMOZZ010000009.1 GCA_946631165.1 uncultured Lachnospiraceae bacterium | reverse complement strand
TCGGAGACGACGAGACGGCGAGGAAACTGTATCAGATCAGGCTGGCCGATCCCGGCGTTACCCTCGCGGTCATGCCGGAACCGGATGATCAGCAGCGTTTTATATGGGAATCGGAATTCAGGAAGATACTGGATGATGCGGAGGAAACGGGAAGTGCAAAGGACGTTTCCAAATGGTTTGATAAGGACAATATCAGAAGGGCTGCCGGTCTGAGGGATCTGGTAAAGACCTGGAAAGACCAGTACAGACAGAGCGTCGGAGGTTTATGAGAGTGAGCAGCAGGGCAGCGATAGGACAGGACAGCCACAGATTTTTGCCGGACGGTCAGGGAGAATGCGTTCTCGCGGGAGTGCGTTTTGCCGGGACGCCCGGCTTTCTTGCAAACAGCGACGGTGATGTGCTGCTGCATGCGGTGACCAATGCGGTTTCAGGCATCACCGGGAGAAATATTCTCGGAACGGTCGCAGACAAAATGTGCGCAGCCGGCATCAAAGACAGCCGTGAATACCTGAAAACAGCGCTTGCGGATCTTTCCGGCATGGGTATGCGGCCGGTCCATCTTTCCGTCAGTATTGAAGGCGCAAGGCCGAAGATCCTGCCGAAGGTGGATGAGATGAAGCGGTCTCTGGCGGAGATCATGGGTATGCAGACCGGCGATATCGGTATTACCGCGACGACCGGTGAAGGCCTGACCGATTTCGGAAGGGGACTCGGCGTGAGCGTTTTCTGCATCCTTACGGCGGAGGATAAGATCTGACATGACGGAAACAATAAAGGCTTACGCCAAGATCAATCTTACGCTGCATGTGCTCCGGAAAAGGGAGGACGGTTACCACGATCTGGATCTGATCTTTTCACCGGTCAGCCTGTGTGATGACATGGAAGTGTCTGTAAATGAGGATGATGAGATTCATTTTTCCTGCAGTATTCCGGAATTCTCCACGGACGACAACCTGGTCGTGAGAGCGTATGGTGCAATGCGCAAAAGGTATCCCGGAAAGATCCCGGGACTGGATGTTTATCTGAGGAAGACCATCCCTGCGGGTGCGGGCATGGGCGGCGGCAGCGCGGATGCAGCGGCACTTCTTGCTTTTCTGGCGGAACGGTATATCCCGGAGATGACCGAACAGGAACTGATCGGGATCGGCGCAGGGCTCGGTGCCGATGTACCGGCATGCTCGATCCGCCATGCGACGCGCGGACTGGGCGTGGGAGAACGATTGACGCATATCCGTACGGAAGCGGCGTTTCCCCTGCTGGTCATCAAACCGCCGTATTCGTTCAATACGGGAGAAATGTACCGCCGCACAGATGAACTGCTTCCGGACCGCCATGAGAACAAAAATGATCAGATGGTGAAGGCACTGGAAGCGGAAGATGCAGGCGCGGTCTCGGATCTGCTGTACAACATTTTCGAAGAAGCCGTCCCTGAGCAGGCGAAGATCCGTGCACTGAAGCGGATCCTGACGGAAAACGGGGCACGCGGCAGTCTGATGACAGGGTCCGGTTCGGCGGTGTTCGGGATATTTGAGGATGCCCGGAAACGGGATCAGGCATACAGGGATCTGTCGGAAAGGGCGGGTTCGGAAAAAGACAGGGATGATCCGCTGTACGGATGCAGGATCCTATCCTGTGAGACAGTCAATCAGCAGTAACGGCTGAACCACCAGTTCTTTGCCGGAGGGAATTATGGGAAAGAAGGAAAAGGAAGTCAAGACGAACGCGATGCGCATCCTGGAAAAGGAGAAGATCGCATTTACTTCACATACCTATGAATGCACGGAATTTACGGACGGCGCCCAGATCGCGGACACGCTGGGGCTTCCGCATGAGAAAGTATACAAAACGCTCGTGACTGTCGGGAAATCGAAGGAACACTATGTTTTTGTCCTGGCCATCGACGACGAGCTCGATTTCAAGAAATCCGCGAAGGTCGCGGGAGAGAAGTCTCTGGAGATGCTTCCGCTTAAGGAACTGACGGCCCTTACCGGTTATGTGCGCGGCGGCTGTACTTCGATCGGCATGAAAAAGCATTTTCCGACATTCTTCCAGGAAGGCATCCTGGCGCTGGAAACGGTACTGGTAAGCGGCGGAAAGCTGGGACTGCAGCTTGAACTGAAGCCGGCGGACCTGATCCGGGCGGCAGGAGGAAAGACAGCGGATTTTATCGCAGGGAAGTAAGCGCGTTATGAGCAGAAGGCTGACAGCCGGAGCCGAATCAGAGATCCGGCTCTATGATTTTTTAAGAGCCGAAATGGGCCTTACGAAAAAGCAGATCAGCAGACTGAAATATACGGAAGGCGGTATACTCGTAAATGGGCAGGCAGTGTACGTGACGCAGATGCTGAAAGCCGGGGATATCGTGGATGCGGATGCGGGGAGCGTCCCTGCGGAGGGACACGGCATTAAACCGTCTCCGGAACCGCTGGAGATCCTTTACGAAGATGAAGATATCATCGCCCTTAATAAACCGGCTGGTGTATCTTCTCATCCGGCCGGTGTCCATCAGGAAGATACGATCGTCAACCGGCTTGTATATCATTTCAGACAGAACGGGGAGCCGGTGATCCCGCACCCTGTCGGAAGACTGGATATCTCTACTTCCGGCGTCATCTGTTTTGCAAAGAACAGAACGGCGCTTGCGAGGCTGAATAAGCAGCGGGAAAGAAAACTGCTTTACAAGGAATATACGGCAGCTGTTTCCGGAAAGCTGGAAAACAGGAGCGGGGAGATCGGACTTCCGCTGAGAAGGGATCCGGAGAATGCGCTCAGGGTGATCGTTTCGGCGGAGGGAAAATATGCAAAGACGGTGTATGAAGTGATCCGCGAAACGCAGGAGATCTCTCTTGTCAGGCTGCGAATCCTGACAGGCAGGATGCACCAGATCAGAGTGCATATGGCTTCCCTTGGACATCCGCTCCTGGGAGATCAGCTTTACGGCGGAAGAACGGATCTGATAGGGAGAGCGGCGCTGCATGCGGGGAGAATGGTCCTGCACAGACCGTTTTCAGAGGACAGACTGGAACTAACGGCGCCGCTTCCGGAAGATATGGTGAAACTGCTTTGAAATCATCGGATTTGATGGTATAATTCTGAAGATAACAAAGAGACCGCGAAAGAAAAGAAAGACCGCACAGCTTAAAAAAGAGAGGACTATATGAACAGAGTATACAGAAAACTGATTTGTACGGTACTTGCGGCACTGCTTGTTTTTTCATCGGCACTTCCTGCAGCAGCGGAGCCGAAAACGCGCGGAACAGGGGCAAGCTATACGCCTGTACCGAAGATCGCGGTCCCGGATGCCGTTCCGGCGGACGGGGCATCCCTGCCTGCCAGATACACTTCTGTCGGCAGGTACATATCCGACGTTAAGGATCAGGGTATTTATAATACCTGTTCCTTCTTCTCCGTATGCGCAGCGATGGAGGCATCCGCCGTCAGGAACAAGGTGAAGGTCGGATCTGCTGCCGCTACAACAGCACTGGATCTGTCCGAAAGCCAGCTTGCCTATTTCTTCTTTCACAGAAGAACGGACAGCCTTGGGGGCATAAAAGGAGACAAAGCGACGGCTGTGCCGTCCTTTTTCGGCGGTTCCCAGTGGTATGATGTGGGCGGAAACATTATTCAGAATGGGCTTCATCTGCTTACCTGGTCCGGTCCGGTTAAGGAGAGCAAGGCGAAATACAGCGCTACCATGGGGAATAAGCTGAATGCTTCCCTTGCTTATAAGAACGATATCCTGCATGTACAGGGCTTCGAGATGAAGCCGATGGGAGATATTGCGGGCGTCAAAAATCTGATAAAGAAGTACGGAGCCGTGGCGGCGACTTACTATCATAACCCGAAGGATGAGTATTATTTTTATAATTATTCCACCGGCGCCTATTTCTGCCCGTACGCGTATGACTATAATCATGCAATTGCCATCGTCGGCTGGGATGACCATTACAGCAGGGATAATTTCGTGATCAAGCCTGCGAATAATGGTGCATGGATCGTGAAGAACCAGTGGGGGACTGCCTGGGGGGAAAACGGATATCAGTATATTTCCTATGAAGATATTCCGCTTCAGAAGACAGCAGGACAGGAGAATTCCGCTATAGCATTCCGCGTCGAGAATAAGAATAACTATAAATACAATTACCAGTATGACGGCGGCACAGCTACTGGCCAGATCTATTGTTCGGGCGGAGGTCCGTTCACGCTCGCCAATACATTTAAAGCCGTCGGAGGCGGAACGGAGAAGCTGAAAGGGGTAGGATTCGGCGTCTGGGGTGAGGGGACCAGATATACGATCCAGATCTACAGGAATACCAGGAAGGGTAAACCATTCTCAGGGAAAAAGCTTCTGGCGAAGGCACAGTCCGGCGTCCTTCAGAATGCCGGTTATTACACGGTAAAGCTGAAAAAACCGGTCAGTCTGAAAAAGGGATATACCTATACGGTCGCTGTGAAGTTCTCGAATTCGCAGGGGTTTCCTGCCGCGATGACAGATATCACGGAAAATTACGGCTGGATGAAGGCGTACACGAAACAGAAAGCCGGTCTCAGTTTTTACTATGACAAAGATGGTCTGGAGGATCTGTCAAAGGCCGTCTATTACGGCTCTCTGGACAGTAAGCTCAGACGCGGTATGACTGCGCGCATAAAAATGTATACAACAAAATAACAGCTGCAGTGATCCTGCAGCCGCTTGGAGCGGACTTTACAGTCCGCTCTTTTCGGAGGATAAGAAATATGATGGACAGACTGATAAAGAGGATCAGTGAACTGGATGCGCCCGTGGTCGTGGGACTGGATCCGCAGCTGGGATTTGTTCCCGGACAGATCATCAGTACGGCCTTTGAAGAATACGGGGAAACGCTGGAAGGGGCCGGAGAAGCGATATGGAGATTTAATAAAGGGCTGATCGATGCTGTTTATGATCTTATCCCTGCGGTCAAACCGCAGATCGCGATGTATGAACAGTTCGGCATTCCGGGACTGATTGCGTATAAGAAGACGGTGGACTACTGTCATGAAAAGGGACTGATCGTGATCGGAGATGTGAAAAGGGGGGATATCGGATCTACCTCGGCGGCTTATGCGGCCGCGCATCTGGGAACCGTAACGGTCGGAAATGCCAGCCTTCCGGTATTTGATGAAGATATCGCGACGGTCAATCCGTATCTCGGCTCCGACGGAATCGTTCCGTTCCTGAAAGCCTGTGAAAGCTGCGGCAAGGGGATCTTTGTCCTTGTGAAGACATCGAATCCTTCGAGCGGAGAGTTTCAGGACAGGCTGATTGACGGGAAGCCGCTCTATGAACTGGTCGGAGAGAAAGTCTGCGAGTGGGGAGAGGCTGTACCGTATGAAAAGTATCCGGCTGTCGGCGCCGTGATCGGCGCGACATATCCGGAGATGGGCGCGAAGCTGCGGAAGCTGATGCCGAAGACGGTCTTCCTGGTGCCGGGGTACGGCGCGCAGGGCGCCGGCGCGGCAGAACTGAAGCCGTATTTTGATGAGGACGGACTTGGTGTGATCGTGAATTCTTCCAGAGGCATTATTGCCGCGTGGAAGAAGGAACAGTATGCGAAGTGCGGCGCGGAAGGGTATGCGGAAGCAGCCCGCGCGGCGACTGTGGATATGATCGAAGATCTCCGGAGTATCCGGTAGGATCCGCCGCGTAAAGGCAGCAGGATGACGTGACTGGGGAAGAAACCAACCGAGTGACGTTCTGCCAGGCAGTCTGTGCCGGAAACAGGGGTCGCTCCGATCGCTTCGTTCGCGGACGAAATATCTGCACTCCGCCGGGCAGACGAATAAAGCGTGTCTGCCCTCTGTCGACAATTTCGCCGTGAACTGTCGCTCTGCGCTCTACAGTTTCCGGCACAGAATGCCTGTCAGAACTGTCTGGTGAAGGAACATGATACTGCGCAGAATATCTGTCATCCAGAGGAGCGGAGCGACGAAGGATCCGCCGCGTAAAAACAGCAGGATGACTGCAAAAGAATGAGGAATAAATATGGCCGATAAAAGAACACAGGAAAAAGCCTGGGTGATCAACCAGACAGAAATGATCCCGGGCATCATGGATCTGCTGATCAAAGCACCGAAAACAGCTGCTTCTGCAGCCCCGGGACAGTTCATTTCCGTTTACTGCGCGGATAAGAGCAGACTCCTGCCGCGCCCGATCAGTATCTGCGACGCGGATAAATATACCGGTGCGCTGAGACTGGTCTACCGTGTCGGCGGCGCCGGGACAGAGGAATTCTCGAAACTGGGCCCGGGAGAGACGATCCGGATCCAGGGACCGCTGGGGAACGGGTTCCCGCTGGATGCAGACATTCAGTCCGTGCTGATCGTCGGCGGCGGTATCGGCATACCGCCGCTGCTGTACCTCGCAAAAAATCTGAATATGAAAAAAACACTGGTGATGGGTTATCCTTCCGTTACTTATCTGGATGAAGAGCTGGCGCAGTATGGCGATCTGTTCATTGCCACGGAAGACGGCAGCAGGGGTACAAAAGGCAATGTTATCAATGCCATGGAAGAGAACGGCCTGACCGCCGATGCAATCATGGCCTGCGGCCCGCTCCCGATGCTGAAAGCGCTGAAACAGTACGGCGAAGCGCACAGCATGAGCGTCATCATTTCCATGGAGGAACGCATGGCCTGCGGGATCGGCGCCTGTCTTGCCTGTGTCTGCAAATCCACAGAGAAGGATCCTTATCTGAATATCAGTAAAAAACGGGTCTGCCTGGAAGGCCCTGTCTTTGATGCACGGGAGGTGGAACTGTGAATCTTTCCGTAAATATTGCCGGCGTGACACTGAAGAACCCCGTTATGAGCGCTTCCGGAACCTTTGGTTCCGGCCATGAATTTGCAGACTGGATGGATCCCGGGAAACTGGGCGCCATCGTTACAAAGGGAGTTTCGGCTGTGCCGTGGGAGGGCAATCCTACGCCGCGCGTCGCCGAAACGCCTTCGGGCATGCTGAACGCGATCGGCCTGCAGAATCCGGGGATCGATGTTTTTGTGAACAGAGATCTGAAGGAACTGGAAAAATATACTGATACAAAGGTGATCGTCAATGTCTGCGGAAAGACGGCAGAGGACTATATCAAAGTCGTTGAGCGGCTGTCGGACGAACCGCGGGCGGATCTTCTGGAGATCAACATTTCCTGTCCGAACGTAAAGGAAGGCGGCATCGCCTTCGGCCAGAATGCGGATTCGGTCTTTGCGATCACGAAGAAACTGAAAAGTGTGTCTAAGAAGCCGGTCATCATGAAGCTTTCCCCGAACGTAACCGATATTACGGAAATGGCGAGAGCGGCGGAAGCCGGCGGCGCGGATGCGGTTTCACTGATCAATACCCTGACGGGCATGAAGATCGATATCGAACGAAGACGTCCGCTGCTGGCAAACATGACCGGCGGCCTGTCCGGTCCGGCGATCCGGCCGGTGGCTGTCAGAATGGTCTGGCAGACGGTAAGAGCCGTAAAGATCCCGGTGATCGGCATGGGCGGCATTGCTTCCGCAGAGGATGCGCTGGAATTCCTGCTTGCAGGCGCCTCCGCCGTAGCTGTCGGCACAGCGAATTTCAATGATCCGCTGACGATGGAGAAGGTCGTTTCCGGTATTGAAAAATATATGGAAAGACACGGATTGGACGATGTATCCATGTTGCGTTTGTGACGCATCTATGCTACTGTTAAGTGTGCTGAAATCACAATGAGAGGTCTTATATGGAAAAATACAAAGAGCAGTTCATAGAATTTATGGTAAATGCAGGGGTGCTGCAGTTCGGAGATTTTGTCACCAAAAGCGGCAGAAAGACGCCTTTTTTCATCAATACCGGTTTCTACAGGACAGGCGAACAGCTGAAAAAGCTGGGAGAATTCTATGCGAAAGCGGTCGCGGATAATTTCGGCACGGATTTTGACATTCTTTTCGGACCGGCTTACAAAGGGATCCCGCTGTCCGTTACGACGGCCATAGCGCTGTCAGCAGAGCATGGGGCTGACGTCAGATACTGCTCGAACCGCAAGGAGATCAAGGATCACGGTGACAAGGGCATCCTCCTCGGAAGCCCGATCAAAGACGGCGACCGCATTGTCATGATCGAGGATGTTACCACTGCCGGCACATCGATCCGGGAGACCATGCCGATTCTCAAAGCACAGGGCGATGTAAATGTGCTGGGGCTGATCGTATCCGTGGACAGGATGGAAAGAGGAAGCGGAAAAGTCAATGCGCTGAAGGAAATCTCTGCGGAATACGGCATGAAGACGGCGGCGATCGTTACCATGGATGAAGTGGTGGAATATCTGAAGGGTACGCCGGTCGGCGGAAAGTATATTCTGGATGAGAAGATCCTTTCTGCCATCGATGCATATTATAAACAGTACGGGGGCGAAGGCTGATGTCAAAAGTGACATGGAAGCGTACCAGAAAGGGAATCGAATTCATAGAAAAGAAGACCTTCGGGGAGAAGCTTCAGGATGTTACCTTCATGGAAGTGTCGCTGTTTCTGTTCGCTCTTTCCGTGCTCTGTTTCATCGGCGGTGTTGCCTGGTCGATTGCCGCGCACGGAAATGCGCCCTGGCCGCTCAGCCTGATCGGGATCCTGGTCCTGGGACTGTCTGTCGCAGGCGTGCTGATCACGCTCTACGGACACTATATGGTGGAAGCGGACAGCAAGGTGAACTGGCATGTGGGGCTGTTCACGAACGGCGGTATGGCTGCGCTGATGCTGATCATATCGATTTCCGGAGCGATCTGGGGATAATTTTTACCGGTGCCCGCATGAAAGGATGGCGCCGGAAGTAATACAGGGGGAAACAATCATGTATAAAGTCGGAATAATCGGCGGCGGCCAGCTCGGCAAGATGATGATCCTGGACGGGAAACGTCTGGACACGCAGTTCTTCATCCTTGATCCGACGGAGCGCTGCCCGGCTGACAGTATTGCGGATGGTCATATCGTCGCGGATTTCAACGATATTGACGCAATCATTAAAATGGCAGACGGCGTGGATGTCGTTACGAATGAATTTGAACATATCAGCGTTCCGGCGCTTAAGAAGCTGGAGGGTATGGGCTATAAGGTCTATCCGTCCTCGGAGACGCTGCGGCTGATCCAGAATAAGCTGACGCAGAAGCAGTGGCTGAAGAAACATGATATCCCTGTGCCGGAATTCCTTCCGGTCGGTTCCGTGGAAGAACTGTATGAAGCCGGTGAGAAGTTCGGTTATCCGATGATGCTCAAGACCTGTACGGGCGGTTATGACGGAAAAGGAAACGCGCAGGTCGGCTCAAAAGAGGAAGTGCAGGAAGCGTATGAAGCGCTCGGTGCCGGAAAGCTGCCGCTGATGGTGGAGCACTGGATCGATTTTGAAAAGGAAGTGTCGATCCTGGCCTGCAGAAGCGCGAACGGCGAGATGGCTGTTTTCCCGGTCGCGGAGAACAGGCACAAGAACAGTATCCTGGATGAAACGACGGTCCCGGCAGCGATCTCTGATGCTTCGGCAAAGGAAGCGATGGAGGTGGCGAGGACGACGCTGGCGGCGTTCGATGTCGTCGGCATGCTCTGCATCGAGCTGTTCGTTACAAAGCAGGGGCATATACTCGTAAATGAGCTGGCGCCCAGACCGCATAACTCAGGACATTATACGATCGAAGCCTGTTATACATCGCAGTATGAGAATCATGTCCGCGCGATCCTCGGGCTACCGCTGGGGAATCCGGATCTGATCGGACCGGTGGCGATGAAGAATATTATCGGCGACAGGAACGGAACGGCGGAACTGACGGGCCTTGAGGAAGCATATTCGCTGCCGAATGTGAAAGTGCATATCTACGGCAAGGAGCAGGTGAAGAAAGGCCGGAAGATGGGCCATATCACCGCAATGGGAAAGACAGTGGAAGAGGCGCTTGCGTCTGTCAGGAAAGCGCATGAGGTGATCGGGATCTGAAGCTGATCATTCGAATGACGCTGCTGAAAGTGAAAGCAGTACGAGTAACGCTGTTCCGGTATATTTATCCCGGAAACAGGGGTCGCTGCGATTGCTTCACTCGCGGACAAAATATATGCACACCAATTTTCCAACGAATAAAGCGTGTTGGAAAATTGGAGGCAATTTTGCCGTGAGCTGTCGCTCTCCGCTCTACAGTTCCCGGGATAAACATGCCGGAACAGCTGTAACCTGAAGATTAAAGAGAGGACAAGGAAACTTTACCCTAAAGAATCGTATAGAGAATGACAAATTGTCATCCTGAGCCTGCCGAAGGATCCACCGTGCAGCGCTTACAGGATGCGTGAAACTGAAATAACTATTTTACTCTCATAAAGGAGACCATAATGAACCCTACAGTAGGAATTATCATGGGAAGCGATTCGGATCTTCCCGTCATGAAGAAGGCTGCGGAAATGCTTGACGATCTGAAGATCCCTTACGAGCTCACGATCGTTTCCGCCCACAGGACGCCCGACCGTCTTGCGGAATATGCAAAGACGGCAGCGGGCCGCGGAATTAAAGTGATCATTGCCGGCGCCGGCGGCGCCGCCCATCTGCCCGGTATGGTCGCCTCTCAGACCGTGCTCCCGGTAGTGGGTGTTCCGGTCCAGACAAAGACAATGTCAGGCCTTGATTCCCTCTACTCGATTGTCCAGATGCCTCCGGGGATCCCGGTGGCTACCGTTGCTATTAACGGCGCTCTGAACGCCGGCCTGCTGGCGGCAAAGATTCTGGGCGTCTCGGATCCTGAGATCGCTGCGCGCGTTGCAGACTATTCGGAGAGCCTTAAAGATTCAGTCCTGCAGAAGGCTGAAAAACTGGAAACGATCGGCTATAAGGCTTATCTGGAGCAGATGTAGGAGGTTTTATCATGGCGATGGATTATAAGAAGGCCGGCGTTGACATTGAAGCCGGTTACAGATCTGTGGAGCTCATCAAAAAGCATGTGGCATCAACCATGAGGAGTGAAGTCCTCGGCGGCATCGGCGGTTTTTCGGGCGCCTTCTCCGCTTCCGGCATGAAGGATATGGAAGATCCGGTCCTGCTGTCGGGCACGGACGGCGTCGGAACAAAGATCAAGATCGCATTCCTTCTGGACCGCCATGATACGATCGGTATCGACTGCGTGGCAATGTGCGTGAACGATGTTGCCTGCGCAGGCGGAGAACCGCTTTTCTTCCTGGACTACATTGCCTGCGGAAAGAATGAACCGGAAAAGATCGAGCAGATCGTAGCGGGCGTGGCGGAAGGCTGCAGACAGGCAGGCTGCGCACTGATCGGCGGAGAAACAGCGGAACATCCCGGTCTGATGCCCGTTGATGAATACGATGTGGCCGGCTTCACGGTAGGCGTGGTCGACAGAAAAGACATGATCACCGGAGAACGCATCCAGGCGGGCGACGCGCTTGTCGGCATTACCTCTTCCGGCGTTCATTCCAATGGATTTTCCCTCGTCAGGAAGGTGTTCCGGATGACGGAAGAGAACCTGAATACTTACTATGACATGCTCGGTGAAACGCTCGGGGAAGCGCTCCTTCGTCCTACGAAGATCTATGTGAAAGCGCTCAAGGCGCTGAAAGACGGCGGCGTGGATATCAAGGGCTGCAGCCATATTACAGGCGGCGGTTTCTATGAGAATATCCCGAGGATGCTCCCGGACGGGACAGCAGCTGAGGTAAAGAAGGATTCCTATCCGATCCCGCCTGTCTTTAAGATGCTGCAGGAGAGCGGCGATATTGAAGAGAAGATGATGTACAACACCTTCAACATGGGACTCGGAATGGTGCTGGCCGTTCCCGCGGAAGAAGCAGAGAAAGCTGTTTCCGTTCTTAAGGAAGCCGGAGAGGATGCCTACATCGTAGGCAAGGTCGTATCCGGGGAAAAGGGAGTGACCATATGTTAAACATTGCTGTTCTCGTGTCGGGCGGCGGCACGAACCTGCAGGCGATCATCGATCAGGTGGAGGACGGCCGGCTTCCGGATGTAAAAATCTGTGCTGTCATCAGCAACAATGCCGGAGCCTTTGCGCTTGAGCGCGCAAAAAAGCACGGTATCCCTGCCTGCTGCATTTCGCCGAAGAATTATGAGACCAGAGAGGCGTTCAACAAAGCACTGGTCGGGGCGCTTGATGAGATCTCGCCGGATCTGATCGTCCTGGCCGGTTTCCTGGTGGTCATTCCGCCGGAAATGGTCGAAAAGTATGAGGGAAGGATCATCAATATCCATCCGTCGCTGATCCCCAGTTTCTGCGGGACCGGCTATTACGGACTGAAAGTCCATGAAGCGGCGCTGGCAAGAGGTGTGAAAATCTCCGGCGCGACCGTTCATATCGTGGATTCCGGCACGGATACCGGACCGATCCTGATCCAGAAGGCAGTAGAAGTAAAGGAAGGCGATACGCCGGAAGTGCTCCAGAGAAGGATCATGGAAGAAGCGGAATGGAAGATCCTTCCGCAGGCGATCGGCATGTTTGCGGAAGCAAAGAAAAAGGGGGAACTTTAAGTGAAGATACTTATCGTAGGAAGCGGCGGAAGAGAGCATGCGCTTGCATGGAAGATCGCGCAGAATAAAAAAGTAGAGAAGATCTGGTGTGCGCCCGGCAACGCCGGCATCGGAGAGATCGCGGAATGCGTTCCGATCGGTGCGATGGAATTTGAGGCGCTGGCGGATTTTGCGGAAAAGAACGGCGTGGACCTGACCGTCGTCGGCATGGATGATCCGCTTGTCGGCGGCATCGTCGATGTATTCGAGGCAAAAGGCCTGAGAGTGTTCGGCCCCAGAAAGAATGCCGCGATCATTGAGGGCTCCAAAGCTTTTTCCAAGGAGCTCATGAAGAAATACAATATTCCGACGGCCGGTTATGAGACCTTTACGGACGCGGATGCCGCGCTGAAATATCTCGAGACTTCTGATTATCCGATCGTTCTCAAGGCGGACGGACTGGCGCTCGGCAAGGGCGTTCTGATCTGCAAGGATCATGACGAGGCGGCCGCAGGCGTTAAAGAGATCATGCTGGACAAGAAGTTCGGCACTGCCGGCAATACCATGGTCGTCGAGGAGTTCCTGACGGGACGTGAAGTATCCGTACTTTCCTTTGTCGATGGAAAGACTATCAAAACAATGGCGTCCGCGCAGGATCACAAGAGAGCGCTGGATAACGATGAAGGCCTGAATACCGGCGGCATGGGTACTTTCAGCCCCAGCCCGTTCTATACAAAAGAAGTCGAAGATTTCTGCAATCAATATGTTTTCCAGCCCACGGTCGACGCAATGAGAGCCGAAGGCCGGGAATTCAAGGGCATCATCTTCTTCGGCCTGATGCTGACGGAAAAAGGCCCCAGGGTGCTTGAATATAATGCCCGTTTCGGCGATCCCGAAGCGCAGGTCGTGCTTCCGAGAATGAAGAATGATATTGTGGAAGTCATGGAAGCCTGTGTCGACGGCACACTGGATCAGATCGATCTGGAATTCTCTGACGAAGCCTGCGTCTGCGTGGTGCTGGCTTCCGGCGGATACCCTGTCGCCTATAAGAAGGGCTATGAGATCAGCGGTCTGGAAGAACTGAAAAAGGAGCCGGGTGTGGTCGTATTCCACGCAGGAACAAAGCTTTCCGATACCGGCGCATTTCTGACGAACGGCGGCCGTGTGCTTGGCGTTTCCGCACTGGGAGAAGATCTGAAGGCAGCAAGAGCCAATGCGTATGCGGCGGCTGCAAAGATCGATTTTAAGGACAAGCATTTCCGCCATGACATCGGAAAGGCAATCGACGAAGCGTAAAATAAATTTTTTGGTGAGTAATCTTTATGGATCACAATATGACAGAAGGACGCGAGGGGCAGGCGATATTTCGCTTTGCCCTTCCGTTAATAGGAGCAAGTGTTCTGCAGACGACCTACTCGTTTGCGGATTCGGTTATCGTTGGCAACTTTGTCGGAGAGGTGGCGTTCGGCGCCATCGGGCTTCTGGCATCCCTGATCATGCTGGTGAACATGTTCTGCACTTCCCTCGGCAGTGCGGTAAGTATTGTGGTCTCCCAGTTTTACGGTGCCGGAAAGAAGGAGGATGTCCGGGAATGCGCGCTTACTGCGCAGTGTTTTACCGTTATCGTCAGCCTGATCATCATTGCCGTTTGCCTGCTTCTGTCCTATCCGGTCGTTGTGATGTTCCTGGCCCCGCCCGAAAATATGCAGCATTACAGCATGCAGTATTTCGTGATCTATTCCGTGGGGCTGTTTTTCTTCTTTGCCTATAATGTCGTTTACGGGATCCTGCGGGCGCACGGAGACTCCAAAGGCGCGATGTTCTTCCTGCTGATCGCCGCAGTGATCAATATCTTCCTTGATCTTCTGTTCGTGATCGTGTTCCATATGGAGGTCGTGGGCGCCGCGCTCGCTACCGTGATCTCCCAGGCCGGGTCGGCAGCTGCTGCCTATCTGTATATGGTAAGGCATTACAGGCACCTGAATCTGTTCGCCCGCGGGAACAGGATGTTCTCGCCGGAGAAGGTGAAGACGATCCTGAAACTGTGGCTCCCGATCCTGTCTCAGACGTCCGTGCTCAGCATCGGATTCATTGTCCTGCAGAGACTGGTCAATACCTTCGGTGCCGCCAGTATCGAAGGGTATGCGGCAATGCAGAAAGTGGAATCGTTTATCCATATCATTCCGAGCTCGCTGAATACGGCCATGGCGAATTTCACCGGTCAGAATATCGGTGCGAATAAGCCGGAACGCGTTAAGCGGGGATACAGGGTCACGGCAGTCAGCGTCATGCTTATTTCCGCCGCTATAGCAGCTGTGATGATCGCGTTTGACGAACCGCTCCTTTCCGTCTTCCATATTTCGCCGGAAGGGCTTAAGCGCGGCTGCGAACATCTGGATCTGCTTGTCATCTTTATGCTGCCGCAGTCAGTCTATACGGTCACAGCCGGCCTGCTGCAGGGCGCGGGCGATGCGAAGATCACAGCCGTGGCGAGCTTTATCAATCTGTTCATCCGGGTCAGCAGTGCATACATCATGTCGCTCACCTTTATCGGTTACCGGAGCCTGTGGTATTCCCTGCCGCTGGCGTGGTGCACGAACTGCGTGATCAATTACTGCCGCTACAGAAGCGGGAAATGGGAACATAAAGCGCTGGTAAAAGCCGGCAGTCAGTGACATGTTTCCTGTATGGCTGCAGAAATGGACGGGACAGCTTACCGTGTGAATACAGCATGCAGGAGACGGTGAAAACGGTTGCTATGAAAGCAGGATTTGGATTATAATATTCCCGTATCCGAACCAATAAGATCCAAGGAGGCTCCTATGCCGTCACAGATAACCAATTATCAGTGCCCCGCCTGCGGGGGACCGCTTCATTTTTCACCGGAGACAGGGCGTCTTGTCTGCGATTACTGCGGAAGCACATATACGACCGAAGAGGTCGAAGCTTTCTACCGTGAGAAGGATGAAGCTGCCGCTGCCGCTATGGAAGCGGAGGCAGAAAAAAAGGAAAAGGAAAAAGAGGAGGCTGCAGCCCAGGCTGCGGCAGCTGCGGAAGAGATCCCGCCGGAATATACCGGGGGAACGCCGCAGACAGACGAAGAGTGGGATACGTCGCATCTTACGGATGACTGGGGAAGCGACTCTGCTTCCATGCGCGCCTATTCCTGTCCGTCCTGCGGCGCCGAACTGATCTGCGATGCGACTACTGCTGCGACCAGCTGCCCGTACTGCAATAATCCGACGATCATTCCGGGACAGTTCGCCGGGACCCTGAAGCCGGATTATATCATTCCGTTCAAATACAATAAGGAACAGGCCGTTGCGAAGCTCAAAGAGCACTATAAAGGCAAATGGCTGCTGCCGGGCGTCTTCACCAGCCAGAACCATATTCAGGAGATCCGCGGGATCTATGTTCCCTTCTGGCTCTATGACGGTGTGGCGGAAGGAACAGCGCATTTCAATGCTGAGAAGTCGCATGTTTACAGAAGGGGGAAGGAAGAAGTCACGGAGACGGATCATTATGCCGTTGTGCGTTCCGGGTCGCTCTCCTTCGAAAAAGTGCCGGCTGACGGCGCCAGAAAGATGCCGGATGATCATATGGATTCAATCGAGCCTTATGATTACAGAGAACTGAAGCCATTCTCGACGGCATTCCTTCCGGGCTATCTTGCAGATAAGTACGATGTTTCCGCGAAGGAAAACATCCCGCGCATTGAACACAGAGTGAAAGAGTCTCTCAGCAATGAACTGATGCGTACGGTAAAGGGGTATAATGCCATTCACCCCGCAGGAGAACAGATCCGCATGGTCCAGGGAAAGGTGAGTTACGCATTGTTCCCTGTCTGGATGCTGAATACCCGCTGGAATGATCAGGATTTCCTTTTTGCCATGAATGGTCAGACGGGAAAGATGGTAGGCGATCTGCCGGTTTCAAAGGGAAAACTCGCCGGTTTCTTTGTCGGATTTGCAGCGGTTGTTTTTGCACTGCTCAGCCTGATCATTTGATCGGAGGTGGATGGATATGAAGAGAAGATCATTTGATTTCCTGAAGCGCACGCTGATCATTCTGACCGCAGTGCTGATCGCCATGCTTCCCGCAGGTGTGTTTGCAGTTTCCGCTGAGAACGCCTATCAGAGAGCGGTGTGGGATATTGCCGGCCTGCTGTCCGAAGACCAGGCGGAGGAGCTTGACGGCATCGCATTTGCTGCTGCAGAAGAATATAAGTGCGGCATCTATATGGTCATCGTAAATGATTTCAGCGAATACAGCAGTACAAGCGCCTATGACGCCGCGACCGCGATCTATGACAGGCTCGATATCGGTTACGGCGGTGACCGTGACGGGGTCATGCTGTTTCTTTCGATGAACGACAGGGATTATGCGCTCATCGCGCACGGCGCTGTCGGAAATGCGGCCTTCACCGATTACGGTAAGGAAAAGTTGGAAGAGAAGTTCCTGGATGATTTTGCGGACAATGACTTTTATCAGGGATTTAAGGATTATATCGGGGAGAGCGAAAAGTATCTGAAAGCGGAAGCCGCGGGGACGCCCGTGGACGTCAGCGGCAGCAGCGAAGGCGGCGGATTCTTTGGCGGGATCCTGAAGCTGTTCGGCGGACTGATCGCTTCTGCAGCTGCGACCCTTGGTCTGTCAAAGACAATGAAGAGCGTATCTACGGCTTCCAATGCGGATCATTACAAAGTGCAGGGAAGCTTTGATCTGAGAGAACAGCAGGACAGATATCTCAGACGTTCGGTATCGACAAGGATCATCAGTGAAGGCGGAAAGGACGGGAACAGGCCGGGCGGCGGCGGTACCTCCATAGGATCCGGCGGATTCTCGGGCCATTCCGGGAAATTCTGACCCCGGGATCCGGACACGACTTTTGAAAAGAGAAACCGGAATACGATATGAAAAGATTTATAGACCTTCATGCGCATACGACCTGCTCTGACGGCTCCATGACGCCGTCGGAAGTGGTGGAACTGGCGGCACGGAAAAAGCTTGCAGCTGTTGCGATCACCGATCACGATACAGTAAACGGGATCGAAGAAGCACTGGAGGCAGGAAAGAGATTCGGGATCCGCGTGGTGCCCGGCATCGAGCTGTCGACTAAATATGAAGACAGAAGTGTCCATCTGGTAGGGCTCTTTCCCGATGTCTGTTCACCCGTACTGCAGCAGACGATGCAGAAAATCGTACGAGCCAGGATCGAACGAAATGAAAAGATGTTCGGACGTCTGGCGGAACTGAATTATCCGGTCGATCCGGCGGAATACGGCGCCGGGGAAGATACGGTCGTCACCAGAGGCCTGGTCGGTCAGATGCTGGTGGACAAAGGGTATTTTAAGACAGTACAGGAGACCTTTGACGTCCTTCTGAACAAGGGAAAACCGGCGTATCTCCCCAAATGGAGTCCGGAAGCGCCGGACGGAATAAAACTGCTTCATGAAGCGGGTGCGGTCGTCATTCTTGCCCATTACCATAAGATCTATAAGCATGATCTGCAGGAGAGCAGGAGAGCGGCAGAGGAACTGCTGGCAGCCGGCGCGGACGGACTCGAAGTGCGCTACAGTGATTTCTGGAGTGAGCAGCAGCGCATTGCGGAAGAACTGGCAGATCAGTTTCATTGTCTGAGATCCGGCGGGAGCGATTTTCACGGAAAGATCAAACCGGGCCTGCATCTCGGAACAGGCTACGGACACTTAAGAGTGCCGTACGAATATCTTGAAAAAATCGATGAATTCCGCAGGAAAAGAGCGGAAATATAGACAATTATATCGTGATATGATACAATAAGACAGATTGCGGAAAGGCCTGAAAAGACCGGTCCGTACACCATAAAAGCTTAAGCAGCATGATTCAGGAGCTTGTATGATGGATAAGAAGAGAAGGGTTATACTGAAGCTTTCCGGCGAAGCCCTTGCCGGAGAAAAGAAGACGGGATTTGACGAGGAAGTCGTGCGCGAGGCTGCCGGACAGATCAGGCCTGCGGTGAATGCAGGCGTAGAACTGGCGATCGTGATCGGCGGCGGCAATTTCTGGAGAGGCCGTACGAGTACAGCCATAGGAAGAGTGCAGGCTGATCAGATCGGTATGCTCGCGACAGTTATGAACTGTCTGTATGTTTCCGAGATATTCCGGTCAGAAGGCATGCAGACGAAGATCTTCACGCCGTTCTATGTGGGCGACATGACGGAGCTCTTCTCGAAAGATGCGGCAGAAGAAGCGCTTGCAGCAGGGAAGGTCGTATTCTTCGCCGGAGGCACGGGACATCCTTATTTCTCGACTGATACAGGCATCGTCCTTCGTGCGGTGGAACTCGGCGCGGACGAGATCCTGCTCGCAAAAGCGATCGACGGCGTTTACGATTCCGATCCCGCGATCAATCCGGATGCCGTGAAGTTCGATACCCTGACGATCGATGAAATGGTGGATAAACAGCTGAAGGTAATCGACCTGACCGCTTCCATTATCGCCATGGAGAACAGAATGCCGTTAGCTGTATTCGGACTGAAGGGGGAAGACAGCATTAAGCGTGCGCTGATGGGTGATATCACGGGGACAAGAGTGACTGTATAAAAAAGAATATTGCGGACTGCGGGATTCTTCATCATACCGGGCAGCCCTTGATATAATAACATGAGGAGGAAGACACAATGGATGACGCATTAAAAGTTTATGAAGACAAAATGGGAAAGACCATCTCAAATCTTAAGGAAGAACTTTCCACGATCAGAGCCGGACGGGCAAATCCCGCCGTGCTGAATAAGATCACTGTTGATTATTACGGACAGGCTACCCCGATCGCGCAGATCGCGAGCGTGACCGTGCCGGAAGCCAGGATCCTGCAGATCCAGCCCTGGGACAAGTCTCAGGTAAAGGCTGTGGAAAAGGCGATCAACAAGTCTGATATCGGCATCAATCCTTCCAATGACGGCAGTGTCATCCGTCTGATCTTCCCGGAACTTACCGAGGAACGCCGCAAGACCCTGGCCAAGGATGTCAAGAAGAAAGGGGAGGCCGCGAAGGTCGCCCTGCGGAATATCCGACGCGATGCGAACGATTTCATCAAGAAGCAGGAGAAGGCCGGAGAATATACGGAAGATGATTCCAAGAAGGCTGTGGCTGACATCCAGAAGCTGACGGATAAATACAGTGAGACAGCGGATAAGGAAACGGAAGCGAAGACAAAAGAGATCATGACGGTCTGATCATCAGAACGGGATTATGGAGGCAGGGACATCCCCTGCCTCTTTACAGGATAATAAGGCAGATCCTTTTTGGCAAATTCAGAGTATGTGAGGACAGATTATGCAGGATATGGTCATACCGGCGCATGTAGCCGTAATACTTGACGGGAACGGCCGATGGGCAAAAGCGCATCATGTTCCGAGGAGCATGGGACACAAAGCCGGATGTGAGAATCTGGAACAGATCGTGGAAGACGCCGCCAGGCTCGGCATACAGTATTTTACGATCTACGGTTTTTCCACCGAGAACTGGAAACGTTCATCAGAGGAAGTCGGCGCCCTGATGTCATTGTTCCGATATTATATCGGCAGACTGAAGACGGTCGCCATGGCAAATAATGTCCGGGTGAAAAGCATCGGGGACCGCAGCAGATTTGAGCAGGACCTGATCGACGGTCTGGATATGCTGGAGGATGTCACGAAGGAAAACACCGGCATGACATTCGTGCTGGCGCTGAATTACGGATCCCGCGACGAGATCCGGCGCGGTGTGGAGAAGATCGCAGAGGAAGTGAAGGCCGGTTCCCTTCAGCCGGAGGAGATTACCGAAGAGGTGATCAGCGCGCATCTGGATACGGCCGGCATGCCTGATCCGGATCTGATGATCCGCACGAGCGGCGAGCTGCGGCTCTCCAATTATCTGATGTGGCAGCTGGCTTACGCGGAACTGTACTTTACCGATGTGTTCTGGCCGGATTTCCATAAGGAGCATCTGGTCGCAGCCATAGAGGAGTACAACAGACGCAATCGCAGATTCGGAGGAAGATAGGATGTTCTGGGTCAGACTTCGCAGCGGGATCATCCTGATGGTGATCGCAGTCTTCCTGCTGGTCATGGGCGGTCCGGTTATGAATATCGGGCTTCTTGCCGTATCGCTGGTCGGGATGTATGAACTTTACAAGGTGATCGATCACGAAAAGACGCCTCTTGCGGGAATCGGTTATCTGGCGGCGGTCATCTGGTTCCTGACATTTCTTGCGGAAGGGACGGATTACGCAGTGGGGGCGGATATGATCAGGGAAGCCATTCCGGTGATCATGCTGCTTTTCATGCTGGTCTTTTATGTGTTTTCCTATCCGGACATTCATATTTCCGAGATCGTTTTCAGCTTCTTCGTGTTCTTTTATGTACCGGTCATGATATCGTATATGCTGCGGATCCGCGGCACGGATAACGGGCAGTTCCTGGTGTGGCTGGTATTCATCAGCTCCTGGGGATGCGATACCTGCGCCTACTGTACGGGAATGCTTTTCGGGAAACATAAGATGGCGCCGGTGCTGAGTCCGAAGAAGTCCGTGGAAGGCGCCGTCGGCGGTGTGATCGGTGCTGCGCTGATCGGGCTGATCTTCGCACTCGTTTTCCGGAAGCATCTGACGGTCTTTGCCATGCCGGTCCCTGCGCTCATGATCATCGGCGCTGTCGGGGCACTGATCTCCATGGTCGGAGATCTGGCGGCATCGGCAATCAAACGACAGTACAATATCAAGGATTACGGCACACTGATCCCCGGACACGGCGGGATTATGGACAGATTCGATTCTGTGATCATCACGGCGCCGCTGATCTGGTATCTTATCTGCATCATCAGATAATACGGCTGCGGCATCCCTGTGCCGGCGGCGTTCAATTGGGAAGAAGGATTATGAGAAATATCGCGCTTCTTGGCTCTACGGGTTCGATCGGACGTCAGACGCTTGATGTGGTCAGACATGAGCCGGACATGAAAGTCACTGCGCTGACAGCGCATAAAAATATAAAACTGCTGGAAGAACAGATCCGGGAATTCAGGCCCGGCATCGCCTGTGTAACAGAAGCCGCTGACGCGGCGGATCTTGCTGCGCGCGTTGCTGATCTGCCGGTCCGGATCGTATGCGGTGTGGATGGCATGACCGAAGCGGCGGTTGATCCGGCCTGTGATACTGTTCTTACAGCTGTTGTGGGAATGATCGGGATCAGACCGACAATCGCCGCGATCAGGGCAGGCAAGGATATCGCGCTGGCGAATAAGGAGACAATGGTCTGCGCCGGGCATATCATCATTCCCCTGGCAAAGGAACACGGCGTCAGCATCCTGCCGGTCGACAGCGAGCATTCCGCCATTTTCCAGTGTCTGCACGGAAACAGACAGAACAAAGTGAGACGAATTCTGCTGACTGCTTCAGGCGGGCCTTTCCGCGGTATGAAATACGAGCAGACTGCGCTGGTCACGGCGGCGGATGCACTGAAGCATCCGAACTGGACTATGGGCGCGAAGATCACGATCGATTCTGCAGATATGGTAAACAAGGCGCTGGAGGTCATGGAAGCACACTGGCTGTTCGATGTTTCCTATGATCAGATCGAGGTGCTGGTCCATCCGCAGAGTATCGTTCATTCGATGGTCGAATATGAGGACGGCGCCGTCATGGCACAGATGGGCGCGCCCGACATGCGGCTGCCCATCCAGTATGCGCTGACATACCCGGACCGTCATCCGATGGATACACAGAAACTGGATTTCTTTGCGATAAAGGACCTGACATTTGAAAAGCCGGATCCGAAAGCCTTCCCGGGACTCCCGCTTGGCATTTCTGCGGGAAGGACCGGCGGAAGCATGCCGGCCGTGTTCAATGCGGCGAATGAATGGGCGAACGCAAAGTTCCGGAACGGAGAGGTTTCATTCCACGGCATCACAGACATGATCGCAGAAGCGATGGACCGGCATAAAGTGATCGCGGATCCGACCGTCGATGAGATCGAAGCAGCACAGAAAGAGGTCGACGACTATCTCAGTACGCTG
The DNA here is from genome assembly GCA_946631165.1 of uncultured Lachnospiraceae bacterium. Classification (GTDB taxonomy): domain Bacteria; phylum Bacillota; class Clostridia; order Lachnospirales; family Lachnospiraceae; genus UBA3305. Next base: position 7,016 of record CAMOZZ010000009.1, on the reverse strand, counting down.
TAATCAGCAGCGGAAGGGATGAGAGAATTGTGTATTTTCACCGGCGTTTGTGAAAAGGCCGCGCAGACAGGCGCTTTTGCTGTGCTGCATAACGAAAGGATGTAATACTGTTGAATATAGTAAGCATTATTATTGCCATACTTGTGTTCAGTTTCCTTGTCATCACGCATGAACTGGGGCATTTCCTGTTCGCAAAAAAGGCAGGGATCGGCGTAACTGAGTTTTCTGTCGGCATGGGCCCGAGGCTCTTCAGCACCGTAAAAGGAGAGACCCGGTATTCCGTGAAAGCGATCCCGTTCGGCGGCTCCTGCATGATGGTAGGAGAGGATGAAGACGATCCGGCGCCGAATGCGTTTAACAAAAAGACCGTGCGTGAAAGAATACTCGTGGTCGCCGGCGGGCCGCTCTTCAATATTGTCTGTGCGTTTATTCTCTCCGTTTTTCTGATCATGGGCGCAGGCGTGAATACGCCGATGGTCTATTCCGTAAATGCAGGTCTTGGCGCAGAAGCCGCAGGCATACAGAACGGAGATATTATAAAACGGATCAACGGGCACAGGATCACGACCGGCGGGGATATCGTTCTGATGCAGATCTCCGATCCGCTGGACGGGAGCGACGTCACGGTTGAATACGAGAGAAACGGGGAAAGAAATACAGTTACCTATGATCCGCATTATGAAGCTTACCGTATCGGTATTTCCTATAATTCCGGAGCGGGAAGCGCGGAGATCGGAGAGCCTGCGGCAGAGTCTCCCGCAGAAGCAGCCGGACTTAAGAAGGGTGATGTGATTACCGCGGTGAACGGGACGGCCATTGCGACCGGGGAAGAACTGATGAAGTATTTCGCGGAGAATCCGCCCGATGGTACGGAGATCACCGTAACGTACGAGAGAGACGGTGCTTCCTTTGATGCGCAGATCACGCCTGCTTTTTATGAATCCAGCGTGCTGGGATTTGATGCTGCGTATTACAGGGAGAAAGTCGGTATCGGCGGTACATTTGTCGGCGCGGTACGGCAGGCTGTTTATTACGTAAAGCTCACGTTCGTATCCCTGAAGATGCTTCTGACCGGTTCCGCCGGGCTGCGCGATATGTCCGGACCTGTCGGCATCGTTTCCATGATCAGCGACACCGTTGAAGAAAGCGCTTCATCGGGACTTCTGGACGTCATATTGAACATCCTGAATCTGTCCATCCTGCTCTCTGTCAACCTTGGGATCATGAACCTGCTGCCGCTGCCTGCGCTGGACGGCGGACGGCTCATTTTCCTGATCGTTGAGGGATTCCGCGGAAAACCGGTACCGCCGGATAAGGAAGGCATGGTGCATATGGCAGGCTTCGCCCTGCTGATGCTGCTGATGGTCGTGGTCCTGTTCAACGATATAAGAAGGATAGCAGGTTTCTGAGAATAAAGGCGCGTCAGCGCCGGGAGAAACTGCCTTCCCCAGGCCTTCCCCTTCAGGGGAAGGTGTCACGTAAGTGACGGAAGAGGTAAGGAGGGTGGCGCGTCAGCGCCGGGAGAGACTGCCTTCCCCTTTAGGGGAGGGTGGCGCGTCAGCGCCGGGAGAGATTGCCTTCCCCTTTAGGGGAGGGTGGCGCGTCAGCGCCGGGAGAGGTTATGCACACCAGAAAACATACAAAAACAATTCATATCGGCAGCGTCCCCATCGGCGGTGACGCCCCCATCGCGATCCAGTCCATGACCAACACACGGACGGAAGACGCTGCTTCCACCGTCAGACAGATCCTCGCCCTCGAGGAAGCCGGCTGTGACATCATCCGTTCCACTGTTCCCACGGAAGAAGCAGCCGCAGCGATCGCGGAGATCAAAAAGCAAATCCACATTCCAATCGTAGCAGACATTCATTTCGATTACCGCATGGCGATTGCGGCCATGGAAGCCGGTGCGGACAAGATTCGGATCAATCCCGGAAACATCGGCGGATCGGAAAGGATCAAAGCTGTCGTTGACTGCGCGAAGGAAAGAAATGTTCCGATCCGTGTCGGCGTCAATTCCGGCTCGCTGGAAAAAGAACTGGTCGAAAAATACGGCGGTGTAACAGCTGAAGGCCTTTGCGAGAGCGCGCTTGATAAAGTCCGGATGATCACGGATGCGGGATATGACAATCTGGTCATCAGTATCAAATCCTCCGATGTTCCGATGTGCATCCGCGCCCACGAGCTGGTTTCAGAAGCCGTCGATTTTCCGCTGCATGTCGGTATCACGGAAGCAGGGACGGAATATGCGGGCACGATCAAATCCGCGGTCGGTATCGGCTCGATCCTCTCACGCGGTATCGGTGATACGATCAGGGTTTCCCTCACAGGAGATCCGGTGAAGGAAGTCTATGCAGCGAAGGAAATTCTTGCTTCGCTGGGGCTCCGGAGCTTCGGCCCCAGGATCATATCCTGCCCGACCTGCGGCAGGACGCAGATCGACCTGATCGGCCTGGCGCACAAAGTGGAAGAACTGGCAAAGGATTATGACATGCCGATCAAAATTGCCGTCATGGGATGCGTGGTAAACGGGCCCGGAGAGGCGAAGGAAGCCGATATCGGCATTGCCGGCGGAAAAGGCGTCGGGCTGCTGATCAAAGGCGGAGAAATCGTGAAGAAACTTCCGGAAGAGCAGCTGCTGTCTGCCCTGAAGGAAGAACTGGATAACTGGAAGTAACTGTGCGTTGTGCGAAATAATGCTGAATTTAACGAGAAGGTACCCCGCCTGCATAACACCGTGACACAAGGATGTGCAAGAAGAGGGTACCTTTTTAAGCAGATGCCCCATAAAACGCCCAAATGCATGACTATAATAAATATTTGCAATAAAACTGCTGTATTAAAAGGGTACCGTTATTGGAAAACTGCTGTAAATCCGCACAGTTGAAGCGGAAGTGAGAAAAGCGTTTTAAACGGATTTAAAACACCTGCAGTACGCAGGCTGCAAACGACCGCAAAAAGCGGGCTGCAAACGAGCGCAAAAAGCAGGCTGAAACTGGCTTCTGTCAACAAATTGCAAACGTTCGCTTTGCCATTTACCATAGACACCCGGAAATCCGGCCGAAAGGACGTAAAAATGGAATTATCAGCATACGACAATAAACATGTCCGTGTCACGGACAAATGGGGACATGTCTTTGAAGGCCTTGCATCCTCGCTTGGCGCGGATTACTGTTTTCATGAATACGGGACAGAGGAGGAAGGAATCCTGGTTGGAGGATCTCTGGTTTACAAAGGAGATATCACAGAGATCCGGCGCATCAGGCCGCATGGGACAGCAGAACTGGGAACGACTCACCTGCTGCTCAGAAGATACTGCCCGGAAGATGCTCCGTGGCTTTACAAATACTTCGGCTGCAATGAGAAGATGTTCCGGTATTCCGGCTGGAATCCGTACGCAACGGAAGAAATGGCGGAAAAGACAGTGCAGGAGTTCATCAATCAGTACGAAGATCCGCATTTCTACGGATGGATCATTGATTGTGATGACTGTGTGGCCGGAACCATCGGCGCCTATGATTATGAGAATGACAGCATAGAAGTGGGCTTCAGCATAGCAGAGCCTTATCAGGGACGAGGTTATGCCGGTGAAGCGCTGGCAGAGGTGCTGCATTACCTTACTGAGAATGAAGAGATTTCGCGGGTCACTGCCTGGTGCGCAGCGGAGAATATTGCTTCCAGACGCACGCTCGAGAAAGCCGGCATGCAGTTTTCCGGCCTTGGAAAAGAGGCGGTCATAGTCGGAGACCGGTCGTATGACAGGCTGGTCTATGAGTACAGAAAAGAGAACTGATCCCGTGATCGACATTGACCTTTCTGCCGGCTGACGGTATGATAATAGAAAGAAGAGCGAAGTACCTGCACAGACAGAGAATCCGGCGCCGGACCGGATCAGAGAATCATACGCAAAGGAATTATATGGAACCAAAACTCCTTCGGGATGTCCTTCCCGATCTTCAGACAAATGAATATCTTACAAAGAAGCTGGATCATATCTATGTGACCCGGCTTTTAATGCCTCATGACAGGCATGCGCTGAAGATCTTCATCCGATCGGATGTGCTGATCCCCAAAAGGGAGATCTACATCCTGCAGGCCGCCATCAAGAAGCAGTTCTTTGAGCGCCGGAAAATAAGGATCGAGATCTGTGAACGCTTTGATCTTCAGGGAATCCCGGTAAGACAGAGCCTGGATGAATACCGTGAGAGCATTCTCCTGGAACTGAAGGAAAACAACCTGATGGATTATCATATGTTCCGGCATGCCAATATTCACCTGGATGATGAAAAGATCCTGGTCCTGGAAGCGGATGATACAGCCGTGAACCGCAAACGGGGGAATGCGCTTTCGGAAAAGCTGACTGCCATTATCAGGGATCGGATGGGCTATGATGACGTCTCCGTCCGGATCCATTACGGGGCGTTCAGGAAGCAGAAAGAACAGCGGAAGGCGGAGGCGGAAGCCGAAGCAGCCCGGATTGAAGCGATCCTGGAAGAAGCCAGGGAAGCCGAAAAGGAAGCGCATGTTTCGGAAGAACGGACAGAAAGGGCTTCCTCCTATCGGAAGAAATATGTCAAAGGCAAACGTCTTGAACCCTCGGAAGGCTTCGGCCGCGATTTTGACGGCGAACCGCTTCCCATTTCCTCCATCACACAGGAGATCGGTGAAGTTGTGATCGAGGGAGAGGTCTTTTCGACGGATTCCAGAACGCTGGCAAACGGAAAAATGCTCGTAACTATTGCCGTTACGGACCACACAGACTCCATCCAGATCAAGTATTTTGCGGAGCCGGAGGAAGCGAATGACCTGCTTGGCTTTGCCGGGAAAGGCGAGTGGATCATCCTGAAGGGCCTGGCTGCGCTCGATAATTTTGACAAGGAACTGACGATCCGCAATGTGACCGGCATCAAGAAAGCCGGTCGTGAAAAAGAACAGCGGATGGACAATGCCATCGAGAAACGAGTTGAACTGCATCTTCACACGAAGATGAGCGATATGGACGGCGTTTCCAAGGCAAGCGATATCATCCTGCAGGCTGCCCGCTGGGGCCACAAGGCGGTTGCCATTACCGACCACGGCGTCGTGCAGGCGTATAAGGAAGCGTATCAGACCGTCAAGGATAAAAAGCTGCCGATCAAGCTGATCTATGGCTGTGAAGGGTATCTCGTGGATGATACCGTAAACGGAGAATGGGATGCTGCGAGGATCTGCAGGACCCCGGAGCGTTATCATATCATTCTGCTTGCCAAAAATGAGATCGGCCGGGAAAATCTGTACAGGCTGGTCTCCGAATCGCATCTCACCTACTTCGGAAAGCGGCCGAGAATCCCGAAAAGCCTGCTTGCAGAATGCAGGGAAGGACTGATCATCGGTTCGGCCTGTGAAGCAGGGGAAGTATTCCGGGCTGTCGTGGAAAAGCTGCCGGAGGAAGAGATCGAAAGAAGAGTGAAGTTCTATGACTATCTTGAGATCCAGCCGGTCGGCAACAACCAGTTCATGATCCCGAGCGAGAAACCGGAACACGCTTATATTAACAATTTTGATGATCTGCGGGAACTGAACAAGAAGATCGCTGCGCTTGCGGAGAAATATGAAAAACCGCTTGCCGCTACCTGCGATGTGCATTTCCTGAACCCGGAGGATGAGATCTACCGAAGGATCCTGCAGAAAGGCATGGGCTTCAAGGACGCGGACACGCAGCCTCCGCTCTATCTGCATACCACCGAAGAGATGCTCGAGGAGTTCTCATATCTTGGTGAGGAAAAGGCTTTTGAGGCAGTCGTGAAGACGCCGAACCTGATCGCGGACTGCTGTGAATTCCTGGATCCGGTCCGTCCGGACAAGTGCCCTCCTGTCATTGAGGGTTCAGAAGAAGAGCTGCGAAGCATGTGCTATGAAAAAGCACATTCCATTTACGGCGATCCGCTGCCGGAAGTGGTTGAAGAAAGACTTTCCAGGGAACTGCACTCGATCATTTCGAACGGGTTTGCCGTTATGTATATCATCGCGGAAAGACTCGTGAAAAAGTCGAATGACGACGGTTATCTGGTCGGCTCGAGAGGATCGGTCGGCTCCTCCTTCGCGGCGACTATGTCCGGCATTACGGAAGTCAATCCGCTGCCGCCGCATTATGTCTGCCCGAAATGCAAATACAGTGATTTTGAATCCGAACAGGTGAAGGCTTTCGCGGGCGGCGCCGGCTGCGATATGCCGGATGCGGTGTGCCCGCACTGCGGAACGCCAATGAAGAAGGATGGATTTGATATTCCGTTTGAGACGTTCCTGGGATTCAAGGGAGACAAGGAACCAGATATCGACCTGAACTTTTCGGGAGAATATCAGAGCAACGCCCATGCTTACACGGAAGTGCTCTTCGGCACGGGAAATACTTTCAGAGCCGGTACAATCGCGACCCTTGCAGAGAAGACCGCGTACGGCTATGTGCTCAAGTATTATGAGGAAAAAGGCGAGCACAAGAGAAGATGCGAAATCGAGCGCATCGCGAAAGGCTGTGAGGAAGTGCGCCGTTCGACCGGCCAGCATCCCGGCGGGATCGTTGTTATGCCGCACGGCGAGAATATTTATTCCTTTACGCCGATCCAGCATCCGGCAAATGATATGACCACGTCCACCGTGACGACGCATTTTGACTATCATTTTATCGATCATAACCTGCTGAAGCTCGATATTCTCGGCCATGATGATCCTACCATGATCAGGAAACTGGAGGATCTGACCGGGCTGAATGCCACGGAAATCCCGCTGGATTCGAAGGAAGTCATGTCGCTGTTCCAGAATACGGAAGCGCTGAAGATCACGCCGGATGACATCGGGGGAACGAAGCTCGGCGCGCTTGGCGTGCCGGAATTCGGCACAGACTTCGCCATGCAGATGCTGATCGACGCGAAGCCCACCTGCTTTTCGGATCTGGTCCGTATCGCGGGCCTGGCGCACGGCACGGATGTGTGGCTGGGGAATGCCCAGGATCTGATCCTTTCCGGGAAGGCGACCATTCA
>CAMOZZ010000008.1 GCA_946631165.1 uncultured Lachnospiraceae bacterium | reverse complement strand
AGACCCAGTATTTTCAATGATAATTTTACAGACAGTTTGTTTGATGAATTCTTTAACGACAGTTTCTGGCCGGCACGTCATTTCGCCCGCAACCAGGTGACCCAGATGAATACCGATATCAAAGAAACCGACGATGCTTATCAGATCGAGATGGAGCTGCCCGGCTTCACCAAGGAAGATGTGAAAGCAGACCTCAGGGACGGTACTCTTACCATCGAAGCCTCCCATTCCGAGAACAAGGATGAGAAGGACAAAGAAGGCAAGTATCTGCGGAAGGAAAGATATTCCGGTTCGATGAGCAGAAGCTTCTATGTCGGCGAGCAGATCACGCAGGAAGACATCAAGGCGAAATTCGCGGACGGCATCCTGACGATCCTGGTGCCCAAGAAAGAGAAACAGCAGGAAGTCGAGCAGAAGAAATATATCGCGATCGAAGGCTGATCCGTAAAACGATCTGACAGAAATATCTGAATCATTTACCATTCCGCCCGGGCAAATACCCGGGTTTTTTGTTTTCCGAAAGAATTGGATCCCTGGCTCTGAAGCGCTGTCGATCCGTGTATATCTTGACTGACATCCGGGATAATTGTATAATTATCCCGGACGGTTGTTCTGACAGAAGGAGGTGAAGGCATGCTTCAGGTCGCTGTAAGAGCGTGGGGAAACAGTCAGGGAATCAGGCTTCCGAAAGAGATCCTGGATCAGCTTGGGATCACTGTTTCAGATGTCCTGAACGTGAAAGTGGAAAACGGGATGATCGTGCTTCAGAAAGAGTTTACGCACAGATCGTTTAAAGAACGCCTGGCGGATTATGACGGAGAAATATCTGTTTATGAATTTGACTGGGGAGATCCTGTCGGAAAGGAGATTTTATGACAGAATTCCGGCAGGGACAGATCATTAAGATGGCCGGTCAGAAACTGCGGTTCCTGATCGTGAGCAATAATGCTTTTATTGATGCAACAGGTGTATTTCATGTGTGTCCTGTCCCGGAGGATATTCCGGAAGGTCCGCTTCATATACCGGTAAGCGGCGTTTCAGGTTTTTCCGGTACGGTTATCTGTGAGCAGATGAAAATGATCGACCCGGGAAATAGATCCTGTATGATTATTGACAGTCTCCCCTATTATATGGTCATGAACGTATCAGATGCCATACAGGGTATATTTGAATATGATTAAGCAGAGATGCTGTCCGGGACATATTGTCCGGAGCGGACGGCAGGGCTGGTAAGGAGGAAAAATGAAAATACTAATGGTTAACGGCTCGCCGAACAAAAAGGGAAACACGTACACCGCGTTAAACGAAATGCGGAAAATCTTCGAAGCGGAAGGTGCGCAGGTCGACTGGGTCGATCTCGGTCCCGGTGCGGTGCGCGGATGCGCCGACTGCGGTAAATGCAGGGAACTGGGGAAATGTGTCTTTGACGATGTCGTGAACAAGGCGGCGCCCCTGTTTGAAGCCTGCGACGGCATGGTGGTCGGAAGTCCTGTCTATTATGCCTCCGCAAATGGTTCGCTGATCTCTTTTATGGACAGATTGTTCTTCTCATGTCATACTGACAAACGCATGAAAGTCGGTGCATCAGTCGCAGTGGCCAGACGTGCCGGCACGACCGTTACGATGGATGAGATCAACAAATATTTCTCCATCAGCCAGATGCCGATCGCATCCAGCCAGTACTGGAACGGTGTATACGGTGCAGCGGACGGAGAAAGTGCCTTCGATGCGGAAGGCATGCACACGGTACAGACGTTGGCGCAGAACATGGTCTTCCTGATCCGCTCGATCGAACTCGGCAAAGAGAAGTACGGGCTGCCCGCGCCCATTAAAAAGACATTTATGAACTTTATCAGAGAAGATGCGAAGAAATAGAAGTCTGCTGGAAAGAAGGAATGGAGACTGCACTGCTGAAATCTGCAGGGCAGTCTTTTTCTGCTTTGAAGGATTAAGCGCGCCCCTTGACAGTACAAACTGTATGACTGTAGAATTGTGACAAACGGGGATGAAAGAGAAGAAGGAACAGATGGACATTTTCCTTATTATAAATAATCTGCTGATCCTGTTCGCCATGATCGCGGTGGGATTCTTCGCGGGGAAGAGCGGAAAGCTCTCGGACAAAGCGTTTTCAGACCTCACTGCGTTTTTGATGCAGGTGACGCTGCCGTGCATGATCTTTTCATCCATGCAGCGTGCGTTTGACATAAACATGCTGAAAGACAGCATGATCGGACTGGTCCTGAGCCTTGTATTTTCTTTGTCTGCGCTGGGGATCAGCTATCTTGTTTCCGGTGCCCTGGGCGTCCGGAAGATCCGCCGCGGGACATGGATCTTTGCATCAACGTACGGCAATACCGGTTTTATGGGGATCCCGATCGTGAATGCCCTGCTCGGGCAGGACGGCGTGTTCATCCTTGCCAATTCGGGACCGGCTTATATGATCGTGCAGTATACCCTGTGCGTCAGGATGATGTATGCCTTTTCCGGGAAAGAGCCGGAAGGCGGAAAAAAGAATGTGCTGCTCTCCAGGCAGAATCTCGCGATGCTGCTCGGCCTGCTCTTTTTCCTGTTTCAGATTCCCGTGCCGGAGGTGGCGTCGAGAGTGATCAACGCGTTTGCGGGCATCACCACGCCGCTGTCGATGTTCGTGATCGGCTTAAGCCTGTCGCGGGGAAGAATTGCGGATACATTCCGGGATAAGGATGTGATCACGATCTGCCTCATGCGGCTTGCCGTGATCCCGCTGCTCACTGTGCTGGCGCTTCGTTTCATGCCGTTTGTATCCCCGCTGTTGAAAAGCGTGTTGATCCTGTGCGCGGCAATGCCATGCCCGTCGCTGTCGGTCATCTTCTCGCAGACATACGGCGGCGATGTGGAACTGGGATCGAGGGCGATCTTCCTGTCCAGCCTTGCCTGTATGGTGACAATCCCGCTGATGACGGTATTCCTTTAGCGGCTGACCGGTGCCGATGCATTGCCGGTTGCGGGAATTCGGCATTTGTGGTATAAATTGAATGTAGGTGACAGTAGTCCGGTCTGCGGAAAGACGGAACTGCCGGACTGTCCGCACCGCTTCACAGGAACGAATGGAAACAGGAAGAGAGGGAAACGAGATGAAAAAATGTCTGAAAGCTGCGGGACTGCTTTTTGCGCTGGTCCTGGCATTCTGCGTGATGCCCGCGGCTGTCTTTGCCGACGGGACAACAGCTGACGGTCTGAAGTACAGGCTGGATGATTCCACAAAGACGATCACTATTACCGGGTATGAAGGAACAAATCCGAAGGTAACGATCCCGGCTGTAATTGGTGACACTTATCCGGTTACGAGAATAGGCAGCAGTGCGTTTGAAGGCAACAAGGTAGTTACTGACGTAACGTTCGCACCGGGCTCAAAGGTGGAAACAATTAACGGGTATGCCTTTGAAAACTGCAAGACCCTGAAAAGCATTGCCTTTCCTCCCTCACTGAAGGAGATCACGTCGCAGGCTTTCCACGGATGTTCATCGCTGACTTCGGTCGTCATACCCGAAGGTGTGACAAAACTGGGCTATGGTTATTATCATGGCGTATTTGAAGACTGTACTTCCCTGACGTCGGTGCAGCTTCCTTCCACGCTTACGGAAATCGCATGGGCGACCTTCCGTAACTGCCCTTCCCTGAAGACCGTTAATATCCCTTCCGGTCTTACCACTCTAGGAGACAGTGCTTTCTGGGGAACCGCGATCACGAGCGTTGAACTGCCTGACGGGATCACACGTGTCGGCGAGTGGGTATTCAGATACTGTACTTCCCTGAAGACGGTCAAGCTGTCGGATAATGTGAAAACGATAGACACTGGCGCGTTTGAAGGCTGTACTTCTCTTACATCGATCAACATCCCGAAGGATCTTACCAGACTGGACGGGAGCACGTTCAGAGGATGCAGTTCTCTGCGGTCGCTGGAGTTCGGAGACGCTGTAACGAGTGTAGAAGGCAGTGATTTCGCCGACTGTCCCAAGCTTAACGTCCGGGTGGTAAAAGGTTCCAAGGTGGAGACTGTATGCATCAACAATGATATTCCGTTTACCGTTTACGCATTTTCGTTGGGCGGCTGTTCCATTGAAGGAATAACGGAGAAGACCTATACGGGCAAACCGATCCAGCAGGATCCGGTCATCACGGACGGTTCGACGAAGCTGGTCAACGGGACGCATTATGTGCTCGAGTATACCAATAATATCAACGCCGGTACGGCAACAGTGAAAATAACGGGCACAGGCAATTACGTCGGAACGGTGGAGAAGACCTTCCGGATCACGCCGGAAGATATCAGCAAATGCAGGATAAAACTGGCAAAGACCACCCTGGTCTATAATACAAACTATCAGGAGCCGAAGGTCACGGTCACCTTTAACGGACAGGTTGTCGACCCTGTTAACAATTACTATGTTTCTTACAGCAGCAACAGGTATGCAGGAACTGCCTGGGTGACTGTCAGCGGAAAAGGAAACTTCAAAGAGAGCAAAAAGGCTTCCTTCAAAATCGTGCCGAAGGCGGTTAAGCTTAAAAAGCTGAAAGCGACATCCAGAGGCTTCAAGGCTTCGTGGAAGAAGAACGATATACAGACGACGGGCTATCAGCTGCAGTATTCTTTAAAGAAGAATTTCAAGGGTGCAAAGACTGTTACGATTAAAAACAACCAAACGGTGTCAAAGAGCATAAGCAGGCTGAAAGCAAAGAAGACGTACTACGTCAGGATCAGATGCTATTATCGGGGCTCCGGGAAATACTATTCGGCCTGGAGCAAGGCACTGAGAGTAAAGACAAAAAAATAAAAACAGCAGGGGCAGCGGACGCTGCCCCTTTTGATACAGGCCGGACGATTACTGTACGCCGCCGCCAAGCTTCCACACCCCGCGGGCGATCCCGTAGGTGACGGCGATCAGCAGCAGGAACACCGGCGCGAGCAGCACCGGGCCGACCTGGGCGAAGCCGTACCAGTCCGCATGTTTGCTGGGGACGATATTGTTCATACCGCTTCTCAGAATGGGGACCAGATAGGCGATGCCGTACAGACATGTCGGCACAAGGCTCAGCGGGATGAACGATTTCTTTACCAGCTTTCCCTGGCCGGACAGACAGAATGTCAGGATGCACCAGACGGGGATCACAAAGTGCATGAAGACATTGGAGCCTTCGGTCATTTTTTTGATCCCGAACATCGGCATCAGGAAGAACACCACAACAAGGAAAGTAAGGGTAAGGCATACGATGCCGGTAAACTTGAACATTACAGCCCAGGAAGGGAGTTCGTAATGTTCATTTTTATATGCTTTGATTTCGAGGGGCGCACAGACGAGGCAGGCTGCGGCGGTAAAAAAGTTCGCGTCCACCGTGTAATACCGGAACATGGAGATACCTTTTTCGGAAAAAAGGACGCCGATATCCAGGCCGCAGTACATGACGATGAGCGCAAATAAGATCATGAAGACAACGGCGATGTCGGAGATCGCCGTAAGGAGGTACCATTTTCTGCTTTTCATACATTTTTCCCGGGTTCTTTCGTGATGCTCCCATCATATCATACCCATCCGCAAAACGTAACATCTCCGCCAGTCATTTTGTAACATTTCCCACAGAAAATTCTTATGGATTTAATCACAGTTTAAAAATGCGAACAAGGATTAAACACAAATATCCTTTATGATTTTCTCAGAATGAAGAACTTCGCAGAAAAAGGGAGGCGGAATAGTTACGGATGGTCGTTCTTTTTAAAAGGGAGGGATCGTACTATGAATGAGAAAAAGAAAAGAGGAAAGAAGATCGGCATTGTGCTGCTGATCCTGACCGCGCTTATGGTCGCGGGGATCGGTGCGGGTATTTCCTATGTCCTGATGGTCATTTCGGAGGCGCCGGTGATCAATACGGCAGACGCGGAGCCGGACGGATACCGTACCAGCGTGCTTGATCTTTCCGGAGAAGTCGCACTCAATCTGTCCGATTCCGAATCGAACCGCGTTTATGTGCGTCTGGACGAAATGCCGGAAGAACTGTATCAGGCATTTATTGCCATTGAAGATGAACGTTTTTATAAGCACCATGGCGTGGATCTCAAAGGGCTTGCGCGCGCTGTGTTCAGAGGCCTTACGAATGGCGGCGTCACCCAGGGCGCCAGCACCATTACGCAGCAGCTTCTGAAGAACAATGTCTTTACGGACTGGATGAGTGAGGAAAACTTTGAAGACAAACTGGAACGGAAAATAAAGGAACAGTATCTTGCCGTACAGCTCGAACAGAAAGTCAGCAAGGAGTGGATCCTTGAGAAATATCTGAATACCATCAACCTCGGCGGCGGCAATCTGGGCGTGCAGACTGCGTCAAGATATTACTTCGATAAGGATGTTTCCGCGCTGACGGTTTCCGAGTGCGCGGCGCTTGCAGCGATCACCAAAAATCCGACCAAATATAATCCCGCCAGGGAGCCGGAGGCTAATTCCGGCAGAAGGGAGATCGTTCTCCAGAAAATGCTGGAACAGGGATACATTTCCGAAGAAGAATACAATGCGGCGGAAGAAGATGATGTTTACGGACGCATTGCGGCAGTAAGGGAAAAGGGAAATACCATCGAGATCATGTCCTATTTTGAAGAGGCGATGATCTATGAGATCCTGGAGGATCTTCAGAAAGAAACGGGCGTCAGCGAAGACGAGGCGTGGAACCTCCTGTACCGCGGCGGGCTGACCATTTATTCCACAGAGGATTCCGCTGTGCAGAAAATGTGTGAAGAAGCGGTCAATGCCTGTGAGGTCGATGATCCCGATACGCAGCTCTCGCTGGTATTGATGGATAATGAATCCGGCCAGGTCCGCGCGATGATCGGCGGCCGCGGTGAGAAGACGGCAAATCTGGTGCTCAACCGCGCGGTAAATACGGAACGGCAGCCGGGATCGACCATTAAGATCATCGGAGAATATGCTTCCGGCTTTGAGAACGGGGATCTGACGCTTGGTACCGTGATCGACGATGCGCCGACCGCTTATTCGGATGGGACGGAGGTGCATAATTCCAGCGGCATTTACGGCGGCATGACGACGATCCGGCAGGCGATTGCCGACTCCAGCAACATTGTCGCCCTGAAATGCTTTAACGAACAGGGAATCAACAGTGTCCTTGCCGGCCTGGCAGAGTTTGGGATCACTACGCTCAATGCGGAGGACAGGGTGGAATCGCTGGCACTCGGCGGCACGAAGAACGGAGTTACCAATCTGGAAATGACGACAGCGTACGGCGTGCTGGCGCGCGGCGGCGCTTACATTGAACCGGTTTATTATACGAAGATTCTCGACCATGACGGAAACGTGCTGATCGAAAAGAAGCCGGATTCGCATGTTGTGGTACAGCCGGAAACGGCAGCGCTGCTGACCTATGCGATGGAAGATGTGATCAGGAAAGGTACCGGTACGGATGCGGCGTTTGACGGCATGAGCATTGCCGGCAAGACCGGTACTACATCCGGCACCCGCGACGCGTGGATGATCGGATATTCTCCTTATTATACATGCGGCGTGTGGGGCGGCCTGGATTCCGGCGGAAAGCAGGAAAGCGGCGCCTATGTCAGGAAACTCTGGGCGAAAGTCATGAAGGCGGCCAATAAGGGGCTGGAAGATACCGGGTTCAGCCTGCTCTCCGGAATGGAAAAATATACGATCTGCACGAAGTGCGGAAAGCTGGCGGTAGAGGGCCTGTGCGACCGGACCGTACAGGGCGATATGACCAGAGAGGAGATCTACGCCGCCGGGACAGCGCCGACACAGTACTGTGACTGCCATGAAGAGATTACATTCTGCGCGGATTCTCACCAGAGCGCAGGAGTTTACTGCAAAAACAAGGAAACAAAGGTCTATCTGAAACGTGCAAGCGAAGGAACAGAGGATGAAGAGTATGTCATGCCCTCCGATCTGAAAGTCTGCAGTCAGCATAAAGGTCTTTTCACACCGTTCTTCGGCGGAGGTGATGACAAGCAGGATTCGTGGGGGAACGATCACTCTGATGATGAAAATAATGGCAGTTGGTGGGGGAACAACAATAATAACAAACAGGATAATGAAGACAAGTGGGAAAATAATGATGACAATGAGAAAAAAGACGGTCACTGGTGGGACATTTTCACCGGCGGGAATGATTCGTCAGAGGACAGCGGTAATTCCGGAAATGACGAAGAAGCCGGCGAAGATTCCGGGGACAGCGATTCCGGAAATGACCGGGAGGAGCGCGGGTCGGATGAGGAAGGCCACTGGTGGGATATTTTCCTGAGATGATGTATTCTTATAATGATCACGGATCCTTCCGCAAAGCAGTGCGGGAGGATCTTTTTATTTGGCTGTTAACGGCCGGAGCATACCGGGTATGGGCGGAGAAAGAAGGAAATGTCTTAAATGGCGAATAAATGGAAACAACATCAGATAATGGGATATCTATTGATGGAAATAATACGGTTGTATGGAAATATATAGGTTGACAAACGGTCATGAAAAGCATACAATTAACAGGAAGAGAAAGATAAGGCGGGAGATATTCAAAAGGAGAGCTGTGCTATGACGATTGAAGAGATGCAGGCCAGAAAACGCGAGCTCGGCATGACGAATGAAGAACTGGCTGCCAGATCCGGCGTCCCGCTGGGGACGGTGCAGAAGGTACTGGCCGGCGTGACGAAGGCGCCGCGTCTGAAGACGCTCCTTGCGCTGGAGAAAGTCCTGAGAAAAGGCAGGGGCTTTGAAGCTGAGCGGATTTATGACTTTAACAGGCTGCCGGATGATCCGGCGGGAGGGCCGGACGGCGTCGCGGAATCGCCGGCACCGTACACTTATAAGAAGAAACAGGGCGAGTATACCCTGGAGGATTACTATGCGGTTCCGGACGACAGACGTGTGGAACTGATCGACGGCGTGATCTATGATATGAGCGCGCCGGGGAAGATCCATCAGTCCCTTCAGATGCATATTGCTGCACAGCTGTTTAATTTTACGGAAAGCCGGGACGGGGCGTGCATGGTTTTTACTGCACCGCTGGATGTACAGCTGGACTGTGATGACCGTACCATGGTGCAGCCGGATATCGTGATCGTGTGTGACAGAGAAAAACTGAAGAACATGCATGGCGTATTTGGAGAACCGGATTATCTGCTGGAGATCATCTCTCCGTCAACGAGGAAAAAGGATATCACCATTAAATTCAGAAAGTACCTGGACGCAGGGGTGCAGGAGTATTGGCTGGTCTATCCGGAAGAGAAGAAGATCGTTGCGTATCATGACCTGCAGGGAGACCAGATCCCGACAGTGTATACCTTTGAAGACAAAGTGCCTGTCCGTATCTGGAATGATCTGTGCCTGGTAGATTTTGCAAGAATCTACAGCAGGATCCGTTTTTTGTATGAGTTGTAAGCGGGACAGAGTGCAGTGCTGCCGGAAAGGATAAAAGATGACTGTTGAGGAAATGAAAGCCAGGAAGCGGGAACTGGGCATGACGAATGAAGAACTGGCTGCCAGATCGGGCGTCCCGCTGGGGACAGTGCAGAAGGTGCTGTCCGGCGCGACGAAGGCGCCGCGGCTGAAGACGCTCCTGGCGCTGGAGAATGTATTGAGAAAAGGCAGGGGATTTGAATCTGAACGGATGTATTCCTTTCACAGACTGCCGGAAGATCCGGCGGGCGGAACGGACGGCGTCGCGGAAACGCCGGCACCATATACTTATAAGAAGAAACAGGGGGAGTACACCCTGGAGGATTACTATGCGCTCCCGGAAGACAGACGTGTGGAACTGATCGACGGCGTGATCTATGACATGAGCGCGCCGTCAAACCTGCACCAGGTCCTTTCCGGGTATCTTTTCAGAAGACTGGCTGACTATGTGGATGACCATGATGGAAACTGCATGGTTTACATAGCGCCTTTTGCTGTGCAGCTGGACAGGGACGACAGGACGATGGTCGAGCCCGATATTGCTGTGGTCTGTGACAGAAATAAGCTGAAGCGGTTCGGGCTTTGCGGGGAACCGGATATGATCGTGGAGATCCTGTCGCCGTCCTCCAGAAGAACAGATATTACGGTCAAATTCAGAAAATATCTGGATGCAGGCGTACGGGAATACTGGCTGGTGTATCCGGAAGAGAAGAAGATCGTAGCATATCACGACCTGCAGGGGGATCAGATCCCGACAGTATATACTTTTGAAGACAATGTGCCTGTGCATATCTGGCAGGATACCTGTCGGGTGGATTTTGCAGAAATTTACAGCAGGATCCGTTTTTTGTATGAACTGTAAGCAGCGTGGAATGCGGCGCAGCCGGAACGGATAAAAATAATTCAGAAGGATCGCTTTTTGTGGGAGCCGTGACAGGAGGGAAGGCTGTCCCGGGATCGCTGCCCGGTTCTCCGGGCAGAAAAACCGGGCAGCGATGGAACGTGCTGCCCGGAAAGAGGATGATAAAGACCATGGATCAGTTCATCTTCGGCAGTTTCGCGATGCTTTCTGCGATCTCTTCATCTGTCGGGATGTAGTTTTCCATTTCGCCGTTATGGAATTTTTCATAGGCGACCAGATCGAAGTAACCTGTGCCTGTCAGGCCGAACACGATCGTCTTTTCTTCGCCGGTCTCTTTGCACTTCAGGGCTTCGTCGATCGCGACTCTGATCGCGTGGGAGCTTTCGGGTGCAGGCAGGATGCCTTCCACCCGTGCGAACTGTTCGGCGGCTTCAAATACATCCGTCTGTCTTACGGATCTGGCTTCCATCAGACCATCGTCATAAAGCTGGGAGAGCACCGGGCTCATGCCGTGGTAGCGAAGACCGCCGGCATGGTTCGGCGCAGGGATATAGGAGGATCCCAGTGTATACATTTTTGCGAGCGGGCAGATCATGCCGGTGTCGCAGAAATCATAGGCGTAAGTACCTCTGGTGAAACTCGGGCAGGATGCCGGCTCTACAGCAATGATCTGATAATCGGCTTCCCCGCGGAGTTTTTCGCCCACGAACGGAGCGATCAGGCCGCCAAGGTTGGAACCGCCGCCGGCGCAGCCGATGATCATGTCGGGCTTGATATTGTATTTATCCAGTGCGGCTTTTGTTTCCAGGCCGATTACGGACTGGTGCAGCAGCACCTGGTTCAGGACGCTTCCAAGCACATAACGGTAACCGGGATTCGTGACAGCCACTTCCACCGCTTCAGAGATAGCGCAGCCGAGGCTGCCGGTAGTACCGGGATGTTCGGCCAGGATCTTCCGGCCGATCTCGGTGGTCATGGAAGGAGAGGGAGTGACCGATGCGCCGTAAGTGCGCATGACTTCACGCCGGAAAGGCTTCTGCTCATAGGAAACTTTGACCATATAGACTTTGCAGTCCAGTTCAAAGTAGGAACAGGCCATGGAGAGCGCCGTTCCCCACTGGCCGGCGCCGGTCTCTGTGGTCACGCCTTTCAGCCCCTGCTTCTTTGCGTAATAAGCCTGCGCGATTGCGGAATTCAGTTTATGGGAGCCGCTCGTATTGTTTCCTTCGAACTTGTAATAGATCCTGGCGGGGGTCTGCAGTCTCTCTTCAAGACAGTAAGCCCTTACCAGGGGCGACGGGCGGTACATTTTATAGAAATCACGGATCTCCTGAGGGATGGCGATATAAGGATGCTCATTGTCGAGCTCCTGGGCGACCAGCTCCTCGCAGAATACGCCGGAGAGTTCCTCTGCTGTCATAGGCTCGCGGGTGCCGGGGTTGAGCAGAGGAGCGGGTTTGTTCTTCATGTCTGCACGGACATTGTACCAGGATTCAGGCATCTCTGTTTCTTCGAGGTAGATCTTGTAAGGGATTGTGTTCTTGTCTGACATGGTGGTGCTCCTTTCATTTTGTATTTGGGAGCAGGGATGTGAAAAAAGAAAGACCCTGTCCCAGTATGATCTGCTGGGACAGGGTCGTAATTTCGAACCTGCGGTGCCACCCGGCTTGACATGTCTGGCATGCCCTCTCATGCGTACCATCATACGCTGCCTTTGTTCACGGAGATGCTGCTCCGGCTCGCATACTCAGGCGCCCGCGAACGCCTTTTCCTCTCGCCCTCAGAAGTCCATTCGGGATAAGGTCTTTTGCTGTCTCGCACCGGCCGGCAGCTCTCTGGAAAAAGGCGGATATCCTTACTCACTCTTCTTCAACGGTTTACAACAAGATAACACCTGAATTTCTCTTTGTCAAGCGAAAATTGACAAAATATTTCGGGAATAAAGAAAAGTTGCATGTAAGAAGACTGCAAACAGTCGTCCTGAGCGTCTTTGGATACAAGAGATCCGTGTCATAAAACGCCTGTTTTAAGGATTCCTATTTGTCAGATTATAACGACAGAATATTTCATATTTTTATTGCATTTATAAAGATACAGAGATATATTATCGTTAGAAGCGAATTTATACAGGCTATATTGTATCCTGCTTCGGACATCATAAGAAGGGAAAGAGGTTTCAGGAGGAAAGTCATGGGCAAATTTGTAATCAAGACTGCTAAAACAGGCGTAAAATTCGATCTCAAGGCAAACAACGGACAGGTGATCGCAAGCTCTCAGGTTTACAAATCAATGAAGACATGCCTGAACGGTATTGCAAGCGTTGCGAAGAATGCTGCGGCCGCGGCTGTAGAAAATCAGACGGTCGAAGGCTATGAAACTTTTAAACATCCGAAATTTGAAGTCTACAAGGATAAAGCAGACCAGTTCCGTTTCCGCTTAAAGGCCAAGAACGGGCAGATCATTGCTGTCAGTGAGGATTACACAACACTTCGCAAATGCCTGAACGGCGTTGCATCGGTACAGAAAAATGCACCGGATGCGACAGTCGAGGAAGCTTAGGAAAGAGAAGAAAGCGCGCGTGCAAGAAGTATTTCTTTCACGTTATCCTCAGGATATTCTATCACATGGGTGAGCAGCGACTGCAGCAGCTCGCCCATTTCTTTTCCGGGCTTAATGCCTGCTTTGATCAGATCGCCGCCGTTGACCGCAAGCTCTTTGAGGGAAGTGCACTGCTTTTCAGCCATGATCCTGTGAAACCCTTCTTCCACGGTATCATATTTCGGCAGGAGCTGCGTTTTCGCATACTCGCTTTTTGCCATCGCGTCGGCTCTGGCGATCAGCAGCAGCGCAGGGAAATTCTCTTTCCCGACACGGCTGATCACTCTTCTTGTTATCTTATCGCTCCCATCGAACCAGGCGTCGTGATGCCTTGCGAACAGGCAGACCATATCGATCGTGTGATTGTCGAATTTCAGCCCGCGCAGGAATCCTTCTGCAAAGGCAGCGCTCTTTTTGGCGTGTCCGTAAAAATGTGCCTTCCCCTCCTCGTCAATGGTCTTCGTCCACAGCTTTCCGACATCGTGGAGAAGCGCGGCCCATCGGAGTATGGGATCTGCAGGAACGCCCTTTACCACTTCCATCGTATGAAGACCGACATTATAGCAGTGCCAGGGATTTTCCTGCGGCATGGCGAGCATCTGGTCGAATTCCGGAAACAGGACTTTCGTAATGCCCGTATCATGGCAGAGCATGAATCTTTCCGGATGATTGGAAACGAGTGTCTTTGTCAGTTCGACACGGATCCTTTCAGCGCTGATCAGGCGCAGATTTTCCGCATGATCAGCAATGCTTTTCAATGTTGCCGGTTCGATCCCGAAATCGAGCTGGGCAGAAAAGCGGATAGCGCGCAGGATGCGCAGTGCATCTTCATCAAAACGGTCATCGGGAACGCCGACGGCACGGATAATACGTGCTTTCAGATCTTCTTCACCGCCGAAAAGATCCACGAGACCGGTCTCCGGATGGTAGGCCATGGCATTGATCGTGAAATCGCGGCGCAGAAGATCCTCCGACAGGGAACGGGTAAACGTCACCTGTTTCGGATGTCTGCCGTCCTCATATTCTCCGTCGATCCGGTAAGTGGTCACTTCATATCCTTCGCCTCTCATCAGAACAGTAACGGTTCCGTGTTTGATCCCGGTATCAATGGTGCGCACGAAAAGCGCCTTGACCTCTTCCGGCATGGCGGATGTAGTGATGTCCCAGTCTCCCGGTGTCCTCCCTAAAATGGCATCGCGAACACAGCCGCCTACGATATAAGCTTCATAGCCGGCTGCATTCAGAATTTTCAGGATGATCTTCACATTTTCCGGGATGTTCAGGGATACGGACATGTCAGAATTTCCTTTCAGCGCTGGATCGTTTTCAATGGCAGGAAAGGAGTGCGGATCGGTCCGGCGGAAGCATTCTCCTGCTGCAACCAAGATTATGGGTGAGAAAAAACCGGATGTCAAGTTATACGGTGATTTTTTCGGATCGTAAGGTAAACCAATGGTAGGTTGTTCTGCGAATGCCTCTGTGATATCGTGTCCTTTGGGGGAGTTTTTAACGTCCTCTTGTAAATCCCGCTTGCCCGGCTGTCCGTTCCTGCCCAGATGACAGCCGGGTTTTTCTGCCCGTTCCCATGAAAATTGTGCAAAACTATTTTTTTTGCACAATTACAGCGGTTATTGCACAAAACCTCTGTTGACATCTGTCTGTTATTCGTGTAAAATTTTTTGCAACGCTGACTGCAGGCTGTTTTGCGGACAGTCGGTGAACCTGAATATCTGATTGAAATGCTATGAAGGCACTATGCATTCTGAGAACCACTTCAGAGAGCCGGCGGGCGGTGCGAGCCGGTGTGCGTACAGAATATGCAGTCTCATGCCTGAGCAGATCTCCGGAAGGCGGAATTTGCTGTGTAAGGAGATACGGAAGCCCCGTTACCATGGCAGGGCGCTTGACAGAGCGCTTATGAGAGGCCGCATGGGCGGCAAGCCGGGTGGTACCGCGAGTAAAGAGTTTATTCGTCCCGGGATCCTTAACAGGATCCCGGGATTTTTAATATATAAGTATGCGGACGGCGGCGGTAAATAGGGGAGTATAATCGCCGAATCACTGATATCGGACGAGGCAGCCCCAAAAGGCGCTCGAAAAAAGAGTGTCCGGCATAAAGACAGGCCGTTCAAACGTTCAAAAATACAGAAATAAGACAAAGAAATATAACAGAGGAGCGAACAATCATGAGGACAGTAAAATTCATCGACATGACACTCAGGGAAGCCGGCCGTATCCGCGGCAGGGAACTCTCCTTTAAGGAGAAGCTTGAAGTTGCCAGAAGCCTTGACAGACTGAGATCTGATACGATCGAGCTGGCGCCCATCGCAGGCGGCAGAGCGGATCAGCTCGCGAACCGCACGATCGCGTCCATGGTCGCCACACGCATTTCAGCCGCTGTGGATATCTCGGTCGGCAATATTGAAGAAACCTGGGAAAGCGTCCGCTCTGCAAAGAAGCCGAAACTGAACCTGCTTGTCCCGCTTTCTCCCCTGCAGATGGAATATGTCTGCCATAAAAAAGCACCCGCCATGCTGGAGGAGATCAAGAAGCAGGTAAAGGAATGCCGTTACTACAGTGAGCATGTGGAATTCTCCGCACTGGATGCCACCCGCGCGGAAATCGATTTCCTGTATGCGGCGATCAATGCTGCGATTGAATCCGGTGCGAACAAGATCACCGTATGTGACAGCGCAGGCATCATGCTTCCGGATGAATTCGGAAATTTTGTAGACGGTATTTTTGAACATGTTCCGGCGCTTCGGGATATTGAACTGTATGTGCAGATCAGCGACGAGATGGGCATGGCCACAGCCTGCGCAGCCGCCGCTATCGCACACGGTGCGATCGGCGCAAAGTGCACAGCTATCCCTGCCGGTTATCCTACGCTTGACGCGCTTGCGCATTTCGTGCAGATCAAGGGCGTGGATATGGATATTGCCACCGGTATGAGAGTGACCGAGCTGAACCGCACTGTGGAACAGCTGAAAAAACTGCTGATGCCGGAAGAGGAGACCCGGTTCTCCAATGTCGGCATCGGCGATGTCGCGAATGTCTGCCTGGATAAAGATGACAGCATCACGGATGTCATCAATGTCGTGCAGCAGCTGGGGTATGATCTCTCTGATGAAGACAAATCCAGGGTCTATGAAGCGTTTACTCGTGTGGCAGCCAAGAAGCAGTTCATCGGAACGAGGGAGCTGGAAGCGATCGTAGCGACAGCATCCATGCAGGTGCCGCCAACATACAGGCTTGTGAATTATGTGATCAACAGCGGAAATGTGATCTCCGCGACTGCAAATATTACACTGGAAAAGGATGGTACGCCGGTACAGGGACTCGGCATGGGGAACGGCCCGATCGATGCGGCATTTGCAGCAATCGAAACGATCATCGGACACCGCTATGAACTGGATGATTTCCAGATCCAGACAGTTGCGGAAGGACGCGACGCCATGGGAAGCGCGCTCGTAAAGATCCGCGCAGACGGAAAGGTGTGCTCCGGAAACGGTATCTCGACGGATATTATCGGGGCGTCGATCAGAGCTTATATCAGCGCACTGAATAAGATCGTGTATGAGGAGAACTAACCCCTTTCGGCGCTGGACGCGCCACTTCCCCCTGAAGGGGGCAGCATTTCTGGCAAAGAGGAGGTCATTATATTGAAATTATCATTTTCCATCCGCAACTGGAAGGGCATCCGCTGGGAGGAATTCTGCGGTGTCGCTTCCGCTACCGGCATGGCTGGAATAGAATTATACGATATCAAAGGCGAGATGTTCTCCGGAAAAAGCAGTGTGACGAATCCGGGCCTTTCGGCAGCGGCCAGACGTGAACTGGCGAAAGCGGGCCTTACGATCCCCTGTGTCTGCACGGTGGGTGATTTTACGGATCCGGCGTTTAAGGAAGAACTGGAGAACTGCATCGAGACGGCTGTGAATCTCGGTGTGGAAAATGTAGGCATCCGCACGGACAACCCGGATATGGATGTCTGTGTGAATGTCATGCAGACACTGATTGAGCTGGTCGACGGAAATCCGGTCCGCCTGCTCGTTGAGACCACCGGCGCGTTTGCCGACACCGGCCGCCTCAGGGATTTTCTGAATCATTTTGCTGACGACAGGCTCTGCGCCCTCTGGAACATGTATACGACTTCCGCGATTTCAAAGGAAGACGCAGAGACCACGATCACCAACCTTGGCGCGTATGTCTGCTATGTGCATATCCATGACTACAGGATGGAAAACGGCGAGCCTGTTCCCGAACTGATCGGGGAAGGCGATCTTCCGCTTACCAGCCTGATGAACGCCCTGCGTTCCGTCAACTATGCCGGCTACATTTCGCTCAAATGGGATCCCGACTGGGCGCCGGAAATCGCCGATCCGGAGATCATCCTTACCCATTACAAGGAAATGATGAGCCGCGTGATCAGCTTAAGGCGCCGCCGCAGGCATCTGTTCCGCAGCAACCGCGGCATCGGAAAATACGTATGGAAGAAAGGCGATCTGATCGACAAGACGTTCCCGCAGGTACTGGACACCATGGTCGAGGAATTCCCGGATCAGCTCGCGATCAAATATACAACGCTTGACTATACCCGTACCTACAGCCAGTTCCGCGATGATGTCGATGAATTTGCAAGAGCGCTGGTCGCGATGGGCGTCCGCGCCGGCTCGAAGGTGACGATCTGGGCGACCAATGTGCCGCAGTGGTTCCTGACATTCTGGGCCGCCACGAAGATCGGCGCGGTCCTGGTTACGATGAATACCGCTTACAAGATCCACGAGGCGGAGTATCTGCTGCGCCAGTCCGATACGCACACGCTGGTCATGATCGAAGGCTACCGCGATTCGAATTATAAAGCCATCATGAGCGAGCTCTGCCCGGAGCTTGCGGAAAAAGAGGAAGGAAAGCAGCTGCATGCGAAGAGGCTGCCTTTCCTGAGAAATGTGATCACCGTCGGCTTCCGGATGCCTGGCGCACTCACCTGGGAAGAAGCGCTGGAATATGCGCCGCAGACGCCGGTCGAGGAGATCCGCCGCATGCAGTCAGCCATTGACGTAAATGACGTCTGCAACATGCAGTACACCTCCGGGACCACAGGTTTCCCGAAAGGCGTTATGCTCACGCATTACAATATCGTCAATGACGGCAAGAGTATCGGCGACGGCATGGACCTCTCCACCGAGGACCGCATGATGATCCAGGTGCCGATGTTCCATTGCTTCGGTATGGTGCTGGCGATGACAGCGACCATGACACATGGCGGCACGATCCTGCCGATTCCGTATTTCTCACCGAAGACTTCGCTGGCCTGCATCAATCACGAGCATATCACGGCATTCCACGGGGTGCCGACGATGTTCATTGCGATGCTCGAACATCCGGATTTCCCGAAGACCGATTTCTCGTTCATGCGTACAGGCATCATGGCCGGCAGTCCCTGCCCGATCGCCGTGATGCGGGATGTCGTGGATAAGATGAACATGAAGGAGATCGTCATCGTGTACGGCCAGACCGAAGCCGCGCCCGGATGTACCATGAGCCGGACCACGGATTCCCTGGAAGTCCGCGTCACGACGGTCGGCAGCGCGTTCCCGGAAGTCGAGTGCAAGATCGTCGATCCAGAGACCGGAGAGGACTGCCCGGACGAAGTGATCGGAGAATTCGTTGCCCGCGGCTACAATATCATGAAGGGCTACTACAAGATGCCGAAAGCAACGGCGTCCGCCATTGATAAGGACGGCTGGCTGCATACAGGCGACCTGGCATGCAGGACGCCGGAAGGCAACTACAGGATCACCGGACGTCTGAAAGACATGATCATCCGCGGCGGCGAAAATATTTATCCGAAGGAGATCGAGGAATTCATCTATACGCATCCGAAGGTGAGCGATGTCCAGGTCATCGGCGTGCCGGACAAGGCGATGGGCGAAGAGATCATGGCCTGCGTTATCCTGAAGGAAGGCGAAGAGATGACCGAAGAGGAGATGAAGAAATTCGTCCGGGATCACATGGCGAAGCACAAAGTGCCGAAGTATGTGGATTTCGTGGACGGATTCCCGATGAACGACGCCGGAAAGATCCAGAAGTACAAAATGAGAGAACAGGCGGTGGAGAAGCTGGGGCTGCAGAAAGACGCCAGCATCGAGACAGCATGAGCAAATACAGGATCATAGACAGTCACTGTCATATTTATCCCGACAGGATCGCGCACAAGGCGATCGAATCGATCGACAGATTCTATGACGGCCTTCCCACGGCGTGCCAGTATGACGGCACGCCGGGCACGCTTTTAACGACCGGCGCAGCGGACTGTGTGGTGCATTTCGTGGTCCATTCGGTGGCAACAGTGCCGCACCAGGTACAGTCGATCAATCAGTTCATCGCGGATGCCGTCGCGCGTTCCGGCGGGAGATTCACCGGCCTCGGGGCCATGCATCCGGATTCGCCGGATCTGGATGCGGATATCGACCATCTGGTAGAACTCGGACTGAAGGGCGTCAAAGTACATCCGGATTTTCAGAAATTTCATGCGGATGACGATAAAGCGATGCGGATGTTCGGCCTGATCGAGAAAAAAGGCATCCCCGTTCTTGTCCATACCGGCGATTTCAGGTATGATTATTCCAATCCGGAACGGGTGGCAAGGGTGCTGGAGGCGTTCCCGAAGCTGAAATTCATCGGCGCGCATCTGGGCGGATGGAGTGTCTGGGACGATGCGGTGCGGCTGCTGTCAGACTATCCGAATTTCATGGCGGACACTTCGTCCTCCATGTTCTATATGGAGCCGGAAAAGACCAGGGAGATCATCCGGGCCTACGGCGCGGACAGAGTGCTGTTCGGGACGGATTATCCGATGTGGACACTGCCGTCCGAACTTGAAAATATGAGAGAGCTGAAGCTGACGGACGAAGAATACCGGAAGATATTCCATGACAACTGCGCGCAGCTGTACGGCATAGAGATGTGAGGAAGTATCATGAGCAGTAAAAAGACTTTTGTAACAGTAGACGGAAATGAAGCAGCGGCGTATGTCGCCTATGCCTTTACCGAGATCGCGGCGATCTATCCGATCACGCCGTCCTCCCCGATGGCGGGAAAGACAGATCTCTGGTCCGCCCAGGGCAAGAAGAACATCTTCGGACAGAGAGTGCATCTGGTGGAAATGCAGTCGGAAGCCGGCGCGATCGGCGCGATCCACGGCTCCCTGCAGGCAGGAGCGCTTTCCACAAGCTTTACCTCTTCCCAGGGCCTGATGCTGATGATCCCGACCATGCACAGGATCGCCGGCGAGAGACTGCCCGGCGTGCTGCATGTTGCCGCCCGTACCGTCGGCGCGCACGCGCTTTCCATCTTCGGAGACCAGTCTGACGCCATGAACTGCCGGCAGACCGGCTTTGCGTTGCTCTCGACAGGCAGCGTGCAGGAAGTCATGGATTTGGCAGGAGTCGCGCATCTTTCCGCTATCAGGGGGAGCGTCCCGTTCCTGCATTTCTTCGACGGATTCCGCACTTCCCACGAACTGGACAAAGTAGAGCAGATGGATTACGAAGATCTGAAAGGCCTTGTGGACTATGAAGCGCTGGATGCTTTCCGCGCCCACGCGCTGAACCCCGAGCATCCGATGGTCCGCGCCACTGTACAGAATCCTGACATCTTCTTCCAGGCACGGGAAGCCAGCAATGCGGATTACGACGCCCTCCCTGCAATTGTTGAGGAGTACATGGGAAAGATCAGTGAGATTACCGGCAGGGAATACCATATCTTCAATTATTACGGCGCGCCGGACGCAGAACGCGTCGTGATCGCCATGGGTTCTGTCGCGGGCTGCGTCGAAGAAACGGTCGACTATCTGAACGCAAAAGGAGAAAAAGTCGGCTTTATCCAGGTCCATCTGTACAGACCGTTTGATGTCAGCCGGTTCCTTTCCGCTATCCCGGAGAGCTGCAAAGCGATCGCTGTTCTGGACCGCACGAAGGAAAGCGGCAGCACAGGCGAACCGCTGTATCAGGATGTGTGTACGGCGCTGCGCGGACGGTCCGATCTGACCGTTGTCGGCGGCCGTTACGGCCTGTCCTCAAAGGATACCACGCCTGCCCAGATCGCGGCAGTGTTCGAAAATCTGAAGGCAGCGCAGCCGAAGAACGGTTTCACGATCGGTATTGTGGACGATGTCACGCATCTGTCGCTGCCGGAAGCCGGCCCGCTGTATCCGGACGATGAAAATGTCGTGGCCTGCAAATTCTGGGGGCTGGGCTCGGACGGAACCGTCGGCGCGAACAAGAATACCGTTGATATCATTAATTCCAACACCGAAAAATACGCACAGGCCTATTTCGAATATGACGCGAAAAAATCCTACGGCATGACAAAAAGCCATGTAAGATTTGCGGATCACCCGATCCGTTCCTCGTATTACGTCAAATCTGCCGATTTCGTCGCCTGCCATAATTCCACTTACATTGAGAAATATGACCTTGCTTCCGAGATCAAGCCCGGCGGCATGCTGCTGATCAACTGTCCCTGGACGGGGGAAGAACTCGGAAAGCACATCCCCGCATTTACGAAGAGGCTTCTGGCGGAGAAGAAGATCAAAGTCTATACGATCGACGCTGTGAAGATCGCCGCCGAACTCGGCCTGGGCATGCACTTCAACATGGTACTGCAGTCCGCCTTCTTCCATCTGATGCCGGTCATTCCGGAGGAAGAAGCGGTCACGTGCATGAAGAATGCTGCGACGAAGACATATTTCGCGAAGGGCGAAGAGGTTGTAAAGCGCAATCTCGCTGCCATTGACGCCGGCAAGGACGGGCTGGTAAGTTTTGAAGTTCCTGCAGCGTGGGCAAATGCGGAAGATGAGCCCGCGCCGGAACGCGATGTACCTGCCGTGGTCACCGAGATCCTGGATCCGATCAATGCCCAGAAAGGCGATGATCTGCCGGTCAGCAAGCTGCTTCGCTATAAGGACGGCGTAATGGACATGGGCCTGACCGCTTTCGAGAAACGCCGCATTGCCACCAAGGTGCCCGTATGGGATCCTGAAAAGTGCCTGCAGTGCAACAGATGCAGCTATGTATGTCCGCATGCAGTCATCCGTCCGTATCTGCTGGATGCAGCCGAAAATGAAGCGCGTCCCGAAGGGATGGTCACAGTGCCGGCGAAAGGCCGCGCCGCTGCCGGCCTGTTCTATACCATGCAGGTCAGTGAAGCCGACTGCACCGGCTGCGGCAGCTGTGTGAATGTCTGCCCGGCGAAAGAGAAAGCGATTGCCATGGTGCCGATCGACGAGGCGCCGGATTCCACAGTTTCCTGGAATTATGCGCTGAAGACTTCCGAAAAGGGAGACCTGTTCGATCCTTATACGGTGAAGGGAAGCCAGTTCCGCACACCGCTCCTTGAGTTCTCCGCTGCCTGTGCAGGCTGCGGCGAGACGCCTTACGCGAAGCTGCTCACACAGCTCTACGGCGACAGGATCTACTGGGCGAATGCTACAGGCTGCTCACAGGCCTGGGGATCCGCTATGCCCGGCATTCCTTACACGACCAACCGCCGCGGACACGGTCCCGCATGGACGAATTCGCTCTTTGAGAACAATGCCGAACTCAGCCTCGGCATGCTGCTGTCAGTCAGACATCAGCGCGAGGCGGAGAGGATGCGAGTGGAGAAATACCGTGAGACACTGCCGGACGGCCCTGCCGCTGCAGCGATCGATCACTGGATGGAAACCTATGACGATTTTGATGCCAACGGCGCTGCCAGCCGCGAACTTATCGAAGCGCTTGAAAAGCAGGACGATGCAGAGGCAAAGGTGATCCTGCGCTATAAGGATCAGCTGTCAAAGAAGACATTCTGGATGTACGGCGGAGACGGCTGGGCATACGATATCGGTTTCGGCGGCCTGGACCATGTGATCGCGACGGGCGAAGATGTGAACATCCTGGTCGTGGATACCGAAGTGTATTCCAATACCGGCGGTCAGTCTTCGAAGGCTACGCAGCTCGGTGCGGTCGCGCAGTTCGCCGCTTCCGGGAAGAAGAGCCCGAAGAAGGATCTCGGCGGCATGCTGATGACCTACGGCAATGTGTATGTCGCACAGGTATCCATGGGCGCGGACAACGCGCAGCTGCTGAAAGCCGTGAAGGAAGCATCTGCCTTTAACGGCCCGAGCGTCATTATCGCCTATGCGCCCTGCCAGGAACACGGATTACGGTGCGGCATGGGCAAGGTGCAGGATGAAATGAAGCGCGCCGTGGATTCCGGCTACTGGTTCCTGTACAGATACAATCCGGATGCGGCGCATAAGTTCACACTGGATTCAAAGGAACCGGTGATGCCTTATGAAGAGTATCTGGACGGGGAAGTCCGATACGCATCACTGAAGCGCACGTTTCCGGAGAATGCCGAAAAGCTCTTTGCGGAAGGCGCAAAGCTTGCGAAGGAAAGATATGAACACCTGAAAAAGCTTTCAGAGAACTGAATAGTACTGTCATTGTGATACCGGCGGAGCCGGGGGAAAGATCCACGTCCTGCAACAGGCGGTTTTATATAAAACCGGAAGCCTGACGCGGCGGAGCTCTTCCCCCGGCTTCGCTGTTTTTTGCGGACGGTTTTACTTCTGTGTTTTATTTCCCTGCGAATTATGATATAGTTATAATATCTATACGTATTTTTGGCAAAACGTTTTAGAATACAGGGACATTTTTATGAACAGGAACAGATTCAAAGAATATTTCATGCAGAGCCTTACGGGCTTCGGTTCGCTGGCACTGGCCATCATGTTTTATTTTGTGATCCTGAATATCGGAAAGATATTCGGCGAAGCAGCCAGGGTGGTCAATATACTGATGCCGGTCGTCTACGGATTCGTTATCGCTTTTATCCTGGGACCGATGTGCGATCAGATTGAAAAGTGTCTGGAACAGTGGATCCCGCAGATGAAGAATGAGGGACTGAGAACAAACATCATCACGGGTATCAGTGTAGCACTGTCCGTGATCGCTGCGCTTATTCTCCTGGGGGTCATTCTCGTCCTGGTGCTTCCGCAGCTGTTTACGAGCATCATGAGCATTGTCAACAGCATTCCGGTCGCCTCGGCAAAGGTGACGGTATGGGTGAGAAAGCTCCTGCAGAATAATCCGGAGCTGCAGACCCAGGTGCTGAATACCTATACAAACATCGGGGACACGTTCATGAACTGGGTGCAGAATACATTCCTGCCGAGATTCCAGGAGTTTCTGAACAGTCTGTCTTCGGGACTTGTTGATTTTGTCGTCGTCATCAAGAATCTGTTCATCGGAATCATCGTTTCCTTCTATATTCTGGCAAACCGCAAGCTTTATCTCGGCCAGACGAAGAAAGTCATTTATACAGTGCTTCCGGCAAAGCCGGCAAATGCCCTTGTATTCCTGTTAAGAGACGTGAGGGATATCTTCTCCGGATTCCTCGTGGGAAAGATCGTGGATTCGCTGATCATCGGGGTGATCTGCTTCATCGTCATGAACGTTCTGAAATTCCCTTATGCGATCCTGATCAGCACGATCGTCGGCGTGACCAATATCATTCCTTATTTCGGCCCGTTCATCGGCGCGATTCCCAGCGCCATCCTGATCCTTACGGTGAACCCCCTTCAGGCACTGTACTTCCTGATCTTCGTGCTGATCCTCCAGCAGGTGGACGGTAATATCATCGGGCCGAGGATCCTGGGTGACACCACCGGCCTGGCCAGCTTCTGGGTGCTGATCTCGATCCTGCTCTTCGGCGGACTGTTCGGCATCGTCGGTATGATCATCGGTGTGCCGGTATTTGCAGTGCTGTATGATCTGGCCAGCAAAGGAATCGGGAAGCTGGCAGAACAAAGAGGGCTTTCGAATGCTTCATCTGACTACAGGGAGCTGGACCACGTCGATCCGGAAACGGGCAGGATGATCATGAAGACCGAGAGCCGGACACAGACCAGAAAGGACAGACTGCTTCTGCAGAAACTGCAGAAACGGCTGCGGAAAGAGAAATGAATTATATCGTTTTTGATCTTGAATGGAATCAGTGTCCGCAGGGAAAAGCCAGGGAGAACCCCAGGCTTCCGTTTGAGATCGTTGAGATCGGCGCCATAAAGCTCAATGAAAATCTGGAAGAGATCGGCAGGTTTCATGAACTGATCCGTCCGCTGGTCTATCACAGGCTTCACCGGAAGACACAGGAAGTGATCCATCTGGACGATGCGGCGCTGGCGCACAAGCGGACATTTTCGCCGGTCATAAGGGATTTCTTCAAATGGTGCGGCGAGGATTTCGAATTCGTCACCTGGGGCAGCCTGGATCTTACCGAACTCCAGCGCAATATGGATTATTACCGCATACAGAATCCGCTGCCGCTGCCGCTCTACTACTATGATCTGCAGAAAATGTTCAGTCTTCTGTACGATGACGGCAAGAGCCGCAGTTCGCTGGAGGATGCGGTCGAATTCCTGAAGGTTCCGAAGGATCATGCTTTCCACCGTGCCTTTGACGATACATTTTACACGGCGGAGATCATGAAGCGGATGGACATGAAGAGCGTCTGCAGGTATGAATCCGTGGATTATCACCGCCTGCCGCAGGACCGCGCGGCCGAGATCGAGATCGATTTCGGGACCTACCGGAAATATGTTTCGCGGGAATTTCAGACAAAAGAAGATGTGCTTGCAGACAAAAAGGTCACTTCCATGCGCTGTGTGCGCTGCGGTCTGCCGGTCTTCAAACGGGTGAAATGGTTCTCCGCCGGCGCGAACATGTATCTGTGCCTGGTGCAGTGCCCGAGACACGGTTATACAAAAGGGAAGATCAGGCTCAAGAAAGCGGCGGACGGCGGACATTTTGCGGTAAAGACGATTAAGGCTGCGGATGCAGAATCGGTCAGGAGTATAAAAGAAAAGCAGGAGACTGTCAAAGAAAAACGCAAGGAAAGAAGACATCGGAAGAACGAGAACAAGCGGATGCAGAACACATTCATGCTGCTGCTTCTGATCCTGGCAATGTCTGTAATGACGCCGGGCCGGGCAATGGCATCCGCCGCGGATCCGCCGGAACCGCAGCAGACACAGGAAGCACAGCAGACGGAAACGCAGCCGCCCGCAGACAGCGGAACACAGCCCGGGACCGAACCTTCGGACTCCGGACCGGCAGAGGAGCCGACAACAGCCGCTGCAGAACCGACAACAGCCGCCCCGGAGCCGGCATCCGCGGAAGAAACGCAGGCCCCGCCTGCAGCTTCGTTTAAGAAAACAGAGATCACGCTCAGTCTCGGCAAAAAATACACACTCAGAACGGTCAACATGCCTGAAGGCTGTAAGATAACCGGATATGAGAGCTCGAAACCAGATATCGTCTCCGTATCATCAAAAGGCAAGATCAAAGCCCTGCAGTCGGGCAAAGCCGCTGTCAGAGCCGGTCTTTCAAACGGACAGACCATAAAGACCGTTGTCACGGTTCCGCCTGTCACGATCTCCAAAACGCAGCTGATCCTTGTGAAAGGTACGGAAAAGAAGCTGGCACTGAAAGGATCGGGGATCCCCGGTTCCTGGAAGTCCTCAAAGAAAAAGGTCGCCGCCCTGACACTGGACAAGACAACAGGAAGGGTTACGGTCACGGCAAAAAAATACGGGACCGCACTTATCACCGCAAAAGCGGGAAACATGCAGTTCACCTGCGAAGTCACTGTCGTTGACCCGACGCTCAGCCGGACATCCGTTACCCTGCTGGCGGGAGATTCCTATCAGCTCAAGGCTGAAAAGTATACCGGATCGGCAAAATGGTCCGTAAAGAACAGCAAAGTTGCGAAGGTATCGTCATCAGGACGGATCACTGCAAGAAAGGCAGGTAAGACGAAGATCATTTTCAGAGCCAATAAAACGGATATCATCTGCAGGCTGCGTGTGCTGAGCGGAGGGCTGGCTTCCGGGAATATCAGCATGACCGAGGGAGAAACGTCCCAGGTACAGCTCAGAGGAAAGGCAGTGCCGGACAGTTACTCCTCGGAGAATGAGAAGATCGCATCGGTCTCACAGAACGGCGTGATCACTGCGGTATCGAGCGGCGAAACAAAGATATACGCACATTACGGTCAAAGCGTGCGGTCCTGCTATGTGGCGGTCGACAAAAAGGAAGGACATACACTGTTCGGACAGACGGTCGCGCAGAGAAAAGCCGGGATCTCTTCCATCCGGGACCGTTATCTGGGCAGCGATTCCGAATACCGTATTATGCAGGGCGCCTGTACAGACGGAAAATATGCCTATTTTATTCTGGGAAACCAGGGCCATAAAGCTTCCTGTGCGCTGATCAAGGCGCGGCTGTCCGACTGGAAGCCCGTAAAAATAGAGACAGGCCTGCCGCTCGGGCACGGGAATGATATCACGTATGATTCCCGGAGAAGACAGCTGGTCGCTGTTCATTCTTCCTGGCTCGGAAAGAGTGACGGCCATGTCGTTTCGCTGATCAGCCCGAAAAAACTGCTTGTAAAAAAGACCGTTACGCTGGAAGAACGTGTTTACAGCGTGGCGTACAGTCAGAAACGGGACCAGTTCGTGTTCGGTGTATCGGATACCGATACGGCGGTCATAAAGGATTCGTCGTTTAAGACAGTAAAGACATTTCCCTTGCTTCACAAAGGCGCCTTTACCAGACAGGGAATGGATGCGGACGAAAAAGCAATCTATGTCGTACAGAGCAATCTTTCAGCAGGAATGACCAGAGTCATGGTGTACAGCTGGAGAGGTGTATATTATACGACGGTTTATCTGAAAGGCAAACGGGAAGCAGAGAGCATGTTCCATGTAAGGAACAAGTTCTTCATCACCTATAACAGTGCTTCCTTTAACGGCGGACAGGTATATGAGACCGCCATGCGGCATTATTACCAGGTAAAATATGTACCCGGCGACGGTACCGGAAGCGTCCGGTATAAAATGGTGAAGAACGGGAACGGCTTTGTCTGCGCGAAGAACAGATTTAAGAATGAGGGATATGAGCTGAAAGGCTATACCCTGTACCGGACAAGCGACGGAAAGGCGTGCTACCGGCATAAGAACACCAAAAAAGTGAGATGGTTCGACTCCGGAGAGCAGCCTGACGGATACAGGCTGTATGTTGCAAAAGCAGGCAAACAGCTGAAACCTTTAAGCGATGTGCCGGGCGACTGCATCGTCATGACGGCAGTATGGAAATTAAAGAAACAAACATCGGACAGCAAGGGTTAAAGACCGTGATGCTGGTCCGGGACAGACAGAAGCAGACATCCGGTTATCCGGTCTGCGGAAATACTATGCGGTAATGAAAAGGGAGCGGCTCATCAGGTATGGCCGCTCCCTTTTCTGCTTCCGTGTTTTTGTTTCATTTCAGTCTCATCGTATATTTGTTGCCTTTTTTCTTCCGGGTACGTCTTGTGCTTGTCGTGCCGCCGTAGCGGTAATTTCTGCGTCTCCGGGAGCCTCTGTCCTTTATGCTCAGAATGATGATCAGAATGATCAGCAGGATAATGATCGCGCCGCCAAGGATAAAGAACCAGTAATCCCTTACCGTTTTCACAGCGGAATCAACGGTTTCCGGATCCGGCTGGGAGATCTTCTTGAGCTGCTTCTTGACGCCTGTCTTTAAGCCTTCGATCCCGCCGATTCCCGCACCGGGGAAGCCGTCTGTCTCTTCTTCGCTCTCCGAAGTCTCCTCCGCAGCAGCGGTTGTACCGGCTGCCGCTGCATCTCCCATGACTTTAACAGTGCCCACTTCCGTATCGCCGGCATAGTATTTCAGTTCACCGGCTGCTTTGGCGTCTCCGTCAGAGGTTTCCTCTGAGAAGGAGACGGTCAGGTCGGAGATATCCATGGAAGCCGGGAGCAGCAGCCATTCATCCTCGGGGATGAAGGCATCCTCCGAAAGCGAAGCTGCGTTCCCGCCGGCGTCGGTATATTCTATCGTACCGATCTCTGCGGGATGGATCATTTTGAAATTGTTGAATCCGTAATCGAGCAGTGCTGTCGTATCTGTATAATGCGTGCCGATGCTCTTCATTACCACGCAGATGAGCTGCATGCCGTCACGTTCCGCTGAAGTCACCAGCGTGTTCCCGGCCAGGGATGTATAGCCTGTTTTTCCGCCGTTCGCGCCGGCATAATGTTCGCCGCCGTCCTTCACGAGCTTGTGTTTCTGCGCGATGACCAGAGGCTCTTCGTTCTTGTTGGTGGCAGGAATCGTATAAGTGGTCGCAGTCTCGATTTCCATGAACGCCGGATTCTGGATGCACGCGCGCATGATGATCGCCATGTCTCTGGCACTGACCACATGGGAAGAATTGTTCAGACCGGAAGGGTTCATGAAATGCGCGTTCTGGCAGCCGAGCTGGACAGCTCTTTCATTCATCAGCGCTACGAAATCCTCGATGCTGCCGGAGACATGCTCGGCGAGCGCCTGGGCGACTTCATTGGCGGAAGCCAGAAGGAGTGCATACAGACAGTCGCGCACCGACAGCTCTTCGCCCTCCGTACGGGCGATATGTGTACTGCCTTCCTCCAGCTCGTGTGTCGCGCGGTAGGAGAAGGTAACGGTATCGTCAAGATTGCAGTTCTCCAGTACCAGCAGCGCTGTCATGAGCTTCGTTATACTGGCGGGATAATGTTTGTCGTCAGGGTCTTTTGCAT